>NZ_JARFTR010000260.1 GCF_029167235.1 Kamptonema sp. UHCC 0994 | reverse complement strand
AGCCTTGTTAATACGATTATAACCATAATTACCAAAATATTACAACCCGCCTGACGAGACTGAATAATAACAGTCGAAACTTTCTCATGCTTATGGAAAAGTCGCGGGAACCTAAGTGGCGCTTTAATAATGAAATTAGCTTAATTGCTATCAAACTTTCGTAAGCGCCAGCCCGTATCAACACTGGACAAAATAAACGGGTCTTAATCAGTGAAGTAAGCTTCGGCTTTTGGGAGATTCGTAGACTCTTTGTCCTTTTAAAAACCAAACAAGCTCCCCTTACAAAATGAAAGAATTAATCGTAGGCATCGACATTAGTCGGTCGTCGATTGCTGCGTGCTTTTTGCTGGCTAAACCCAGCAACCCCCGTGATGACTACTTCGACTCCGACATCGAAGTGTTTCACTCGAACCTTGAAAATTTGAATAGATTAAAGACAAAAATTGACAGCTTTGGGGCTGATAAAGTAGTAGCTATTTGCGAACCTACAGGTATCAATTACGCGAAGCTGTGGATGAATAAGTTGAGTGATTGGGGCTGTGAAGTGCGGATGATTTCCAATAGCAAACTGCCTAACTATAGGGCTGAGCTGATGGGAAAGGAGGGTAAGAGCGGAGCCAAGACTGATGACATTGATGCTTTTGCGATCGCTTGCTGGTATTTCGACAAGTCAGAGCGCGATTATCTCAACATTCGCGACCCTCTCGTCAATCAAATCAAAGTAATTTGCTTGAGACTTGAGCATTTAAACCGCACTCAGAACCCAATCATCAACAGAATGCGCCAAGAGTTAGCTTGGCAGTGCCCAGAAATTGCTTTGGTGCAATCGGCAAAGCTGCAAGACGATTTACCACCACTGTTATGGGGTTGGTTGGCTGAATTGAGAAAGTCGAAGAAGTACGATCGTATCGCAGCGGAGACTATCGGTTCTGGGATTGAAACTCAAACTCGTTGGGCAGCAAATCAATACTGCTATATCGAAGATGAGATTTACAAGCTCAGACGAGAGTTGCAGTTGTTAATTCACGACGAGCGGTTCGAGCAATATCGGGAAATTTTTACTAAATTCGGTTTTGGGTTCCAGTTACAGGGTTACTTGCTGGGAGCAATTTACCCAATCTGTGACTTTCTCAAGGATGGTAAACCTGAAGTCAAAATCAGGAAAAACCGCCAGACCGGAGACGAATCAAAGCTAAAACTGTCTGAGCGGCGGTTCATGCGAGCTGTCGGTATGGGAGTGGTGAGAGAAGATTCTGGACAGAAAAAGAAGGGTAAGCAATCAGGCAGTGCGTTATGCCGCAAAGCTCTGTGGCAATGGTTGTTTACCCGGATTGAGACTACAAAAAATAATCCGCCACTGATGTTTCAGTATGGAGAGGAGCGGATGTCGCCATCGGAAAACTTGCGGCGACGGAAGAAGGGGGGGACTCCTGTTAAGTTGGCCCGTCAGCGAGTGATTGCGCGTTGTGTCCGCGAATTGTTTAAAGAGCTGTGCAATGCCTCAAATCAATAATCCGCAGAATTGGTGTGCCTGCGGGTCATCAACTTGATGGTAAATTGTCTACAGTGAAAGAATACGCTGCCACAAAAGCTAATGGAATCTCTCCCCAATAACTGGGCGGATATTCAGCCGGACATCATATATCAAACACTGGCTGATATGCTAGTATCTTTTAGCAAAAAGCAAATCCGCCTCGGCAAGAGATACGATCAAAATAATAAACATCTCAAAGCCATTCAAAATGGTAGAGTGCCACCCGATGGTAATATAGGTCTTGTTCCTTCAGAAGAAGAAGGCTACGATCTCAAATCAAAGGTATTAGGAGAGGGCGGAGATTACCGCTATCACGGAAAGTTTATAGATGGAGTTTTACAATTTCCTGGCGTTAAAACAAGTCATTAAAGGAGAATTATGCTGATAAATTCAGTAACTTTGACAAATCACCAAATTTGGGATGAACTTGCTAAATTATTAGCACCTGTAGATCTAAATCACCTCGCTACTAAACACCTAGCATCGTGCAATTACAAAATTAATGGTTACTGGCATAGCCAAGAAAAGTTTTATGAAGAGATTACTTTTATTCATCCCATTTGTACCGAGTTAACCAGTTGTTCTATTGGCACAACTCTGATCGATACCCATCCTAGTTCTCACTGGATTAAACTCAAGTTTTTACTCAAAGCGGATTTATCTACTACTGATAATAAGCTAAATAGTGATGATGGTGATGAGGAAATTGGTGAACTAACTCTCATTTTAGATCCCAATCTCAAAGTCCTTGATGAAAACTGGTCGATCGATGTTGATTCTCCTTTTATTGTTGCCACAAGTCAGCGAGATTTTCAGTATTCTGCTTAGAGTGCGATCGCTTTACTCAGCGTTCCCAGACGGTAGGGGCAAAGCCCCGATTACCGCCCAGAAAAGCTAGATTAATGACTACCAACAGCCCGCTTATAGGCCTCATCCAAAACCTCAGAAAGAGTCGGATGAGTATGTACGGCAAAAGCTAAATTATGAACAGAATCCCGCTGCGCGATCGCATTCGCCGCCTCCTGAATTAAATCCGCCGCGTGGAGCCCAAAAATATGAACCCCCAGCAATTCTCCCGTATCCTTACGGAAAATTACCTTAGCTACCCCATCAGTTTCACCCTCAGCGATCGCCTTAGAATTTCCCTTAAAATAACTCTTGACAGTAGCTACCTCAAACCCTTCAGCCTTTCCTAACTCCTTAGCCGCTGGTTCTGTCATTCCCACATAGCTAATTTCTGGGTGAGTAAAAGCCGCCGCTGGTATACTGCGGTAATCCACCTCGCGATCGCGGCCGCAAATATTCTCCACCGCTGCAATCCCCATCGCCGAAGCAGCATGAGCTAACATCATCTTCCCATTCGCATCCCCGATCGCCCACAAATTCGGCACAGGTTCCCCACCCGCCAACACCGCCATTTTGTCATTGACAGGGATAAAACCACGCACAGTTTCCACCCCTACCGACTCCAACCCCAAATTACTACTAACAGGAACTCTCCCCGTAGCTACCAAACAAGCATCCACCTCCAAAACTTCCACAATTTCCTTAGTTTTGGCATCAGCAAGTTCAACCACCACAGGCGAACCAGGAGTCACCTTCATCGCCAAAAGTCCTACCTTAGTCTCAATATCGCGTGGCGTAATCAACACCCGTTCAGCTAACTTAGCAATATCCGGGTCAAAAGTCGGCATCAACTGATCTAATGCCTCAATCATCGTCACTTCGCAACCCAAAGCAGTGTAAATATCCGAAAACTCCAAACCGATATAACCACTACCAATAATTGCCACCCACTGCGGTAAAGATTCCAGTCTCACCGCATCATCGCTAGTAAAAACCGTCTTCCCATCAAGTTCAATTCCACGAGGAACAAAAGGAATCGAACCTGGCGCGAGAATTATATCCTTAGCAGTAATTACCTTCTCACCGCCGCTAGTTTCTACTGTCACTTTTTGCGGCCCCGTGACTTTACCCCAACCTCGGATCGTATCAACACCCAAACGTTTGAGGCTATTGGTCAAATCGCCACGCAGTTTATTGACAATATTGCCAGCATGACTCGCGATCGCACCGCGATCGAAATCCACACTTCCCAATTGAATCCCTAACGTCTTCAAATGGTGAGCATTTCGCAAATCTCGCACTCTTCCCGCCGCCGCCAGCAACGCCTTAGAGGGAATACAACCCCTGTTAACACAAGTACCGCCCATATCCGCCGCTTCGATAATTGCAGTCTTCAAACCGCAGTTAACAGCGTGTATGGCAGCCCCGTGTCCCCCCACGCCAGCACCAATTATCACTAAATCGTAATCAAATCCCTGACTCACCTTACTCTCCTAGTGCCATTTCTTAACCCTCATTCTCGACTAGACTAGGTTAATTAGACAACCTTGACAAGTAACCTGGATGATTAAATCCCAATCATTGTGGCCCACCCCTTACAAGTGTCTTGAGTTGCAAGTCCAGTTGGAGTTTAAAGTTTTAAAGTCTACTATCGGCAAGGTGCATATAGTTTGAGTACAATGTCAAAAGTCTAAGGAGCCACTCCTCATGGAACCAGATCGGCAAGATTTACGCCGGGCCTCAGCCAGAGCCTTTTTTGAGTCTCTTGACCAAATGAACGAGTTAGCACGCGCCCAGGAGGCCAGTCAAGCTGCTAAATCGAATTCGACCTCTGTACCCAGTCCCGCCGCTAAGCAGAAAAAACCTAAACCTCAGTTTAGTTTTGCTGAGCTCGAAGAAGCGATCGCGGATATTGAGCAATTTATGCAGAGTAGAGAGGAGAATAGGGGAGATGGGGAGGATGGGGAGATGGGGAAATGATAAGGATGGGAAGTGGACAAAGAATTAATTAAGAATCTCACTTGAACAGGTTGTTTAAATTACCACAAAACTTGTAGTTTTGTAATACTTAGCTGTTAACAATTAGCCCTCTTCCTTCTTCCTTCCTATGTCAATGGTTGAGTAATAGGTACGTAGTTGCGCTTTAGCGCTCTTTAAACCAGGTACTTAGTTGGAGGTAAGTGGTAGTTGCGCTTCAGCGCCTTAAAGAGCGCTAAAGCGCAACTACATACCTAAATGTTCCTATGAAGGACTACCTTTTTCTGGTAACAAACACTTGTCAGAATCGCAACCAGCCGGCCCAAATTCGGGCAATTCCCCAAAATCGTAGCGCTTCAAAGCTGAATAAAAATCAGTGGTTTGACGGCGGTTGAAAACTTCTTGTACAAGCTTTTCGTAAGTCTCCTTAGCAATCGGCTCAAAAGGCAAGCGAGGGAAAGTTTGCAAGTCATCAAATCGGGCTAAAAGTGCTGCTGAGATGTAGCCTTCATCATCGCGAATTGCTTCATAAATGCGATTGCCCAGAGGTTCTATTTCATTTTCTCGTAATTCTATTGTAGCACTTGTGTTGTGACTTACATAGAATTTTTGCACCTGCATATAAAAGTCTACTTGAGCGAGGGCAGAAAACTTGCCAATCTCGATTTTATCTGCTCCTGGTAAATCGGCCCAAGGTACAGCAACGGGAATTTCAATCAACCATTCTGTACAACGTTCATCGAAGGCATTATTTAGTAAATTACCGTTTTCATCTTTGTCAGATTGAGAGGGAATGACGTTATATCCGTAGTCAATACAAGCTAAGGCTACGGGGTCATTTTTACGGAAAGTAATGCGGCGAATAAAACGCTGTGCTTTCGGAGGATGCCAACCCGGAGATGCACCTGTTAGTAAACTTTTGGTTCCCGAAGGTTGGACAGTTGTACAACGATTTGGACGTTTGAGAGAATGGCGATCGCAGTAATCCCACACAGCTTGATTTACTATTTCTCGCCAACGAGTTAAATACTCTTTTTCCCCCTCTTTAAAGGCGATTCCTTGCTCGGTTTCTGGTCGTCCTTGTTCCCACCAGCGGAGCCAATCAACGCCAAAAGCATGAACAAAGAAATCGAACAAACCTGTAAAAGACACGCCTACAATTGGGTCTAATTGGCGACTGTAATTGTAGCGGGTTTCGACAAATTTGTGATTAAGAAGTGTGGCAACTGATAGAGCAGCGGCGGTGAAAGCTTCCTCCTGTTCTTTGAAGTTTTTTGGATCAATTTGATTGAGGTGAACCTCCCCCAAATTACAGTGAAAATTAGAGCCAATAATTTCCAATTTTGTTATCCTAAAGGCTTTTTATCCTCTAGTTCTATAGGTTCTCATTTTCCTATAGCTCGGCGTACTTTTTCATTTACATTAATTGTAAATGCCTCGCACTCTTGCCAAGATTATATTCTTCATTAAGAAGGTTCACTTGGTACGCTCTACGGTGGTAAAGGCTTTTTATTTCCTCTACTTACCTCGGAATTAACATCTCAGTTTTCTCCGATTTTGCGGGGTTTTTAACGTGAGGCAAAATTACTTACCACACGGGTTTAAGCCCACACGGGCTAACCGATGCTCTAATTCATCAGCATTAATGTTAGGAGCATTTTCTTGAAACCACTCTTTAGCCTTGCCATCGTTATATGCTTGCAAAAATTCTACTTTCAGTGCAGAATTTGATAGCAAATCGCAGTTAGCTCTGGCTACCGCTTCACCAGCCCATTGAATTGCACCTTCACCAGAATAATACTGTTTTCTAACAGCATCAATACATTCTTCTAAGGTAGGTTTGTAATGAAAAACACGAGAGTGATTTGCCATTCTTAAAGCATCACGCTCTGGATCTATTCGCCAATTACCATTCGCATCTTGTTGCCATAGGTTATCTTTGGCATTAGAAAATAGGGGATCATTGCTATCTCCCTGACGAATCCCTGCGCTGCGACGTATATTTCCGGCAACAATTGTCACCGCCGCTTCATCAATCAATAAACAGCATTCAACAGAATTTAATTGCCGCCCTAAAGCCTTATTCAAAATTGCCGCACAGCGATGATAAAGTTCTGCCAATTTCACCGGATTAGCGACACCACCAAAGCCTTTTAATGGTTCTCCCACTGGGCGAACATCGCTTAAGTCAATGACAACTTGCACATCGGCTGAAAATCTTTCATCTGTTGACAATTCCAGTAAACTTTGATAAGATTTAACCCAACCTTGGCGAGAATCTCCTACATAGATGGTTGCCCGATCTCCTTCTACTTTGACTTCTGTTTCTTCCCGTCGCAATTGAGCGGGGGTAGTGCCAATTTCCCCCTGCAATTCAACTAATAAACGATTCCGAATTGGCGGTAATTGGTTAATATATTTGGGTTCGAGAACCGCCCCAGTACCGCAGCCCATCATGGCCAAATCCATTAATAGTCCAAAAGCCCGCCAGTCAGCGATATTTGTTGATGAACAATTATAGGCCCCAGAAAAATTCTCTGGTGCTTCGATCCACTGGCTACCCCCCACCCACAGCCATCTACCGGAGGTGAGGGCTTTAAGTTGGCTTTGCATCCGGTGTAGGAGATCCGCTTCTTCGGGGGTGAGGTTGCCGAGTTTGGCTAAGCCGCGAACCGTGCGATCGCATACCTCTTCCCACGTCTCCCGCCCCTGGGAGGTGCGGCGGCTATAAGTTCTGAAAAACACCGGATTGGCTGCTGGTGCAGTTTCAGGAAAATCGGAGGCATTAAGCCCCTTAATTGCACTCGTCCTTTCAAGTTCTCGAACCATGATTACAGTCTGCTCGGATCACAATAAATCAATAGACTATGACTATAGGCCATGTCAGATATAGGGTCAAATGCTTGACAAATTACACAAGTTGCGCTATATCTAGGGCATAATTCCATACGAACTCAACAAAGTTTCTTAAGCTTGGGCTTTTAGGGCTTCACGCCTGCTGTAAAGCCTCACGCCTGCTTTTCGCGATCGCGCTTTAGATGTCAAATAGGTTCTATAAAGTATTGATGCGAGTTCTAGGATAAAAATAATTATATTTCCAGATTTCGCCACCCAATCAAATTTACGCCAATTTTACCCTCTACGATCGCAAAAATTGTTTCACAGTTCCCACAAGTTCTCGCGGCCCAAAAGGTTTAGCAATATAAGCATCTGCTCCTTGTTTAATACCCCAGTAACGATCGAATTCTTCACCCTTAACCGAGCAAAATATGATGGGTATATTCTGCGTTATCGGATTATTTTTGAGTCGGCGGCAAACCTCAAACCCATTCATTCCCGGCATCACAATGTCTAGAATTACTAAATCTGGGAAATTCACCTCTATTTTCTCGATTGCCTCAGCTCCATCGCTTGCCTCAATCACATTGATGCCGCTACCTTTGAGGAGGTTTGAGATCATCTCCCGATGCGAGTGTTGATCGTCTACAACTATAACTGTCTTCATAAATTTTGAACCGATAACCCTGTTAAAAATCTAACGGAGAGGGGGAGAGGCAGGGCTGTTTCATTCTCGGAAAAACCGCGATTTTGTAGGGGTAGTGCCCCCGTGCCTACCCCCCTCACCAACTCCCCTGCCCCCCTGCTCCCCATCTCCCTATCTTGGCCGGCCGAGGGTAGTGATGTAAAGGACGGCTTCATCAGCAGGAATGCCTAAAACTTCGTTAACGTGGTCGTCGAAAAAGCCACCGATACCGCTGACTCCTAAACGTAGGTGGATGGCTGCAAGATTCAATCTTTGTCCCAAATGGCCAGCATCTAAATGCAGATAGCGGTAAACGCGATCGCCATATTTTGCTACTGCTTTCTTTAAGTCAGCGGTATGAAATAGTACCACCCCTGCGTCCCTCCCTAGTTCTTGTCCCAAACACAAAAAGTGTAACTCACGCCGAAAATTTTTAAACCTGATTTGTCGCAATTCTTGAGCTTTGGGAGCGTAATAGTAACAGCCTTCTTCTAATCCTGTTACGCCAGAAACGGCGATAAATGTTTCAATTAAACTCAGGTCAAAATAATCAGGATAACCGTCTAAACCTTGGTCGATATAGTGTTGTGATTGGTAAGTAAAATCTAGTAAAGCTAGTAATTCTCCCAAACTCAAAGCGGCACCTGTATAGGCGCGGGTAGAACGCCGCTTGAAAATTGTATTTTCTAGGGATTCTAGGTTTGCACCCCAAGGTATAGACGGAGTGACGGCGGAAACTTTTGTGCAGAAAGGGAAGTTGTATTTATCTTCTAGTTGCCCCTCACTTTCATCGGCTTTCCAACCACCAATTCCTAACGGATCTGAGTTAATAAGAGTGGCTTTGTGGAGCGATATTAGCAGTTGACCGTCTGGAATTTTCGGATAGTCTGTCTGCGTGGGCCCTGATAAAGCAGTTCGGAATTTAGGTAAGTTTTGTTCTATTTCTAGCAAATCGGCTAAGGCTGCGATCGCAACTGTTCCTTCTTGTTCCGAGTCTAGGTATAGCAATTCATTCACCGCAGCATCGGCAAATCCACCCATTAAGTGCGGCCGATAGTCATTCAGAGCACAGGCTAACTCGATATTGCCCAGTAGGTGGCCGGTATCTAAGTAAATTCGTCTGTAAGCCCGATCTTCGTAACGCCAAGCTGAACGGAAAAAAACTGCTGTAATGGCGATCGCGAGTTTCGTCTCTTCTAAAGCCGGATGCCAGAAACAAGCCCCTTGTAAAGTCGGCCAAACTTCGCTATTCCAAAAATGAACTAACGAATGAGTCCTGACTTGATAGTTGTAAAGTCCCGCAGGCAAAAGTCCCGTACCGCGAGAAATTAGATAAACCTCTGCTGGGTACAGCCCACCCGCAGAAGGCGCGGATCTCAAATACAGCGGAGCCCCCCCCATTGTCGGTACTTTCGCCGTCAAACCGTAACTACAAAGCAGTAAGCGAGACAAACGCTGCCACCACTTAACATCAGGCTCAGCCGCTAACCCTTCTGATTTATCTCTCAAATAAGGCTTTAAGTCAAAAGTTGCCCCAATTTTATATTCCTTAAAGGAAACTGGCTGTTGTTCCCAATCTAGTTGTTTATTTTTGGCCGCTATGGTTTGAGGGTCGTATTTCGTTCGCTCGTGGTAGTGTTGAGCAATGGAGATGGGAAGTTCTGGCATAAGTTAGTTGAGAAATAGTTCTAAATCAAAGTTTTATCTATCTTGGCATTTCCGATTCGGAAAATGTCGTGAAGTCAGCTACAGGGAAAGCGATCGGCAGTATATCTAAGCTAACTAAATATCTTTCACTGTACACTTTTTTTATAAAATTAATACTGCCGAAACCATTGCTGAAGATTGCATTTCCTTTTAATTCCTCTTGTCCTGATGATTTTTCGCAGTGCAATGAGAAGATTATCGGTGGGAGATATCTCTTGAAACGCGATCGCACTTTAGGGTGTCTTGTATTTGTATCCTACTTTTAGCATGAATTCTAAATTTGCCCGCTCGATATTGTTAGCAAATCGTTACAATATAATTAAATGTTCGTCTTGTAATTGTGTTATAATTCTGCGGGTAACTCTGTTATGACTTCTGTAGTTTCAGCGACTGTTCATAAGATGACCTCTTCACCCACTATAGCTCCCAACAAGTCTAGTCAAGTTACCCGTAAGCCTTATCCGAATTATAAGGTGATTGTACTCAATGACGATTTTAATACCTTTCAGCACGTTTCTGATTGTTTGATGAAGTATATTCCAGGGATGACAAGCGATCGCGCCTGGGAACTCACTAATCAAGTTCACTATGAAGGTCAAGCAACTGTTTGGGTTGGCCCTCAAGAGCAGGCAGAACTATATCATATGCAGCTTGGCCGTGCTGGATTGACAATGGCACCGCTAGAGCAAGCTTAATTTTTACTTAGGTATTACACTCGGATCGTTGCCCTCATCTTCTTGCTTTTTGATCTCTCGCTCAATTGTCAAAGCCTGCTGTTGGTACTCAAAACCTTTATCATAGTCACCAACTTGAAAGTAAGTAGTTGCTAAATTTCTGAGGGCATCGCCTTCACCTTTGCGATCTTTGAGTTCCCGATATATGCTTAACGCCTGTTGCCAAGACTTTAATGCAGCCTGAAATTGACTGCTAAGTGACTCTTGCATACCTTGCTGCAACAACCTATCTGCTGCTGCTTTTCTTTCCGTAGGAATTTGAGCAAAGGCAGTAGAATTGGTAATTAGATAGTTACTATTTTGGCTGTATTGCAAATTTCCGATTACTAGCATTATTACCAGTGCCATTAGTCCTGTTAGTCCTAGCTTTAGGAATTTCATCGCCATCAATTTCTCTCCTTATTTTTGTTTAATAAACTGAATGAAATATTGATGCAGTTGCATTTTAGCAGAAGTTTCCCAGGTGTAGCAAGACAACACAGATTGACTTTACTGCACGGCAACGGGATGTTCAGGCTCATCAACAGCGTCTTTTACAAGCCTAGCCTATTTTGAGTTTTTTTATGAGCGAATAGCACGAAGAAATTCTTTGATTGCCTGTGGTTGTTCTTGTGGTCGAACATACAATGCTAACAACTGCAAGTTTAGATTTGGAAAGAACTGGCTATAAACAACTTCCCGATAGTTAGCTTCGCGTAAATCGTAAAGGGTGAGTTGGTTATTTTGCCACATCAAAACTTCGGGAACCCCAAGTCCTTTGTAAACAGCTAATTTATCCACTCCTCCACTCGTTAAATTAACTTCAATCGCCAAATCTGGTAGTTCTTTGAGAGTATCTATACAGTAGCACTCATCAGGTTCTAGTCCTCGCGCCTTAGCTTTACGTCGAAAAGTTGTCGAACCATAGCCATGTAAGGGAATATCAATCTCCTCCGCATAGCGCTCTAAAAGTCTAGCAAGCACCTTTTTGATCATTTCATGTTCAGGAGAAGGCATAAAGATTTCTAGGGTTCCCTCAAGGTAGATGAGCCGTAATCCAGGATAATCTCCTAGAGTTGTTAATAGGCTTTCATACTGCTGCCAAGTCACGCTGGGCAGGACTACCCGTTGCTCTTCGACATTAGATTGTGGTTGAATTAAGGTGGTCATAGAGAATTTATTAAAGTTCATCAACCTCTTTAGTCCGCGTAGGCGGACTAAAAAAGAAAGAGGGTATTTAAGCCAAATTGGTATTATTTCCAGTTCTGCCAAGAACCATTAAAAATAGAAGTTCCCGGAAAAGCGATCGGGTTTTTATGTTGCTCTAATCGCCTTTGCAACAGTTCTAAATTTGGCTCGTAAGATGGTAATTCATCCACCAATTGATAAGGCAGAATCCCTTTTTCTAGGGCAAAACTAGCAGTAGTTCCCGCCGCCGCACCCGCAGACCATTCAAAGGAATGTACTCGATAAGCCGCCGCCGCCGTGTGGCTAGTAGCAATACTTTTACCGGCCACTAACATATTATCAATTTTCTGCGGAATCAACGCTCTGAGGGGAATTTGGAAAGGATAAGCTTGACCTTGACCCTTGCGAGTTCCTTCCCGTTCAGTATTACCAGGCGCTTCTGGGGGGCTATTAGTCATGCAGGGGTGAAAGTCGATTGCATAGTGACCAATTCCCACAGAATCGGGATAAATAAAAGAGCGCGATCGCGACTTTGTTTCGTCTACAGATTGATCTCCCACAGCCAAAGCTGGTGCGTCTAAACCACCCAAAGCTAACCACAAATCGCGATACTGTTCAGGAGATAGATTCTGACGGTAAAAATCAGCCGCAAAGTTATTACGAGACATATCAACTTCCCACACTGTAAAACCTTGAGGCTGACTCAAACTGGGTCGGCCAATTATTCTCCTTCCTTCCCGCATATAAGGATATTTAGATAATCCATGAAGCGTCCCCATCGGCGAATCTAAACCAGTCAAATAATTAAGATTTGGGTAAGGTTTCTTAACGTTATTTCCAAGTTGAGAATCAGTCGTCCCCTCTGCTAGCCAATAGAAAAATCCTTGGGCATTTTCTTCCCCATGCCGCAAAGTTTCTGTTCGCAAACCACCCATCCAGCCTCCGGGTTGCAATTGACCTGTGGCTTGCAATTGTTCGCGAGTGTAAATTAGGTTATCAGCCGATGTTCCCGGTCGATAATCGTTGCCCCAAGTCCAGTTTTGCATAGAGATATCGCCTGGATATATGGGGTAGTCTTTAGTGTTTGGCGGCCGCTTTTGATCTGGTTTAGTGCTAAAAATTTGGCGGTAGCTAAATACTAGGGGAAAACTGGCTAATCGCTGCAATTCATAACTGTAGTAAGGAGCATATTGTTGATAAAAGGATGGCATTTGATGAGTCTGAGGTTCCTTAGTTGCTTGCATGGCAAAGGTATAGGTAAAACCTTGAGTGCAATAAGGATCGCCAGTGGTGCTACTTGAAGAAGGTTCGAGATAGGAACGCGCATCAATTCCGAGGCGGTAGGGAACGTCAGCTAATCCGATTAATTCGCCTGTTTCGGTGGCATCTATGACGTACCAATTAGTCGGTTTAGCTGTTTGGTTAGATTGATTTGACTGCTTAGCTGTGAAGCGAATAATAGCTTTATTAAATCGCGCGGAATTTTCATATCGATAGGCATCTTCAATGGTTTGAGAAAGAGGTTCGGCGTTGATGGGGGGAGTGCCCGTTGCGGGTTGATGCTGAATCGCGATCGCGCCTTTAATTTGATTCCCAGAAATATCTAAATCTTTGACAACAGTGTTAGGAAACCATTTAAGCGTACCCTTACCTTTTTTTGCCGCATCTTGCAACATTTTAAATAGGATTTTGTGGCCATCGTAAGGCATAAAACAGGAGTAACTAACCCAACAACCGCCGGGATTTAGTCTACCATAATGCTGTTGGAGGCGCGATCGCAATTCTAAGTAGCCGCGAGGATAGAATAAAAGCGATCTTTGAGTGTCCCTTTCATCCAGTGCAGACGTGCCTTGGGATGAAATTTGGCCGCCTATCCAGTCGGTAATTTCAGTTAGGCAAACAGTGCGGCCAGCAAGTAAACTTTCGTAGGCGGTGGCTGCGCCCGAAAGCCCACCACCTACTACCAGAATGTCGCAGTTTTCTTCTTTATCTGGTGTGCGGGGAGGTGCGGCCATTGCGGGACTAATGGCTGAAATTAGGGAGATGAAGGTGAGGGTGATGCTAAGCAGTGATTTGCCTTTTACTTGAAGCTGCATGGTAGATGATGTGTTGATTTCGGACATAGGAATTGAGAGGCATATAGCACTCAAATGTTCATTTTGTACTATACAGCGGTTTCGCGATCGCGTCAGGGGAATATTACTAATTGCTAATCCTTCTCTCGCAATCAATTTCCTAACCCAGATTCAAGGGCTTCTATTAAAGTGGCTTTATCCCAAGGCTTAGGTAAGTAGCGGTGCAGGTTAGCATATTTTTGGGCTCGTTCTATTGCTTCCTCATCGGCTTGTCCTGTCAACAGTACCGTCACAATCTTGGGAAATTGCTGATGAACTTTAATCAGAAATTCATCGCCTTTCATATTAGGCATCAGCCAATCAGAGACAATAATCAAAATGTCAACACCGTCTTCATTTAACTCTTCTATAACTTCCAAAGCTTCATCACCACTCTCGGCAAATTCATAAGTATATTTATTGCCAAAATGATGAGTAAGCTGATCTCTTAAACAGCTTAAAATCATTCTTTCATCATCCACACATAAAATTGCTTTCTTGGGCATAATTAATACTCCCGATCATATTTGTCTAATGGGTAGGGATACCCTAAAGGCAGTCCGCCCTGGCTGGCTGTCTACCTCAATATTACCCTGATGCTTGTCAATAATTTTCTTGACAATATCTAAACCCAATCCGCTACCTTCGCCACTTGCCTTAGTGGTAAAAAATGGCTCAAATATTCTGGTTTTAATTTCTGCTGGAATGCCACAGCCGGAATCAGCAAATTCTACAATTATATTGTTATTTTTTTCTGCAATGGCTATCTCTAAAGTTCCCTTATTATTCATTGCTTGAATAGCATTGTGAATTAGATTTGTCCAAACTTGGTTTAATTCTTCGGGATAACAAAGTATCGCGGGTACTTCCCCATATTTTTTGATAACTTCAATTCCCTGTTTTAGGTGATTTTGATAAATAGTTAAAACTAAATCTATACCATCTTGCACAGCAGCTATAGTCATTTCATCAGAATTATTATGACGGGCGTAACTTTTGAGAGAAAAGACTATTTTAGATGCCCTTTCTACAGCCAATACAATATTCTGGCTGTTATTTTGTTGTAGATATAGGTTATAGATCGCTTCTAAAATAGAGGTGTTATTTTTTTCTTGTAACAAAGTTATAAAGGGAGTAACATCTTGGGTAAAGCCCAATTTAACTAAAGTTTCTGCAATAGTTTCTGCTTCCTGAATATGTTGGCTTTGCAATTCTTGAGCGAGGGTGCGTCTTAATCGTCTTTCTTCTCTAAATGAAATTATTTCCTGGTTGCTTATAGCGCTTTCTAACAAGGTAAAAAAATCGGCTTGTCTTTGAGGAGATAGCTTTTGGATAATTTCGGGTAGTTGTTTAATTGAATTATTAAGAGCAGCAGTGATATTGCCAATTGACGCGCGAATTGCCCCCAAGGGCGTATTAATTTCGTGAGCTACGCCAGCAATTAGTTGTCCTAAAGCGGCCATTTTCTCGGATTGAATTAGTTCTTGTTGAGTGGCTTGGAGTTGCTTAAGAGCAGCAGTTAATTCTTCATTTTTTTTGCGTAGAGCTTCTACAGCTCGTTTTCGATCGCTAATATTGCGAATCATAAATAGTGCCTCATTGGCTCCGCTTACTACCACCCGGACTTCTTCATATTGTAACATACCATCAATCAAAATGTCCTGTTCGTAAATTTGACCTATCCCTGTAGCCAAAGCTTTTTGGAGGCTTTCTAGGTGGCGCTGGGAAACTTCTGGCGGCAAAAAATCTGATATATGTTTGCCAATGGGGTTATAATCAGATGGCAATAAACTAACGATTTCCCTAGTAGCAATATAGCCCAAATAAATGCCCTCCGAGTTAACTCTAAACATCAAGTCTGGTATAGCAGAAAGAATAGCACGATTTTCTAATTCACTTTTGTTCAGCGCTGCTTCTGTGCGCCTGCGCTCTGCGATTTCCTGCTGTAATTCTTGGGTGCGCTCTTCTACTTTTCGCTCCAGGGTTTGATTGTATTCTGCTAATAATTTTTCAGATTGTTTACGTTCTGTTATATCTTGAAAAGCTGCAATCCCATAGACAATTTTTCCCGTTTCATCAAAAATTGGTGTAGTAGAAACTTCTAACGGAACAACTTTATTAGGGTGATGAATTTCGAGATCGTCAACTTTGACACTTTCACCTTTGAGCGCTCGCACAATGGGCAAATTTTCGGTCAAATATAACTCTTTACTTCTCGCTTGATATATTTGATAAACCTCTACCAATTGTTCGCTTTTTGCTCCTGATAAAATCCCTATACCAAGTAAATCCTGTGCTTTCTGATTGGCATAATAAGTCTGTCCAGTTAAATCGTGAACAGATACGCCCACGGGCATTGCTTCTAGGAATTGAGCCATCCGTCTTTCACTTTCACGAACCTCTGTATAAAGTTTAGCATTGGCGATCGCGATCGCAGCTTGCCCAGACAACATTTGTAATATTTCCAACCTGTCTGGAGCGAAAGCACCAGCAGTTAGATTGTTTTCCAGATATAAAATTCCACTAAGTTGACCTCGATTTAGCAAGGGCGTACATAATAGAGATTTGCTTTGATGCTCTTTGATAAATGGATCGTTAGTAAATTTACCATGATATGCAGCATTGTTTTCAACAACTGCTTCTCTGGTATGAGCAACATAATTTACGATCGATACAGGCACGCGGCTATCAATAGAAATTGACTGCAAAACGGCAATCTGTTCTGCATCCACCTTGCCAGAGGCTTCAATTAGCATTTTGCCATCATTTTCTAATATTAAATAACCAACCTGAGCTCCCGCAATTTGAATCATAATCTTCATCAAAGTAGCTAATAACTTATCCAGCTCAATTTCACTCGCGATAGCTTGAGAAGCCTTCATAACTGCGGCTAAATCTAAAACTTCGCCTGACGAGCGAGGGCCTGTTATTCTATTTGTCGCTACTGGAATTCTGTCCACAATTCTATTGGCTGCTGATTTAGTTAGTAACCTAGGGAATTCTTCTTCTGGATTTTTGATTAAAGTATGGGCTGCTTGCTGTACCCAATCATGGCCAAATTTATAATCTTGAATTAACAGTTGTTCATCTAACTCTGACTTAGGTAAAATTAACTCGGAATCAACTGCTGGTGTTAAATATTTAAAAAGTTCTTGCGGAGATTTTTCGCAAATAATAGATAGAGTGCTTAAGTCAAACTCTTCACCTACATAAGCGGCTACACCTAAAATTTGCTGTGTTGATAGTGGCAATTTCTTCAATTTACTAACTATTAACTCTACCAGATCGTCAGTAATGTTAATTGCCTTAATTCGATCTAGATCCCATTCCCAACTCAGACATTCTAAATTAAAAGCGATTAATTTTTCTGTGTCGAGCATTTTTAGAAATTCATTGACAAAGAAAGGATTACCCCCAGTTTTACACAATACCAATTCTGCCAAAGGTTTTACTTTCCCTCTATCACTATGCAAAGTGTCGCAAATCAAATCAGTAATATCCTCTATTGCTAATGGTGCTAAGGTAATCTGATTGACAGTTATCTCTTGCTTGTGTAGTGTCTCAATAGTCATCATTAAAGGATGATTAGTGCTGACTTCCTGAACGCGATATGCTCCAATTAAAAATAAGTATTGGGTGTCAACATCCATCATTATGCGTTCAATTAAACTTAAGGTTGCTACATCTGCCCACTGCAAATCATCCAGAAAGATGACTAAGGGATGCTCTTTTGAACCAAACACCCGAATAAATCTTTGAAAGACTATACTGAAGCGATTTTGCGATTCCTTTGTTCCTAATTTTGCTACTGGCGGCTGCTTACCCACAATTAGTTCTATTTGGGGGATCGCATCAATAATTACTTGACCGTTGCCATTAAATGCGACTAATATTTTTTTTCGCCAAAGGTTTAGCTGTGTTTTACTTTCCATTAATAGTTGCCCTATTAATGATTGAAAAGCATCAATTAGGGCAGAGTAGGTAATATTGCCTCGATCTTTTTTAAAATCTCCTCGAATAAAATAACCTCGCTTTTCTGTAATAGGTTTATAAATTTCGGCAGCCAGGGCTGATTTTCCGCTGCCGGTAGCACCTGCCAAAAGCATTATTTCGGGAAGGTGTAAATCAAAATTTGAGGTGGGACAAGATGATGCTTTTCCCCCGCCTTCTGCTACGCGCTCAAAAGCTGCAAGTAGAGTTGTGATTTCTCTTTTTCTGCCATAAAGTTTTTGAGGAATTTGAAATTTTTCCGAAATATCATTTTCACCAGGAATTAGGTTTTCAATTTCACCATTAGCCTCTAGCTGCATCAGACTACACACTAAATCTATTTGGATACCCCAGGTACTTTGATATCGCTCTTCAGCAGTTTTTGCCATCAATTTCATCACAATTTCTGAAATATTTGGAGGTATTTCTAGATTGATTTTATGAGCAGCAATAGGCTGTTTGGCAATATGACAGTGTACTAATTCCAAAGCATCAGTTGTGGTAAAAGGCAGCTTTCCTGTTAATAGTTCGTAAAGCGTAACGCCAAGGGAGTAAAAGTCTGTGCGATAATCTAGAGAGCGATTCATCCGCCCAGTCTGTTCCGGTGACATATAGGCTAAAGTACCTTCTAAGACATTAGGATTTTTCAGGAGAGGACTAGATTTGCTGAAGATAGTGGCAATGCCAAAGTCTATAATTTTTATTTGCTCGGTTTCTGGATTAAAGATAATATTGGAAGGATTAATATCTCGATGAATAACATTAGCGGCATGAATTGCTGATAAAGTTTCAGTGATTTGAATCGCGATTTGGAGGATTTTATGTAGAGACAGTAAGGTTCTATTCCCCTCCATTTGCCCATTTATTAATTGCGCCAAGGATAATCCACCAAAATCCTCAAGGATTAAGACTAGACTCTGGCGATAAGTTTCTAAACTATAAGCTTTAACTACTCCTTCAATATTCAGTTTTTGTGCAATTTCATATTCTTGCTTGTATCGAATCAGTTCCCCTGGTGCCAGATAGTCCTGTTTAAGAACTTTGAGGATAACGGCTTTGCTATCCTGTTGTCGGATACCTCGGTAAACTAGGGAATTGCTACTTTCATAAATTTGAGTGAGAATCTGGTAGCCGGGAATATTCATAGGGTTGAAATATTGAAACAGTTAACTGTTAACCGTTAACGGTTAACAAAACTTTGGAGATGGGTTTAGCTTCTTGAGTTGAGGTTTTAAGTCTAACATTACATTAATGTAATAATGTTATAGAGCAATTGCGACAATTATAGATCATAATAGAGGTGGAAGCACCTAAAGCCTAGACACCAATAACCGTCACCGGGCTCACCGCCATGAAAAAAATTAATCGCTTACTTCCATTTATCCCTCTTCCAGCTACTCTGTGGTTCGTCGCATCGGCTTTTGCCCAAACCCTACCTATCACCTCCGCCCCCGACGGTACGGGTACTAATGTTACTCAACAGCAAAATCGTTTCGATATTACAGGTGGTAAAACCTCTGGAGATGGGACAAATCTATTTCACAGTTTCCAACAATTTGGACTCAGTGAAGGTCAGATTGCTAACTTTATCTCTAATCCGGCAATTAGAAATATTTTAGGGCGAGTAGTCGGCGGCGATGCTTCAATTATTAACGGTCTAATTCAAGTCAGTGGTGGCAATTCTAACCTATTTTTAATTAATCCTGCTGGGATTATTTTCGGCCCTTCGGCTCAATTAAATGTGCCGGCTTCCTTTACAGCTACGACTGCTACAGGTATTGGCTTTGGATCAAATTGGTTAAATGCCATTGGTAGCAATAACTGGACAAATTTAGTCGGAAATCCTACGGCTTTTACTTTCTCATCCCAACCGGGTTCAATTGTTAATGCTGGGAATTTAACGGTATCAGCGGGAGAGAATATTAGTTTAATTGGTGGTACTATTATCAATACAGGTGCGATCGCGACTCCTGGGGGAAATATTACCATTGCCGCAGTACCGGGTCAAAGCTTAGTCCGAATTAGCCAACCAGGACACTTGTTGAATTTGGAAATTGCAGTTGGCCCGTTAGGTATAGAAAATGGGGTACAACCTGGGAATATTCCCCAACTATTAACGGGTTCTAAGTTAGGTAATGCTACTGGATTAACTCTGCTTGCTGATGGTAGCGTACAACTTACTGGTGTTGGCGTTACAGTACCAACAGCACCGGGAGATGCCATCGCTTCCGGCTCTCTCAACGCCTCTGGTAATACGGGGGGGCAAATTAACATTTTTGGCAATCAAGTTGGATTAATCGGCGCAAAAGTCAACGCTAGTGGGATTTTTGGCGGCGGTACGGTATTGGTTGGTGGGGACTATCGCGGTTTAGGTGCATTGCCAAGGGCCGATCGCACATTTGTCAGCCAAGACTCTACAATTAATGTTGATGCGATTAATAGCGGTAGTGGTGGTCGTGCGATCGTTTGGGCCGATGATATTACTCGCTTCTATGGGAATATTACCGCTCGTGGTGTAGACAATGGCGGTTTTGTCGAAGTTTCAGGTAAACAATTTTTAGATTATCAAGGATTGGCGGATTTGCGATCGCTATCTGGCCAAGTAGGGACTCTGCTTTTAGATCCCACTGACATTACTATCAGCAATACGCCGGATACACCCACAATTGCCTTTGCCAATGGCACTTTTTCTGACACTACTAATAGCAGTTCCAATCTCAGCACCACCACCCTGCAAAATCAACTAGGCTTAAGCAATGTAGTCGTGAATACGGCATCAGGTCTAAGTGCTCTTGGCAATATTACCGTTAGCAGTCCAATTTCTTGGAACAACACCACTTCTTTAACGCTAATCGCTAACAACGATATTACCACTAATCAGCCGATTGTCAATGCCGGTAATGGCGCGATCGCACTCCAAGCTAACAATACCATTGCCGTTAATGCCAATATTACCACCCAAGGCGGCAGCATTACCCTCAATGCCGATCGAGATGGTGGCGGTGTAGGCGCGATCGCGATCGCCAATGCTACTATCAGCAGCAACGGTGGTAGCATCATCTTAGGTGGTGGTAATACTCCCTCAACTTCCCCCGCCGTTGGCACAGCAACAAACCCTGATGGCATTAACATTAACAACAGCACTCTCAATGCTGGTAACGGTAACATCTCTATAGTTGGAACCGGAGTTGCAGGCGTGTCTGGCGCTTCTGGGATTGTAATTGAAAACAATGCGATCGTGCAAACTACCGGCACAGGAACAATTACATTACAAGGTATTGGTGGTAATGGCACTACCAGTAATGATGGTATCGAAATTAACGGCGCAAATACTACAATTAGTTCAGTTGATGGTAATATCCAGCTAACAGGTACTGGCGGTGGAACTGGCGACGACAATAGCGGAATCTTCGTCGCTAATAGTACAGTAAAATCTACTGGTAGCGGTAATATTACCTTAACTGGCAATGGTTCAGCTAGCGGGATAGGAATTAGCAATATAGGTATTGAGTTAGATCAAAGCACATTAACAGCATCCGGTATTGGCAACTTGACTTTAACAGCCATCGGCGGTAATGGTACTGAAGGAATTCTAGTCAATAATAGTGCCATTAACCCGACAGGAGGTAGCGGCACTATCACCCTAACAACAGATGAAATTAGCTTACTTGGTAATACCACAATTGCTGGCAATGGAACGCTACAATTACAGCCACTAACGCCAAGTTTAGGGATTACAATTGGGGGAGATGTCAGCGACAGTACGTTAAATCTAGGTACGACAGAACTAGCAACAATTCAGCCAGGATTTTCTCAAATTACTATTGGGAGAAGTGATACCAGCGGCGCAATTGCGATTGCTGGAGACGCAACCTTTCAAAATCCTACTACTATCCAAGCACCCGGAACCGGTGGTTCAATTACTAACACTGCTGGCAATATTACGGGCAGCAACAATGCTACTATTACTCTCAATGCTAATCAAAATATTGCCATTGGTAACATTACTAATTCTGGCAGAGGAATCACAATCGCCAGTGCTAGCGGTAATATCAATACTGCGGGGACTTTAGATACATCTAGTGCCACTGGTAGCGGCGGCGCGATTTCTCTAACTGCAACTAACGGGATTAAGACAGGTGAAATTAATTCTAGCACCGCATCAGCCACCGCAACTAATGGCGGCACGGTAACGCTTAACGCCGGTAGTAGCAATATCACCCTTAACGGCAATATCAGCACTTCTGCTGTTGTTGGTAGCGGCGGAAGTCTCACTTTTTCTAGCAATGTCATTTTAGCATCACCCGCCATCGCACTAAGCACATTGGGAACGACCGGCAATACTACTGTTGCCTTTAACGGTACTCTCAACGGCACAACAGCTAATACTAATAGCTTAACAGTGAATGCGGGAGCAGGCAATATCACTTTTAGCGGTGCTATTGGTAGTACCACACCGTTAGGAGATTTGACAGTCAATAGTTCTGGAAATACAGCTTTTAGCAATACTGTCAATATCTCAAGCTTAACAACAGATCCAGCCGGAACAACTCAAATTAACGGCAACATAACGGCAACTGGTGCATCTGGAATTAGCCTTGGTGAAGCTGTAACAATTGCTGGCGATATCGCCCTCACAGCTAATAAAATTAACTTCGGAAACACTGTATCGGGAACTGGCAATTTAACTTTACAACCATTTACGCCAACCGTACCGATTGCCATTGGCGGGACAGCAGCTAGCAGCGGTTTAGACTTAACAGCAGCACAATTAGCCTTATTACAAAATGGCTTTAGCTCAATTACAATCGGACGCAGTGATAGTAGCGGTAGTATTAGTCTAGCTGGCAATATTAGTTTCAGCAACCCCGTAACTATTCGCACTCCTGCGGGTACTGGTTCTATTAGCGGAAACGGAACAATTACAGGATCGGGAAATGCGACAATTACGCTATTAGCTAACCAAGATATTACCAGCGGTAATATTACAACTTCAGGTAAAGCTATTACCATAACTAGCTCTACTGGCAACATCAATGCTAGCACAGCGACATTAAATACTAGCTCAACAACTGGTAATGGTGGCCCATTAACACTGAACAGTAATAACAATATTAGTACAGGCAACATTAATACCAGTGGTACCTCTGGCGGCAATGTTACTGTTAATGCTAAAGGCAGCGTAGAAGTTGTTACTATTAACGCCCAAGGTGCAGCCTCTGGTAGCGGTGGGGTAGTTGATATTACGGCCGGTACTCTTGTACGAATTACAGATACTTTTACTGATATTAATAGTATAATTGCTAGTATTTCTACAGCAGGCGGTAGCGGTGGTGGAGCAATTACAATTCGACATGGCGGTAGCACAGTAACTCCCTTTATTGTAGGAAATGCTACCACGAACGGAACAAAGGGGGCGATCGCGAGTGGGGCCAATAATACGATCGCGCCAACATTGACAGTAACAGTTCCCCCAACAACCTACACTCAGGGGAATATTAATATCATTACCACAGCGTCGGCAGCAGCCCCATCACCAACGCCAACACCAGCACCAACACCAGCACCAACAGAGAGCCCGCAGCCTACCCAGAGCCCAACACCAACACCAACCCAGAGCCCGCAGCCTACCCAGAGTCCAACACCAGCACCAACCCAGAGCCCGCAACCCACCCAGAGTCCAACACCAGCACCAACCCAGAGCCCGCAGCCTACCCAGAGTCCAACACCAGCACCAACCCAGAGCCCGCAGCCTACCCAGAGTCCAACACCAGCACCAACCCAGAGCCCGCAGCCTACCCAGAGCCCGCAACCTGTTGCCAATAATCAACAGCAACCTGTTGCCAATAATCAACAGCAACCTGTTGCCAATAATCAACAGCAACCTGTTGCCAATAATCAGCAGCAACCTGTTGCCAATAATCAGCAGCAACCTGTTGCCAATAATCAGCAGCAACCTGTTGCCAATAATCAACAACCCGGAGGAACTGGTAATCAACAACAACCCGGAGGAACTGCTAATCAACAGCAACCCGGAGGAACTGCTAATCAACAGCAACCCGGAGGAACTGCTAATCAACAGCAACCCGGAGGAACTGCTAATCAACAACAACCCGGAGGAATTGTTAACCAGCAACCGGGAGGCAATAATCAACAGCAACCGGGGACAAATAATCAACAGCAACCGGGAGGCAATAATCCACAGCAACCGGGAGGCAATAATCCACAGCAACCGGGAGGCAATAATCAGCAGCAACCGGGAGGCAATAATCAGCAGCAACCGGGAGGCAATAATCAGCAACAACCGGGAGGTAATAATCCACAGCAACCTCCGGGAGGCAATAATCCACAACAACCGGGAGGCAATAATCCACAACAACCGGGAGGCAATAATCCACAGCAACCGGGAGGCAATAATCCACAACAACCGGGAGGCAATAATCCACAACAACCGGGAGGTAATAATCCACAACAACCGGGAGGTAATAATCCACAGCAACCGGGAGGTAATAATCCACAACAACCGGGAGGTAATAATCAACAACCTTTACCGCCGCGAGAACAATTGGCTAATTCCCCAATAAATCCACCTCCCCCCCCAAACCTTCCAGGCATAGGTGCTATTAGGCCCGACAGTCCTATTCTCAATAGCGGTACACTTTACAATCAGCAAATATTAAATGTTGCTCCTGGAATAGATAGGGGCGATCCTGGAAAGCCAGCCAATCCCAACTCTGGATTAATGCCACAACCTCGGAGTGAAAACGGCATCTCTGGCAATCCCGGCAACGGCTCGATATTGCGTGTCGAATCTAATCCCGGCAATAGTCCCTCGCCGCAAAATCCGACACCTAATGGCCCTAAACCTAATGGCAACAGTACACAGCCGCCTGGTGTCCCGCCTAACTCTAGTCTAGCGGGATTCTCGCCAGCCGTAGAAGTAGCTAGGGCTAATCTCAGCCAAACTCTTGATGCTGGAAGAGTCGATATAGCTGTACCTCAAATCGAGGTACTAACTCAGCAGGAATATAAGGATTACTTGGGGGGAAGTCTTTCATTAGGAACGGCTGTAAATTCCGCTCAAAGTATCAGAGAAATGCTCTCAAAAATTGAGAAGCAAACTGGTAATCGGTCTGCAATTCTTTATGCGATCGCACGACCAGATCAACTCGAACTTGTATTAATAACCGCCAGTGGTAAAATCCTGCACGAAACCGTCCGCGAGGCGAATCGCGAGGTGTTAATACAGACTGCAAATCAGTTCCGCGACGAAATCACTAATCCCGTAAAACGTCGCTCCACAACCTATCTAGCATCCGCGCAAAAGCTTTATAAATGGCTACTTAAGCCTTTAGATGCGGAATTGCAAGGGGAAAAAATCGACACGCTGCTGTTTAGTCTCGATGCAGGATTGCGGACGATACCAATTGCCGCGCTTCACGACGGGAAACAATTTCTAGTAGAAAAATATAGTCTAGCGTTAATACCGAGCTTGAGCTTAACTAATACTAGCTACAAAAGCCTTTCTGGTGCTTCAGTTTTGGCAATGGGTGCATCGGTATTTTCTGACAAATCACCTTTACCGGCCGTACCTTTGGAACTGCAAACGATCGCGGCTAAGTGGCCTGGGCAATTTTTTCTCAATGAAGCTTTCACTCTCAAAAATCTCAAATCTCTTCGCTCTGCTACACCTTATCAGATTATCCACTTAGCAACGCACGGCGAATTCAAGCCTGGAGTAGCCGGCAACTCTTACATTCAGTTATGGGATGCCCAACTGCAACTTAATCAGCTTCGGCAGTTAGGCTGGAGTAACCCGCCAGTAGAGTTACTTGTGTTGAGTGCTTGCCGCACGGCGGTGGGAGATAATGGTGCAGAATTGGGATTTGCAGGTCTTGCTGTACAAGCTGGGGTGAAGTCGGCTTTGGCCAGTTTATGGTATGTCTCCGATGAGGGGACGCTGGGGCTGATGGCAGGGTTTTACAGTCAATTGCGGAATGCTGCGATCAAATCTGAAGCTTTGCGGCAAGCACAAATTGCAATGATTAGAGGAGAAATTAAGATAGAGTCTGGTCAATTGCGAGGCGGTGGTGTCGTCAGTAGGGTGATGTTACCGGCTGGGGGAAAAAATCAAGTCAATACAAGTCTATCCCACCCTTATTATTGGAGTGGTTTTACGATGATTGGTAGTCCTTGGTAATTGTTAGTGGTTAGTTGTTGGTTGTTGGTTGTTGGTTGTTAAGTAAATCCTTCTTCCTTCTTCCTTGGTGATTACATTTGCTCCAGATAGCTCAGCAGGTCTGCCATTTCTTGGGGACTTGGCTGAAACTGAGGCATGGGAGGGGTTTTTCCGCTGATTACTTGCTGGATCAGACCGGTTTCAGATTTGCGCTGCGATACACCGTGCAAGTTTGGGCCAATCTGACTGTTGAAATGCCATGCGTGACAACCGGCACAATTCATTTGAAAGATGGCTTGACCCTGGACGGGATCGCCATTCATGGACAAAACGGTTTTGATGTAAGGGTCTGCGGCCTGAAACTGTCTTATGCCTAAAATCGCCACAAGACTTACCAGCGAAACCGCTAGAGCAATCAAAGCGATCCGCTTGACCAGGTGTTGAATTTCATTGCTAGCGAGCTGGTTATCCAAAGGGTGTCTAATTAAATTAAGAATCTACAAAAAAGTTTAATTCACATAACATAGCTTAATGGTTCTCGACAGGAAGGGCAAGGAATTAGTAATTAAAAATTAAAAATTAAAAATTAAAAAATTGTGCGTAACGCCGCCCTCTGGGCGGTTCCGTTACCGC
>NZ_JARFTR010000098.1 GCF_029167235.1 Kamptonema sp. UHCC 0994 | reverse complement strand
GGTAAAGATACCGCCCAGAGGGCGGCGTTACGTAAGTCATCAAAAAAATAGAAATTGCCCTGTCAATCCCCACCCGACCTTTCATTATGTTCTTAATGAAAAAAACGCTCGCTTTCCCCTTAAAATATTCTGGGATCGCTCAAGTTCAGCATAACCACAGCCCTCCCAAAAACCAATTATCAACTATCAATTCCTCTTCATAATGACCAATTCCACAGACATCGCCACCCTCGCCCGCTGGATGGCCTCCGACTTCAGCAACCAACCCCAAGCCTTTGAAAACCCCCCCTTCTTCGCCCACATCCGCGTCTGTATGCGCCCCCTCCCCGTAGAATTATTAGGAGGAATCAGCCTCTACCTCGAACAAGCCTACGACTATCAACTCAATCAACCTTACCGAGTTCGAGTATTAAAATTAGTACCCGCAGTTAATTGCATTGAGATCGAAAACTACGCGATCGCAAACGAAGAACAATTCTACGGCTCATCCCGCGACCCTGTGCGCCTCCAAGCCCTCAAAGCCGAAACCATCAAAAAACTCCCCGGATGCACCTTCATCACTCAATGGACGGGCAACAGCTTCCTCGGTCGAGTTGAACCGGGCAAAGGCTGCACAGTAGTCCGCAAAGGCAAAACCACCTACCTCGACAGCGAATTTGAGATCGATGAAAATAAATTCATCAGTCACGACAGAGGGCGCGATCCCGAAACCGACGAACACCTCTGGGGTGCAGTCGCCGGGCCCTTCGAGTTTGTCCGCTGGGCTAGTTTTGCCGATGAGGTTGTAGTTTAAAAGGTTCATATTGCACCATTACCTGATACATTTACCCAGTATTGGCAAGCAAGATTTATCCGTGATTTATGAAAGTCCTGGTTATTGGTGGCGATGGCTATTGCGGTTGGGCAACCGCGCTCTACCTTTCCAATCGAGGTTATGAAGTTGGCATTCTGGACAGTTTTGTGCGGCGGCATTGGGATCTCGAACTTTGTACAGAAACCCTCACTCCTATTGCGCCGATTCAACAACGCCTCCAGCGCTGGCGTGATTTAACTGGCAAGTCCATTGAACTGTTTGTCGGCGATATCACCAATTATGATTTCCTCAGCAGTTCCCTTCGCAAGTTTAAACCCGAAGCGATATTGCATTTTGGCGAACAACGTTCGGCCCCTTTCTCAATGATTGACCGCGAACACGCTGTACTTACTCAGGTTAATAATGTTGTCGGAACGCTAAACATCCTCTATGCGATGCGGGAAGATTTCCCTGATTGTCACTTAGTGAAATTGGGGACAATGGGTGAGTACGGTACTCCGAATATTGATATAGAAGAAGGCTATATCACTATTGAACATAACGGTCGCAAAGATACTCTCCCCTATCCCAAACAACCGGGATCTTTTTATCATTTAAGTAAAGTTCACGACAGCCACAATATCCACTTTGCTTGCAAAATCTGGGGCCTACGTGCTACAGATTTAAATCAAGGGGTAGTTTACGGGGTTTTAACAGAAGAAACCGGTATGGATGAACTGTTAATTAACCGCTTAGACTACGATGGAGTATTTGGAACTGCCCTGAACCGATTCTGCATTCAAGCTGCTATTGGTCATCCACTAACGGTTTATGGCAGTGGCGGACAAACGAGAGCATTTTTGGATATTCGGGATACGGTGCGATGTATGGAAATTGCGATCGCAAATCCCGCCGAACCAGGTCAATTTCGCGTCTTCAACCAATTTACCGAAATGTTTAGCGTCGGTGACTTGGCAATGATGGTGAAAAAAGCTGGTACGGCAATGGGATTAAATGTGGAAATCAATCATCTCGAAAACCCCAGAGTTGAGAAGGAAGAACACTATTTTAATGCCAAAAATACCAGTTTGCTGAGTCTTGGTTTACAGCCTCACTGTTTGTCAGACTCGCTGATAGATTCGCTGATGAATTTTGCGATCAAATACAAGCATCGTGTTGACAAAAATGAAATCCTGCCTAAAGTTAAGTGGCGGAGGAATTAGTAAAGAGAAGTTGGTAGTTAGTAAGAGAGCCACTACTAACTACTAACTACTTAACTGATATCTAACTTCAGAAACTAAAAAATTTGTTTAAGCAATCAGCATCGCTGGAAAGTTGGAAAAACCTAGAGTTCCGTCAAGTTACCTTGTTATAAACATTGAAATGAGGGTCTACAAATGCCATCAATTAGCGAACTCCAAACAGCATCTTTTCTGGAAAGAGTCAAAAAGAAACTTCAACGAGGGTGGAAAAAAATAGCATGGAAAAATTTGGGAGTCAATATAGAGTTGCACCCAGAGCTGACTGTGAAAATTGAAAGCGAAGCAGAATTTTACCTCTATAACGACTTGTTTTGCAGAGGAGAATATGACCTTCCGATTCAGCAAAGTTTGGCATCAGTTTCTCCCAACCGCCTTTTAGAATTTCTAGATCTTGGCGCTAATGTAGGATATTTCCCTTTAAGAATTGCAGATTTAATCCTGCAAAGTAAAAATCCTCAGCAACCTTTTCAGGTAACAATGGTAGAAGGAAGCCCAGTTATTTTTGAAATAATGAAATCGCGCTTAAATCAACAAGAATTACTCAAAAATAAGGTTAAAATCTTTAATGGATTAGTGGGCGAACGACAAGGAAGTGCTGATTTATATCAAATAGATTATCATGTATCAAACTCAATCTTTTTGTCGCCGGAAGGGAAAAAGAAAGACACTGTATCCTACATCGATCTTACCTCTATTTATGGAGGAGAGATTCCAGAAATAGATCTTTTAAAGGTTGACATTGAAGGTTGCGAACAAAGATTGTTAGAGAACTACCCAGAACTCCTTGCAAAAGTAAAAAGTGTTGTTATAGAGCTGCATAAAGACTTATGCGATGTAGGTAGGTGCTCGACAATTTTAAATGAGGCAGGATTTACGAACCACAAACAGTTAAAAGAGGAAAAAATCGGAACAGTAGATTTTTTCTGGAAAAACAATTAACTTTCCTGGTCAATTGCTACAAAATTACTTCAAGTTATGTTATGAGAGTCGCTCTTTTTACTGAAACATTTCTGCCGAAAATAGATGGCATTGTCACGCGGTTGATTCATACAGTTGAACACTTACAACGCGCTGGCGACAAAGTTCTAATTTTTTCCCCAGATGGTGGGCTAACAGAGTACAAAGGAGCCATAATTTACGGTGTTGAAGGCTTTCCTTTGCCGATGTACCCGGAATTGAAAATGGCATTGCCGCGCCCGTCAATTGGACAAAAGTTAGAAGAGTTTCAGCCAGATATTATTCATGTTGCTAATCCGGCTATTTTGGGATTGGCGGGTTTATATTATGGCAAAAAGTTAAATATTCCGCTTTTGGCTTCTTACCATACTCACTTGCCAAAATACCTACATCACTATGGTTTTGGAATGCTTGAACCTTTGTTGTGGGAGTTGTTGAAAGGAGCTCATAATCAGGCTGAGTTAAATCTTTGTACTTCAACGGCGATGGTTGAAGAACTGCGATCGCACGGTATTGAGCGTGTAGACTTATGGCAAAGGGGAGTAGATACGGAGATGTATCAACCCCATTTTGCAACTCCAGAAATGCGCGATCGCCTCAGCCAAGGCAATCCAGACAGCCCACTCTTACTCTATGTCGGTCGCCTCGGTGCAGAAAAAGAAATCGATCGCATCAAACCCGTCTTAGAATCAATTCCTAACGCCCGTCTCGCCTTAGTCGGCGACGGCCCACACCGCCAAGCTTTAGAACAATATTTTGCCGGCACTCCCACCTATTTCGTTGGCTATCTCCGAGGCAGAGAACTCGCCTCAGCCTACGCTTGTGCCGATGCCTTCATTTTTCCCTCCCGCACTGAAACCCTAGGCTTAGTGCTCCTAGAAGCGATGGCTGCGGGTACGCCCGTAGTCGCGGCAAGGTCAGGGGGAATTCCCGATATTGTCACCGATGGCGTTAACGGCTATTTATTTGACCCAGCAGATGAGGAAGGTGCGATCGCTGCTACTCAACGCTTGTTTGCCCATCCCGAAGAACGCGAAACGCTACGACTCAACGCCCGTATTGAAGCTGAACGCTGGGGCTGGGCCGCTGCCACCCACCAACTGCGGCGGTACTATGAATCTGCGATCTTGGCCGATTCACTGCCAAAAGCCGCATAGTTTACGATTTACGCCTCACGTAACGCCGCCATCTTGGCGGTAAATGAACCGCCAAGATGGCGGCGGTACCCATACTCTTGTGTAAGTCCCGCAACTGTTTAGTCGTCTGAAGACGACTTGAGCTATTAGACAGAGGTTTTCACCTCTGGCGGGTTTTGGGAACCGCTGTATAGCCCTAGTTTTTAAGGGGGGTTGAAGGGATCGATCGCACCTACTCCCCGATCGGGTTTAACATTAAATTTGACAGAGTATTGGAAAATAACTTGGTGTAGCAGGCTGCGCCATTCGTGGGTCACGCGCGATCGCCGCAATTCCACCCAGCATAAAAAGCCCATTCTCCCCAACAAAAAAACCTATGAACTAACTTCCAGACTAATTATTTTCCACCTATCCCCACAAAACAAACCCCTTAGTTTTGTGTTTTACCTAACCTCACCTTATATAGCAACCGCTTTCGTCGGTTAGGACATTCTAAATTACTCCAAGCCTTAATTCTATTCCCTTCTTCCCTAGCCCCTAGCCCCTAGCTATATTAGCAGAGTGGGCAGCAACATCAAGGTTGTTAAAAATGATTTCAAAGCACACATTATAGGCAGGTGGAAGTTCGTGATTAAGTAAAACGACTTGTCCAAGCAGTGAAGCCAAAACAGTTTCAACAGTTTGGACAGCCTCAAAACACGACATCAACCAAGCCAAGGGCCACCCTACCCCCTGAAAAATCAGTTAACACATGACATTCTCCAATGCTGGTAGCGTTCTGGCTACACTCACTCAAGTCAATCGCATGGGGGCATTAGCCGCCCGCGTGAAGGATCTGCCAGTTGCCGAATTTGTCTGCCTGCTGGACTTTATCACCGCTGAATTTCAGCAATTTTTGCGTGCGATCGACCTCATCAACAATGAAGCTCTAGAAACTCTTTTAGAGCAACTTTTAGATGCCTTCACCCTCAAAATCGGTCAAATCCTGCAAGCCGATGTCACAACTATATTTTTAGTTAACTCAAATAAAGCTCAACTTTGGTACAAAACCGTCGATCCAACTACCAAAAAAGCTCAAGAAATTCGCCTACCAATGAATGTCGGTATTTTGGGTCACGTTGCTAATACCGGAGAATGTCTCAATGTAGTTGATGCTTATAATCATCCCCTATTTAACCGAGAAGTTGACGAACTCCCAGGGTATGAAACCCAGACCATTCTTTGTATGCCAATTTTCAGCACCAAGAGTGAAAATGCTCCGGTAGCAGTAGTAAGACTATTAAATAAAGCAGGAAATCAGCCCTTTAATGAAGAAGACGAACAACAATTCCGCGCCTTTGCTGACTCAATTGGAATTATTCTCGAAAGCTGTCAATCTTTTTATGTAGCTGCCCGCAATCAGCGAGGAGTTGCAGCACTATTAAGAGCAACAACAACTTTAGGCCAAAGCCTTGACTTGGAAACAACTTTGCGCTCTGTAATGGAGCAAGCCCGTGATTTAATGCAAGCCGATCGCAGTACCCTATTTTTGCTTAGTAAAGAAACCAACGAACTCTGGACAAAAGTAGCCAAAGCCGATGGTAAAACCTTAATGGAAATCCGTATTCCTGCTAATAGAGGCATTGCTGGTTATGTAGCTTCCACTGGTCAAACTCTCAATATTAATGATGCTTATACCGATCCTCGCTTCGATCCGAGTACCGATCATCGCACTGGTTATGAAACGAGAAATATGCTCTGTATGCCAGTTTATAACGCCAAAGGCGAGTTAATTGGGGTAACTCAGTTAATCAATAAACACCAAGGCAGTTTTACTAATTCTGATGAAGAATTTTTGCGTGCTTTTAATGCTCAAGCGGGTATTGCACTGCAAAATTCCCAATTATTTGAAAATGTTTTAGTTGAAAAACAATATCAGAAAGACATCTTACAAAGTCTCACAGATGTTGTGATTTCTACGGATATGCAAGGTCGAATTGTCACGATTAATGAAGCCGCCTTGGGATTGCTTGGTTGTCCCATCGATCAACCCAACGGTAAGCAGAATCGACAACTTTGGGAAGAGAGACTTATCGATCGCTATGTTTGGGAAGTTGTGCCCATTGACAATATGCGATTTCGACTAGAAGACAGTCTGAGGAATGCAGCCAGACATTATGTACCGGAACAAACTTTAACTGTGGGTTTATTAATAGAATTGCCAGAAATTGAGGAGGAAGGAGAAACTTATATCTTGACAATTCCCGATCGCAACAATCCAGATATTTTTTATGCTTGGGGAGAAAATAGCCCCGAATCAGGCCAAATTCCAGTAGTTACTAATGCTCAAGCTCCCTTTCATATTACTCATTTTCCTCTAGGTTATCCTCAATGTGCGGTGCCAATTCCTCGTTCTCAAGTTACAGTAGTCGAACGTAGTTTGAATTTAACTGTTAACCCACTAACAAATCCTGAAGGCGGCGTGCGTGGCGGTATCGTAGTGCTCGAAGATATTTCGAGAGAAAAACGAATGAAAACTACAATGTATCGTTATATGACCCCTGGAGTAGTTGAGCAAGTAATGGCTTTAGGGGAGGGAGCGATGATGGTAGGTGAACGTAAAGATGTGACTATTTTATTTTCAGATATTCGGGGATATACAACAATTACAGAAAATTTAGGTGCTTCTGAAGTGGTAGCACTTTTAAATCAGTATTTTGAGACAATGGTAGAAGCTGTTTTTCGCTATGAAGGAACTTTAGATAAGTTTATTGGTGATGCCTTGATGGCAGTTTTTGGAGCGCCTTTACCTTTGATTGAACACGCTTGGATGGCGATTGAGACAGCTTTAGAAATGCGCTGGCGGTTGAAAGATTTTAATGCTTCTAGACCTAGTGAAACTAACTTTAAGATTGGGATTGGCATTAGTTCTGGGGAAGTAGTTTCCGGTAATATTGGCTCGGAAAAGCGGATGGATTATACGGTGATTGGAGATGCCGTAAATCTTAGTTCTCGCTTGGAAGAATTGACAAAACAATATGGCTGTGATATTATTTTAAGTGAGTTTACTTACAATTTGTGCCGCGACCGAATTTGGGTGCGGGAGTTGGATAAGGTGCGGGTTAAAGGGAAAAATCAAGCCGTCAGTATTTATGAGTTAATCGATCGGCAAACAGTGCCATTGACTGGGGAAATAGAACAATTTTTAGAGCTATACAAGCGGGGTAGAGAGGCTTATATTAATCGAGATTTTCAGCAAGCTATTAGTTATTTTGAGAGGGCGAAGCTAATGCGGCAAACGGATATGGCTGTGGAAGTTCACATTGAGCGATCGCGCCTTTATTTGGAAGTACCGCCCCCGGATGACTGGGATGGTGTACATACTATGGAAACTAAGTAATTATTGTTAACTATTAACAGTTAAGAAAGTTTGCTAGTTACCAATTACCAATTACCAATTACTAATAAACTCTGCCCACAGAATGATCCACATTAATCTCAACCACTAAATCTACTAACTCCGAATTAGTCACCAACGGCTTAATAAATAACTCTGGATGTAGTGCTTTCCAAAAATACTCGACAAATCGATAGATATCCTCATCTGACATCCCAGGCTTACCGGCCGCCATCATTTCCCTTTCAGCCTGAAGCCGCCACACTTGAGAAAGTCGATAATCAATTGGATGCAAAACAATCAACCGATCTAAGCGTTCCCAAAGTAGTAAATAATCTCCTAATTTCCTATTCATGTCACAGGCGAATTGTCGATCTTCAACCGTTAAAATAGGAGGTAGATTGATGATATCAAAAATACCAGATTCAATCGGTTGTACCCCAACAAACCAACCCTCAAATAATAAAATATCAACATCATCAACAATTTCAGGCTCAGTTCTATCTCCAATCCCTTCCCAAGCTGACTTATCAAACCGAGGAATCAAAATAGGTTTTGAACTTTCATACTTTTGTACTTTCAAAGTATAACACTCACGTAGTCGATCTAAAACTTTTATTCCTAACTCAATATCATGGGTTCCCGGTGGCCCACGCCAAATTAAACGCGGGTCTTCCTCTTTTAACCGCTGCCTTTCAGAATAAGTCTTGTAAAGATCGTCCAAAGAAAGGCTAATTGTTCTGTTACCTAATTTACTAAGAATCAACTTCAGAACTGCTGCCAAGGTGGTTTTTCCTGTTCCTTGTCCCCCTAAAATCCCTTGAATCAAAGTTCGCCCCACTCTTTGCCTTTCCGTCGCTAATTGCATTGCCAAAGGCAGCCAAAGATTCCAAGAAGTTTCTAATAAATTGATTGACTTTAATGGCAGCTCAAGAATTGCCATTGCAATAGACTGAAATAAATTAGCCCGTGCCAGAATAACTTCACTTACATTTTCAATATTTATCCCAAAAGCACGCGATCGCGCTTCATCTGCCAATTCCAAAACTGCTAGCTGCTGTAATTCATCTGGCGCTGGCTGCTTGCCAGCTATCCAGCTTTCTAAAATATCAATTAGTGACAAATTCAACGGCTGCATTTTTCAATCTCCATCTACATCATACATCAGCCTTACAACAGCCGCGCCATCCATGAGATCGCGCTCTGTCGCCTATGAGAGCAAAATTATGACTGCATTTCCCCAAATCTATTCCCTCAGATACTTTCAATCCGTTTTTCCTCAAGATTTTATCTTTCAGTAGAGATTGAGGAAGAATTATCTCAAAAATTAAATAATTCAGTGATAACTCACACTTGGGGAAAATAATGCTTACCATGAAAAAGTAATAAATAAGGATAAAAGGAATATTTTATGGAAGAGATCAGACAACAAATTACCGCACTGAGTCAGAAAGTGGACTCCCTGTATAAAATTATTGAACATCTGAACGACAAATTTACCGAGTCAGTCTGCGACTCTAAGCTAACTGAGTGTCAAGGAACAGATCGAGGTGGATTGCGGTTAACAGACAAAATCACCTCGTACCGCAGCTACAGCAGCCTCGATCCAGTTCTAGAACACAAGGACGTACTTTTAGACGAATATTTCTCAGACAAAAATTTTCAAAGTCTGGAAAAAGAGTTGACAGCAGATATCCAAATCCAAAGGCTAACTGCTCAATTAACAGCAGCTTACAATCGTATTGCCGCTTTGGAAGAGCAGTTACTAGCCAAAAGAATTCATTCTTAAGAAGGAAGAGGGAGATGGGGAGCAGGGGAGCAGGGGAGCAATTAGCAATTAGCAATTAGCAATTAGCAATTAGCAATTACCTATAATTTTTTGATAACGGTCTGCCAAAGCTTCAATAGCTTCTTGGAGTTGATTTTGATTCCAATCTTGGGTTAAGTGAGAAGCGATCGCACATCCTCCAGCACCGACCCCTTCCTTAACATATCCCTGTTCGTAAGCTTGTAACTGCCGATAGCGAGAGCTAGCGAAACTCAATTGTGTAGCCAAAAGAGGCACAGCGCCAACTTCTTGAGCTAATCCCACAGTATCCCCAGTAGGATCTTCAGCAACCCAGCGCGTAGTTCCCACTACAATTTGTTCTGGATGCCATAAAAGCGAATATTCACGCGCGATCGCCTCAATCAAAGCATAAACAGCCAACATTTGCGTACCCCCAGCCAGCATCACCCCAGAACTACGACTAGCGGCGATCGCCATCCCCGCCACTACTATTTGCATCGGATCGCCCATCGCCGCTATCAGGGAAAGAGAGGGAGCGGAGGAGCGAGGGAGCAGGGGAGCAGGAGGGAGATTTTCATCTTCCCTCTTCCTTCTTCCTTCTTCCACTACAGCCAACTTTTGAGCGTGATTGCAATTAGGATGACTGCTATTAACCTTACCCGCAGCAGCAATACCTAAACCCACTAAAATTGCTAAAGCAGTAGTCGTTCCCCCAACTACGCACTCACCTAAAATTACATAGCCGCCATTGCTTTTAGCCGCTAACTCTTCCCCCCAAAATAAACCCTGCTCTAGCAAATGCTTTACAGTTGAAAGTTCTAAAGCGTTTCCAGAAGAGACGCATTTAGCCGGAGTACCGCCCAAATCAATAGTCGGAACTGGCGGCGGTAATGGCAAACCAGCATTAAATAAGTACAAAGGAATGCCCAAACTCTCCACCACAGCGCGGGATATCAGCACCGGCGACGCACCAGCATCAAGAGGCGGTAAGGGATATTTTGGCTGACTGCGGGGGCCATTGTACAGAAATTCCGCATCTGCCAAACAAGTATATTTTCGGTCAGCCGGAGTAGCCCCCGCTGCTGAAATCCCAGGAATTAAACCAGTATCAGTAAATCCCAAAACGCAGGCAAACACAGCTTGGCGATACCGATACCGTTCCAGCCACCTCTGTCCCTGTTCGAGCTGAGTATAAACTTTAATCATTAACTAGGCTTTGTTGCAAAGGATTGGGGAGCAGGGGAGCAGGGGAGCAGGGGAGCAATTAGCAATTAGCAATTAGCCATTAGCAATTAGCAATTAGCAATTAGCCATTAGCCATTAGCCATTAATCCTCATAATCAATCAAAACTTGCACCCAATTTGGCGGGCGGGGGATGGGGTTTCCCAAGCGGTCTAGGAGTAGTAAAGCTACTAGATGTACAACGAATAGATAGATAATATTATTAAGTACGATCATCCCTGCTGCGATCGCCTGAACCAAAGTTAGACTCGGCACAGCCAGCACCCCTAACTTCACAAAGCCCCATTCTACGAGTTCAGTAACTTGACTGGTGATATAAAGCCAGAGGTCTTCCCCCAGCAGTAGCGAAAGCAGCCAAAACCTAAAAAAGAAACCAAAGGAACCCACAATAGCGCCCAAACCAATCGAAACAGACCAGCTAGCTCCCCGCCGCCATAGTCCGCCCAAAAGCACGCTTAACAACCCAAAAGGAATTACAAATAAAATACTGCGAGTCGGGCCCATCAGCACAGACAGCAACAACCCAGAAACCAAAGCTCCCATCCAAGCCGATCGCTGACCCCATCGCAAATATACCAGAGCGATCGGCACCGGGAAAAAAATCCGCAGCAGCGGGCCCATTGGAAAATAATAATTTACTAGCCAAATTAAACTAGCGGTACTGGCAAGAAAAGCCGTTTCTACCATGCTTAAAGGCCCAGAAAAATCGCCAGCCACAGCAGGCTCCACTTTTGGCTCTAAACCTTCCATCTCATAACTTTCGCTCTCAGTTTTGGGCGAATTCACGGGGCTAGATGCTTTGCCAGCTTCAAAATAATCACTCATCCGATTTTAGATTTTAGATTTTAGATTTTAGATTTTAGACCCGATAAATGCCACAAAAATCCTAATTATTAATGCGCTTGAATCACTAAAACCCCACATTTAGTGTGATGTAAAACATAATTGCTGACACTACCAAGCATTACCTCTGCTAATCCCGTGCGACCCCGCCTGCCCAATACAATTAAATCAGCGTCCCAACTCTGGGAAAATTCACATATAGAATGACCAGCATCCTCAATCATCTGGCAGTCAAATTCGGCTTTAATGCCCTGGCTAGCCGCTGCGTCATAGTAGTTTTTTAACTGCGCTTTCCCTTGTTCTAACTGCTTTTCAACCCGCAAAGTCTGAGCTTGGTAAGCTTGCTCTGCCAACTCAAAATTCATAGCAAAATCGACCGGGATTGGCATTCCCCTTTCTCCAAATTGGTTAATAATAACGCCGTGAAATAACATCATTTCAGCTTTGTTAGCTACCGCTAAATCTAAAGCTTGAGTGAAGACTTGGTGGCTTAATTCTGAATCATCTAAGCCCACAAAAATTTTGTGAAAAGTCATGATTTCTCCTGAATAACAACTAGCAATTAGCAGTTAGCAAGCTATTAACTGCTAAGCCCTTTAATTTTATACTAACAAGCGTTCCAAGGCGTGCATATCTGGAATGCAAAGGACATCCTTATCGCGGCGAATTAACTGCTTTTTTTCCAGCTTGCTCAGTACCCGCGTGACAGTTTCCCGCGCCAAGCCACTCAGACTGCTCAATTCTCGGTGTGGGAGATTAGGAATCTCCGTTCCTCCTTGTAAAGAGGATTTCCCTTGGCCTTCTGCTAAAAATAACAAAATATCTGCCACCCGTGAGGTGCTGTCCGACTCGCGCAACCTCAGCCGTCGGTTTACTTGGCGTAGCCGTCGCCCCATCAGTTGAGCCAACCGAATCCCAGCCAAGGGTTCGGCATGAATTAACTGAACAAAATCCTGAGCTGGCATATTACCGATTAAAGTCGGGGCGAGAGTAATTACGTCAGTTGAGCGCGGGGCTTCTTCGAGCGCCGCCATTTCGCCAAATAATTCTCCTTTGCCCAAAATATTGAGCGTTACTTCTTTACCGTCTAAGTTGTAGGTGCGAATTTTCACCCAACCATCCAAAATGAAATACACTGAACTGCCCCAGTCGTTCTCCAACAAAATCACCTGGTTGGCCGGATGGCTGCGGGTAACGATGTGTACAGTTGCTCTATCAGTTACAGTCTCAGGCAAGCCTGAAAAAAAAGCAGTAGAGAGCATTAATTGATGAACGTTGGACTGGGAATCACGGGGGGGGTAGCGGTCATCCATGAGGCCATTTTTATTAATAAACGCACGAAAGAGATGCGGTGGAGGTTAGAAATAGCAGCCAACTTTCAAAGAAAGCGGTTCTGAGAACTCATAGCCCAAAGCTATCATTGCAGCTAGGCGCAACATTTAAACACCAGAAATTTTTAGCCGCGCCAGTCTTGACAACAAGTAATAAAAATGCTATTTGATTTTCCCATCAGGTGAGTCCAGAAAGTGCCGACACAGTAGGAACAGCACTGGCGAGACTTGAGTGCCTGCAAAAGCCCAACTAACCTGCCAGAAGTCAGCATCAAAGGAAAATCCACAGCTTATGATAGCCCAAAGTTTGCTATAGCTCTTGCCTAATGGGGCAAATCCCAAATAACTTCCCATGTTACCATCCAAATATTGTACCATTAACGTCTAGCCATGAATAAAGATAAAAAATTAGTCTTAAGGCTTACCCAATATGAACTAGAAAAACTAAAAGAATTTGCCAACCACAAAGATGTCACCATGTCTCATGTGTTGAGGGAGTACATTCGTCGGCTGCCCAAACCCCCATCGGTGGAAACTCCCATCGCTTGAGTAATTACTAGGAAGACCATTTTCAAGACTTTTCCGCAAAATGCCTGAAATTTTTAACCCGTAATTCGATGCAGCAAATTTGTCAGGTAGAAAATTTGCGCCCTCAGAAGGTAAAATTTTAGATAAGTCAGAAACCAACGGTTCGGCTTTTCATCAGTCCCATCAACTTGGGACTACGTTCATGCACTCACCGCTTTCGCGGATGATTGCTACCAGCAAACACAGGCGTACCTATTTATAGGCGTAGTCCTCAATGTTTGCAGGTGTCCAGGAGATTAAAAAGCGCCATTGTCTCACGGCAATAGCTTTGTTCACCTTTCCTAGTAATAGGATTGCCATATTTGGATTGTCCCAGCTTGTCTGAGATTGTCCAAATTAAAAGTATCAGTCAAGATATCCAGTATGAGTCGAAATCTCTCGCATTAGCCGCATTTGGTAGAGGTTCCACCCTTGAATTCTCAACAGGATCAAATTCAGGCACTCCTTGCTGATATTGACGAGGTACTCAGCAAGCCTAGCCCGCGCCTACCTTGGATGGCTTCGGTCGAAACCGTCCACCAGCGCCAAGTTTTAGATCGGATTCGCAACTATTTATCCCAACAGGAAGCGAAACAGCTAGTTGTACGTGAAAACCTGACTCAGAAAGATGTGGGCCAGGAATCTGGATTACCGCAAGGCGATGGCGAAGTTGCAAGGCCGAGGCATCGCGAACCCAATATACCTGTACCTACCGATAGCAATGTTCGCTCAACGGCCGAGCAAATCTTGCAAGCCGTGATTGGAGAAATGAGCTCCCTGCGTACAAATCTCACGCAACCGCTACAAGATGACATACAAGCTCTACGACAAGAAAAGCAAGCCCTAACCTCTGAAATTAAACAGCTAGAACAGCGACGACAAGATCAATACTCTCTAGCTCAGCAGCAAGCTAACCAACAACAAATCATTTCTGAATTCTTGCAGGTACTAATGGCCCGCTTGCAAGAAAGTTTGGCTCGCGATGTCGCCCAAGCCCTTAGTAATCTGGAAGCTCAGTTCTTACACAACAATCTCCTGAGCGGAGGATCGTCCCCACAGTTGACCTCAGCTTCGGCAACAGGCGAGGCAAATGCAACTTTAACAGGGGAACTACAACTGCTCACTCCCGCCCAGCGCATTGAGCAAATACGGCTGCTACAGGCACAATCCGATCGCGACTTAATGAGGCTCGATTCCACCCTCACTGTTGTATTTGAGGCTCTACAAAGAAATCTGCAAACCTATCAAGAATCCTTGTCCCAAGGACTCGAAAAAATGCACAGTTTGGGACAGCAGGGTGAAGCCATGTTTGCGGCTTTAGTTAGCCACTTGGCAGAACAGTTGGGCAGAGAAGCCTCATCTTATGTGCAGTCGTCGATCCCTGTAGCCAATATAGAAACAGCAACTCGTCCAGCCGACACCACAGTACCCCTGGGAAACCTCTCTCAAAAGGAGGTAGCCGTAAAGGAATTTGTAGGTAGGCAAAGTCAAGAACAAACGCCTAAGAATGAAAGCGATCTCGACGAACTCGGAGAACAGGAAAAACTGCCCTATCCGGGAACTGAACTATCTCCTCAGTTTGCACAATTAAGACACGACAGAGAGGAAATCAGGCACTCAGTTACTAAGGAAGAGTCGATCGATCCCCCAGAAGATGATTTGTTTAGCGTAGAATCCTCCACCGCTGAAACGCCATCTGAGGCAATGATTGCCGAAAGCAACGAAGTGGAGGATTTAGAAGTGGAGGATTTATATGACAGCCTCTTTACGCCTGCTGTAGAAATCTCAAAGCAGCCAGAGAAAACTTCTGGTAAGAGAGGAAATGTTTCTACTGTCTCGATTTTCGAGTCTCAGGCAGTAAATACTCCCAATGTTGCCTCAGCACCGATTCCTGAATCAAATCTGACTGATGCTGAGAGCGACGATTCTCTGGAAGATTTTCTACTAGAATCTCCTAATATTGAAGCCAATCAAATTCCTGAATCAAATCTGACTGATGTTGATAGCGATGATTCTCTGGAAGATTTTCTACTAGAATCTCCCAATATTGAAGCCAATCAAATTTCTGAATCAAATCTGACTGATGTTGATAGCGATGATTCTCTGGAAGATTTTCTACTAGAATCTCCTAATATTGAATCCAATCAAATTACTGAATCAAATCTAACTGATGTTGATAGCGATGATTCTCTGGAAGATTTTCTACTAGAATCTCCCAATATTGAAGCCAATCAAATTCCTGAATCAACTCTAACTGATGTTGATAGCGATGATTCTCTGGAAGATTTTCTACTAGAATCTCCCAATATTGAAGCTAATCAAATTCCTGAATCAACTCTAACTGATGTTGATAGCGATGATTCTCTGGAAGATTTTCTAGTTGCAGAAGATTCAGAATTCGTCGCTGCTAATTTCGCGGATAACCCAGCGATCGCAGATGCAGGCTTATTCGGCGAAACATTGCTCGAATTAGATTCGGAACCACCCGCACCCGCAGCCCCGCCACAACTTGATGGCCCAGCTAGCCGTGAGACACTTGCGGATCTAAGCAATGTCTTCGGAGATGAGGATGCGAACGAGACTGTAGAGGTACAACTTCCAAACACAGTCGTAAAAACCGTCTCCAGAGAAATCCGACAGCCTAAAACCATTAACGCTGTTAACAGTAGTTCCGAGGAAAGTACCGAATATGACGCGCTAGCAGATTGGGATGCCGATATTTACGTCCAAGCATCCCCTGACGAAAATTTGTTGCCCGCAGAACCACCAGAGGAGGAGCAAGATCAAGCACTCTTACTCGATCGCAATACGCTAGAACGTTTGCAGGCTGACCTTTTCAGTTTGGAAGGAAGCGATAGCGATCTCCCGCAAGTATCCAGCAGCTTTGCCAGTCCAGAACCATTTACTTTTAGCGACTTCTCTCCAATGGAAGCAGAAAATCCCTTTATCCTCTCGGCCGAAGAAGAAATGACCAGCCTTGATGACCTATTTGCAGAAGTTTTGGAAATGCCAGTCGCAGCAGCGCCCTATTCTGTAAATGTGGAAACCGCCGCTGCTGAGTTATCTCAGGGAGATCCTTCCAGCATGACCCTAGAAGATATTTTGGCAAGTTTAATGGAGGCGGAGGCAACGCCGCTCAATTACCCGCCTAGGCCGGATCTAAATTCGCGACAGGTGGAAACTACAGGTAAAGTAACACGCAGTCTGGAAACTCCAGGCGGTGAAAAAAAAAAGGTAGGGTTATTTGATGAGGAAGATGGGGAGCAGGGGAGCAGAGGAGCAGAGGAGCAGCCAGGATTAGGAGAAGAGGGGAGATTTCTGTCCTCCATCTCCCCCTCTCCCCATTTCCCCATCTTCCCCATCCCTAGTCCCAAGTCTTCAAATCCTCCAAGCTCTAACTGGTATTTGGGGATTGATTTTGGTACGACTATGCTCTCTGCGGCTCTGTTAAATCGGCAGAGTAGAGAGGTTTATCCCATTTATTGGGAGATGGAAGGCACAAATTCTAAATCTGAGTGCTTTCGCATTCCTACTGTGGTGTCTCTGTTGGCCGGGAAGGCGGTTGTTAAGTCTGGGGATGAGGAGGGGCTGCCTTTGGAGGAAGAGGGGCTTTTACTGCAAAATTTTAAGCGCTATTTGAAGATTGGTATTCCCTATGTGAGTTCTGCTTTACAGGACGAGAATACAAAGAGTGAAGAGGCCGATCTATTTGAGCCGATGTTGCAGTGGTCGCAGCAGGAGGATGTTTCTCTAGCTTCGGTATTGCATGGTTTGGGGGCGCTGTTAGCGGCATTGAATCCGGCGGGTGAGAAGGGGATCGGTTTACGATGTCTACGGCTTGGAGCTACGCGATCGCACGCTGTGGGACTGGAGGACTCGCTCTTAGATGCTGCACTGCGAGAGTTAGGAGGTGTGATTTTGGGGACTCCTACTGGTTGGTCTGATGCTTACCGCCACAACCTCCGGGAGGCTGTGCTAGGTGCGGGGTTGGTGACGGATAGTTCTCATGTTTTTGTGGTTGAGGATGCGATCGCAACTTTGCTTTCGGAATTAACCCCTAATTTTGGTGAAGCTAAATCTCAACTTCAAAATCTCAATTCTAAAATCGCACCGGGCGGTACTTTAATTGTTAATTCTGGGGCGATAACTACGGAATTAGCTTTGGTAGATTTGCCTGAGAACGTGGAAAATTTAACTTATTCGCACTTTACTTGTCATAGTTTTGCCTATGCTGGCAATGCTCTTGACCAAGATATTATCTGTCAATTGCTGCTCAAGGATGAATCTTTTGGCCCGTTAAGTCAATTGCCGCGAGGGGGATATGCGGATGTGGCGGCGCGATCGCAATTACAGCAGCGGTTAGAGAGTTCGCCTTTGGGATTGGAACTGTTGGCGGCGGCGGCAAATTTGAAGGTGATTTTACAGCACCAAGACCGCTTTAATTTGGAGATTGGCGATCGCCGTTGGGAGGTTAAGCGGCGAGATTTAGAAAATAAGGTGTTAGTGCCTTTTGTTCAACAGTTAAATCGGGAAGTTAACGCTATGCTAAGTCGGGCTGGAATGTCCCCAGTAGCGATTAATCAAGCTATTTGTACGGGGGGAAATGCTTCTTGGCCGGCGATCGCTCGTTGGTTACGCCAGAAACTCTCTAATGCGATCGTAATTCACGATGCCTACGGCAGGCAACGCCCAAGCAATGCCGATATTCCTTCTGTTTCTGCTTCCCCAAAATCGAAAATTGGTCGCGTTGCTTGGGGTTTAGCAACTTTACCTCTTTATCCCCAAATTTTAGATGGGCCCCGTCAGCAGTACAGCGATTATTTTCTGCTTTGGGAACTGATGCAGGCCTTTAGCGTCACTCCTCTCGGTATCAGTGAAATTACGCAGACTTTGGAGCGCCGAGGGATTAATACTCGTACTTGCTTACCAAGGATTCTGCCAATTTTAGAGGGTCAATTGCCTCCCGGCCTGTTGCCTTCTGAAGAAGATGCGCTGTTGCTAAATTCTGCTTCTAGGGGCAATCCTGAGTTGGCAATGATTGGATCTGCGCCGCTGTTTGAGCGGGTAGGCGATCGCCAATATCGACTCAATCAAGAGCAGGCTAAATATCTGCGGGAATACTTCGGTAGGCTGATGGCCAGCAGTCAGCAAAAGCTAGAAGAGCCTCTGTCTCAATCTCTAGTAGAGGTTTAAAGCGATCGCCCTTTTAATCTGTAACGCCGCCATCTTGTCGGTATTAAAGAACCGCCGTCCCGGCGGCGTTACGGCACAAGCTTAGGTACTCCTCAGTAATTTCACTAAAAACTTATTTTTCTAAAAAGTAAATATACAATAACTTTACAATGCCTAGGGTATTTTTAAAGATTATGCAAAGTTGAACATATATATGCTCTCTCTCCTAAGTAAGTTTCGTAAGATATTTACGTGAAGGCTTATTGACCTTTAGAAAAACCAAGTGCAAGCTGTGAATACCACATCTAATTTCCCCCTAATATCCGCAATCAATGTGTTAGTTGTCCTCAATAACAATTACACAGTTCATCAGTCCAACGAGCCAGTTCATCCATCTGTAACTAGCCTCGCAAAGCGCTTGATTGATATATTGGGAGCTTTGGTAGGATTAGCCCTAACTGCGATTGTGGCAATTCCAGTGGCGATCGCAATGCAATTCGACAACCCAGGCCCACTGTTTTACAGTCAGGTTCGCTGCGGTTTTAACGGAAAACATTTCAAAATTTGGAAATTCCGTTCAATGGTTGTCGGTGCGGAAACTCTAAAGCATTTAGTCAATAACGAAGCCAAAGGTCACATTTTTAAGAATGAGAACGATCCTCGAATTACACGAGTAGGGCGTTTCCTCCGCTGTACTAGCTTGGATGAATTACCGCAATTTTGGAACGTACTGATAGGAGATATGAGTTTGGTAGGAACTCGACCGCCAACTCAAGATGAAGTTGCTAATTATGAAAGCCACCACTGGATGCGATTAAATGTCAAGCCTGGTATTACTGGTGAATGGCAAGCAAACGGACGTTCGACGGTCAAAGATTTTGAAGACATTGTGCGGATGGATATTGATTATCAGCATAAGTGGTCTGTTATTTATGACCTCAACTTGATTTGGAAAACAGTTTGGGTTGTACTTCATAAAAGCGGTGCTTGTTAATTAAGTTTTAAGTGGGTATAATTTTGCTAAATAGTCTGCGAATTGTTAACGGTTAACGGTTAACCGTTAACTGTTAACTGTTAACAATATATATGAATCTACCTAACTGGATCACCTTCTCTCGCTTGCTGGGAGTCCCCTTTCTTCTCTATGGTTTACAACAGCCAACTCTCCAAACTCGTTGGATTTGTTTAGGGATTTTTATCGTAGCGGCGGGTACGGATTGGCTGGATGGTTACTTAGCTAGGAAACTCAATCAAATTACCGATTTAGGTAAATTTTTAGACCCTTTAGTGGATAAGTTACTGGTACTTGCGCCGTTATTAGCATTGATTCAACTTGGCGAAGTTCCTGCTTGGGGTGTATTTTTAATTTTAGGACGGGAATTAACAATCGCGGGATGGCGTGTCAATAAAACTACGATTTCGGGAGCTAATATTTGGGGAAAGTTGAAAACAGTTAGTCAAATAGTCGCGATCGCACTTTTAATCGCTCCTCTCCCTGATGTCTGGGTAATTCCCTCTCTAGTGGCTTTCTGGATTTCTGTGCTCCTGACGTTGATTTCTGGGGCTATTTACCTATGGCCAGAAAAAAATGAATCTATTTATAGCTAGGGGCTAGGGGCTAGGGGCTAGGGGCTAGGGAAGAGGGAAGAGGTTACTCTCCTCACCTCCCTTGTAAAGCCAGAGCTGTTTTATTGCTGAGGGGTTAAGTCAGACAAACCTAGCTGACTTTCGGCCCGCTTTTTCCCTTCTATTGCTGCTCCGTAGTCCGGCTTATACCTAACTGCCTTATCATAAGATGCGATCGCATCTTGATATCGTTTTAATTCTAACAACGCATTACCTCTGCTGTACCAAGCTTCATAATGATCGGGCTTGACATATACGGCTTCGTTATAAGACGCGATCGCATCTTCGTAACGTTTCAAATTATATAACGCATTCCCTTTATTATACCAAGCTTGATATTCTCTTGGCTGCAAATCCAGCACTTTATTATAAGCATCAATCGCATCTTCATAGCGGCGCAATTGGTGCAGCGACCAGCCTAAACTATACCAAGCTTGGTAATAATTTCCTTTTAATGTTACTGCCTGTTTATAAGCTTTTGCTGCATCTTCATATTGTCTTAATTTCATCAGCGCAATGCCTTTACTGTACCAAGCTTGGTAATAAGTAGGCTCAAAGCGCACAGCTTTTTCATAAGCTTCTACCGCTTCTTGATTTTTATTCAATTCTAGCTCAACATTCCCTAAATTATACCAAGCTTTAGAATTATCAGATTTTAAATCTACCGCTTTTTTATAAGCCTCAAAAGCGGGTTGATATTGTTTTAACCTTTGGTGAGCTAATCCCTTACTATACCAAGCATCATAGAAATTTGGCTGAGATTTAACCGCTTTTTCGTAAGAAGCAATCGCTTCTTCATACCGCTGCAAATTTAACAGCGCATCTCCTTTTCCTTTCCAGGCTTCTGGATAGTTAGGCTGAATTTCTAAAGCTTTCTCAAAAGATGCGATCGCCTCTTGATATTGCTGCAAATTATCGAGAGCATAACCTCGCTCTGTCCAGGCTTCCAAGTATTCAGGATTGAGTTGAATTGCCTTGTCGCAAGCTTCTCTAGATTCCTTATATTTCTTCAACTCATAGAGCGCCTTAGCCTTATCTTTCCAAACTTCAGCATAGTCTCCTTTAATTTTAATTGCTTGGTTATAAGCCACCAGTGCTTCTTCATATCTGTTTAAATTATAAAGAGTATTACCTTTACTGTGTAACTCAGTAGCATTAGCAGAATTAAAGATATTGACAAGATAGGCAGATGCAGCAATACCGATGCCTATTAGCCCAATAATTAGACCGCTTTTTAAATAGATATCAGCGCGTTTTTTTGTCGTCTTTGTGGGAGTAGATATAGGTATAAATGGTGCAGTAGCACAAAGAGGAGTTTTTAATTCTTTAATAGCTGCCAAAGCAACACCTGCATTAGCATAGCGTTGTCGGAAATCATAGCGTACCATTGTATCTAAAACTTTCGTAAATTCAGGACTAACTGATACTTTCGTCTGCCAAATAATTTCCTCTGTATCGGGATCTGTTGGTAATTGATGGGGAAACTCCCCTGTAATGGCTTGAATTCCAATCATGCCAACTGCATAGATATCGCTGCTAGGTTTGGGATTGCCGTGAGCTTGTTCGCTAGGCATATAACCAGGAGTGCCAATGCTAATACTCAAGCCATTATTTGTTTGAGAATTGATGATTTGGGTGGTGATTTGTTTGACAGCCCCAAAGTCGATTAAAAATAACTTGCCGTCACTATCTCGCCGAATGATATTCTGGGGATTAACATCCCGGTGGATGACATTTTGCTGGTGTACAAAGTCTAAAATCTCTAGAATTTCTTGCAATAAATAAATAACTTCATCTTCGCTTAACCTTCCTGGGCTTAGGGAAGTTTGGGTTAATTCTTCGCTTAAATTATGACCTTCAATGAATTCTTGAACTAAATAAAATTCTTGATTTTCTTCAAAGTAGGCGAAAAGTTGGGGGATGCGATCGTGGTTGCCTAATTTATACAATACTTGCGCTTCAGTATCGAATAAACGCCTAGCTATTTGTAAAGTTGTAGGATCTGTAGCTTGAGGTTTAAGTTGCTTGACAACACAGCGATGATTACCTGGTAGCTGCTTGTCTTCAGCTAGGTAAGTTTGGGCAAATCCTCCGCCTCCCAAGTGGCGGATAATATTATAGCGGCTGCCGAGTGTGGTTCCCTGCATGAGATTTACCTAGTTAAGCTTGTAGGGTGGGTGCTGCCATTATTTATATCCTGCAAATGAGAAAAATAATTCACTGGTAGCACCCACTTTACCCTAGATAATATTAACAGGATTTACGCACGATCGCAGTACGGCTGCTTTTCAGGCGCGGTCAAGTCACCGCCTAGAAGGCGGCCGTACTGCGATTGTACGTAAGTCCTAATTAAGTCAATTTTGAACTGCTTGCAAGATTTCATCATCTACTGAGAAATCAATCTCAGCTTTGTCACGCCCAGAGGTCAAATAATCATTCTGGAATGAATCTTTTAGCCCAGAAACTAAGTCAAATTCTGGCTTCCAGTTGAGTTCACTCATGGCTTTATTTACTGAAGCAAAGAAGTGTTGTACGCGCATGGGGAAAGCTTTCCGCTTGCCAAAATCAAATTTTTTGGGCTCGTAATGGACAATTTTTATATCAGTTGATTTGCCTGCGGCGGCGGCGCAAGCGCGGGCTAAACCGTCAAAGGTAACGTAGCGATCGCCTGAGACATTATAAATCTGTCCTATGGCTTTTTCATTGCCTAATATAGCGGTCATTGCTTTAGCTAAATCTTGACAGTGACCTAGTTGTGTGATGTGCATTCCATTACCAGGAATGGGAATAGGTCGATCGCGTGCAATACGGTCAAAAAACCATGCTTCTAAATCGTTATAGTTTTGCGGCCCATAAATATAAGTAGGGCGAATGGAAGTCCAAGGCAAACCAGCATCTTTGAGATAGGTTTCTGTTTCGTATTTACCCAAATGACGGCTCTTTGGATCGGTGGCATCACCTTCAATATGAGGCAATTGATCCGACTTTAAATAAACTCCCGCAGAACTCATGTAAACGAAGTTTTTAACTTGACCTTTAAATATCTCTGCTAGGGGTTTGGTGTCGCTTAATTCGCGACCGTTGTTGTCAAAAATAGCATCAAATTTTTCTGATGATAATTTTTCTTTGAGTTGGGAAGCATCGGTGCGATCGCCGTGAATTTGTGTTATACCTTCAACTGGTTCTGGTTTTTTACCGCGATTAAATAGCACCACTTCATGGCCTTGGGCTACTAAAATTTTAGTTAAATAAACACCGATAAATCGAGTGCCACCCATCATTAAAATTCGCATTTTGCTTAAGTCTCCTTATTGGTATATTGAGCTGGAAGTTCCAATAAAATCCGGCTGGGTTAGCTTCATACCAATGATTTTAACATCTCCATGTTCTTGCGCGATCGCAAATAGTTCTTACCTTAATCTGAATATGCCAGTCCGCGTAGGCGGACTTTGTTTGTATAGAAGCGGTTTCAACCGCCGAGTCCAAGATCCTTCGGCGATTGAAATCGCAACTACACAAACGAAGTCCGCCTACGCGGACTAAAGAATAAAGTATTTAATCCAGATTTGGTATCACTAACCACGCTGAATTAATTTTAAATTTGAACACTGCGATCGCACTCAAAATTGCCAAAATAATTGTTAGCCAATCCACCAATGCAGCTTGTCCCAAAGTATAATATAGTGTAGATAAGTAACTCCTCCCCTTACTATGGCTTAATCCAAGCTACGCGATCGCCTCTTATTGTTTAAAACAAAATATTCAAGAGAATAATCAGCAATAAAACCCGATAAAACTCATGTTCATTCGTACTACGGCTCTCACCCCAGTAGAACTCAGGTCTGCGATCGTCCGGGAACCCTTAGTAGTTTCGCCCGATACCACAGTGAGGGATGCGATCGCCCAAATGAGCGGCGTGCGGACTATCTGCCAAACCACTAAAACGGCTGACGATCAAATGGATAACCTCCACTTAGAGGCGCGATCTAGCTGCGTGTTAGTGGTGGAAAACGACCAGTTACTAGGGATTGTGACTGAGCGAGACGTAGTACGGCTGAGCGCCCAGCAGCAAGTCCTAGACAGCTTGGTGATGCGACAGGTGATGGCACACCCCATCGTCACCCTACGCGAGTCTGCCTTCACTGACTTGTTTTTTGCCATTAACCTGCTCCAACACCACCACATTCGCCATTTACCCATCGTAGATGAGTACAACCACCTGGTAGGGTTAGTGACTCACGAAAGTCTGCGGCAAACCTCCCGACCAATTGACCTGTTGCGGTTGCGTATGGTGGAAGAGGTGATGACAAATAAGGTGGTTTGTGCTGCACCGGATAGTTCCATGCTCGCGATCGCCCAACTGATGGCAGAAACTCGCGTCAGTTCTGTGATGATTGTGGAATCAGCTAGTAGCCCCGCTGAACCCCTGCAAATTCCCGTAGGGATTGTTACCGAGCGCGATATTGTGCAATTTCAGGCCTTGGGTTTGAGCCTAGAAATCTATCTAGCACAGGCAGTAATGAGTACGCCGATTTTCGCCGTTAAACCCGACGATTCGCTCTGGACTGTACAGCAGCTCATGGAGCAGCGCTTAATCAATCGGTTGGCAGTCACGGGGGAACAGGGCGAACTATTAGGTATCGTCACCCAGACCAGTTTACTGCAAGCCCTCAACCCGCTGGAACTCTACAAGCTAGCGGAGATGTTGGAAGAGAAAGTGGTGCGCCTAGAAACGGAGAAGGTTCAACTACTGGAAAATCTATTAGAGCAGGAAGTAGAAACCCGAACGATCGCCCTCAAAGCCAAGGCCGGGCGAGAGAAATTAGTCGCAGATGTAGCCACGCAAATTAGATCGTCCCTAAGCCTGCAAACAATTTTGGATACAACTGTAGAACAGATAAGGCAAGTGCTGGGCTGCGATCGCGTCAATATTTGGCAGTTTGAAGCAGATTGGGAAACCATTGTTGTAGCAGAATCTACCGACTCGCCCCTGTCTCTACTAGGCGAACGGATTAACGATACCTGCTTTAAGCAACAGGAAGCTGAGATTTATCGTCAGGGGCGGATTCGCGTCGTACCGGATATCTTCACTACCGAAATGTCAGACTGTCACCGGCAAATGCTGATCCGCCTCCAGACACGAGCCAAAATTATCGTACCTTTGCTCCGTAGCGATGAGTTGTGGGGCTTGCTCAATGTCAGCGAAAGCCAGTACGCCCGCGAGTGGCTACCGGAAGAAGTAGAACTGCTACAAGCCTTAGCGGTACATCTGGCGATCGCCCTTCAACAAGCTACGACGCACCAACAATTACAGGAAGAACTAAGCACGCGACAACGAATAGAAAACCAGCTACGAGACAGCGAAGAACGCTACGCCACCCTAGTAGAAGCCGCTCCAGTAGGGATTTTTCGCACCGATGCTGCCGGTAACTGCATCTATGTTAACGATCGCTGGTGTCAGATCAGCGGACTTAATCCCAAAACCGCAGCTAGAGAAGGATGGCGACAAGGACTACACCCAGAAGATCGCGATGCGATCGCCGCCGAGTGGCATCAATCTGCTCAAGAAAATCGCCCTTTCCAGCTTGAATATCGTTTTCAACGTGCCGACGGTGTGGTGACGTGGGTATATGGCCAGTCTGTTGCCGAACTGGATGCAGAGGGGCAAGTAGTCGGTTATGTAGGCACGGTGACAGATATTAGCGATCGCAAGCAAGCAGAAATCGCCCTATCTCAACTAGCAGCTATTGTCGAGTCGTCTGCGGATGCCATCATCAGTAAAACTTTAGATGGCGAGATCGTTAGCTGGAATAAAGGGGCAGAAAAACTATTTGGTTATCAGGCTCAGGAAGTCATCGGTCAATCGATACTCCTACTGATTCCTAATGAACTCAAGGATGAAGAATCATTCATTATAGAAAAAGTTCGGCAAGGAGAAGTCATTCATCATTATGAAACGGTACGACAAAATAAAGATGGAAAGTTAATTGATATTTCGTTAACGGTTTCTCCTATTAAAGATGCCACTGGCAAGATCGTTGGCGCATCAAAAATTTCTAGAGATATTAGCGATGCCTGCGGCGAGCTTCGCTTACGCAAACTTGCTGAAGCTGCCCTGATCCAGAGCGAAGCCCATCAACGAGCATTAATTACTGCCATCCCCGACTTAATGATGCGGATCGATCGCAGAGGTATTTACCTAGAATTTGTGACCACTTCTTCTAACTTTCCCGTAGTGGGGAATTTGTCTGAGATGGTGGGAAGCCATGTATTTGATAGCCTGCCTCCTGATGCGGCACAAAAACGTATGGATTTTATCCAACGGGCGCTAGACATGAATTCTATCCAGATTTACGAACAAGAACTCGATATTGATGGTAAAAAGCAAATCGAAGAGATCAGAGTTGTTCCTTATAGTAAAGACGAAGTTTTAGCACTGGTACGAGATATTACCGATCGCAAACAAGCCGAAGCCGCCCTGATCCAGAGCGAAGCCCAAAGCCGAGCCATCTTATCAGCCATTCCAGACTTCATGTTTCGCATGAGTGCCGATGGTATTTATCGGGGGTTCGTGACAACCAATCGTCAGATCGACTTTCTCCCCCAAGATTGTGATACTGTTGGTTTGGCGATGGTGGATCTAGTGCCAGTAGAGATTGCAGACCGACATTTACATTATCTAAAACAAGCCCTACGCACAGGAGAACTACAAGTTTACGAACAACAGGTGCAGATTGGCGATCGCTTTCAAGATGAAGAAGTCAGAGTTGTCAAAAGCAGCGAAGATGAAGCCCTGTTTATGATCCGAGATATTAGCGCAGCCTGCCGCGAGCTTCGCTTACGCAAACAGACCGAAGAAGCCCTAATCCGTTCTCAAGAACAATTAAGCTTAGTTTTAAAAGGCTCCAATGACGGTTGGTGGGATTGGAATCTGATTGAAAATGATATTTACTACTCTCCTCGTTGGTGGGGAATTTTAGGGTATGAGTCTGAAGAAATTGAGGCTGCGCCCGAACTATGGCAGCAACGGATGCACCCTGATGATTTAGATCGGGTCAATCAATTTTTGCAACAACAAATAACAAATGGTATTGAGTATTACGAGGTCGAGTTTCGTTTACTGCACAAACAAGAACATTATGTTCCAGTCATTTCGCGTGGTTTTATTTTGCGAGACGATCGCGGCACTCCCATTAGGATTTCCGGTACCAATACGGATTTGACTGAACTTAAAAAGGCTGAAGAACAACTTCGGGAACTCAACCAACAGCTAGAAGCCAAAGTCAAAGAACGCACCCAAGAGCTTTCCCAAGTTAACAGCCTGCAAGGCGCTATCCTCGATGGAGCTGATTATTCCATCATTTCCACAGACTTAACTGGAATTATTCAGACTTTTAATGCCGGTGCCGAAGTAATGCTGGGTTACAGTGCCGCAGAAATGGTAGGCAAAGTCACACCCGCAATCCTCCACGATGTAAAAGAGGTAATCGATCGGGCAGCTTCCCTCTCTATCGAACTGGGGCAAGATATTCCCCCTGGCTTTGAAGTTTTTGTTGCCAAAGCCCGCCAAGACACGATCGGCGAAGAAGAGTGGAGCTATATTCGCAAAGATGGTTCTCGCTTTCCTGTGTCGCTATCTCTTACCCCCCTCAAGGATGCCAATCACCAAATTATCGGCTTTTTAGGCATCGCCAAAGATATTAGCGATCGCAAACAAGCTGAACTCGAACGTCAGAAACTATCGGATCGCCTCGCCTTATCACTCAAAGCTGCGGCGATCGGTTGTTGGGAATGGAACATTGGACAGAACACCGTCCTTGGCGATGACCGGATATACGAACTGTTTGGCCTCACGAAACAATCTAATTCCCTTATAAACTACGATACTTGGGTAAACGAGCTACTACATCCCGACGATCGCATCTCCACTGAAACATTACTTCACCAAGCTGTCTTGGGAGAGGCAGAATACAATACCGAGTATCGGATCGTGCGTCCCGATGGCAGCATCCACTTTGTTAAAGCCAATGGAATGGTGGTGCGAGATGCCCAAGGCAATCCCCAGAGTATGATCGGGGTCAACTTTGATATTAGCGCTCGCAAACAAGCTGAGATCGAACGCCAGAAACTATCGGAACGCCTCGCCTTGTCACTCAAATCAGGGGCGATCGGCTGTTGGGAATGGGATATTGTACAAAACATCCTCCTTTGGGATGAGCGGATGTACGAACTGTATGGAGTCACTAAATCATCTGATAGTCGTTTGGTCTACGACATTTGGGTAAACGGGCTACATCCCGATGACCGCAACTCTAACGACACATTAATCCGCCAAGCTGTATTAGGACAGGCAGAATTTGATACCGAATTTCGGGTGTTGCATCCCGATGGCAGCATCCACTTTATTAAAGCTTATGGAGTGGTGGCGCGAGATGCCCAAGGTAATCCCCAGAGTATGACTGGAGTTAACTTTGATATTAGCGATCGCAAACAAGCCGAAGCCGCTATTCAAGAGGAAAATAACTTCCGTCAACAAATTCTAGAAAGCATGGTGGAAGGGCTATGCGTTTTCCATGAAATAGAAACATTTCCTTTTATTCGCTTTACAGTCTGGAATCAGCAAATGCAAGCGATTACGGGCTACACCTTAGAAGAAATTAACCGTCTGGGATGGTATCAAAGTGTATACCCAGATGCTTGGGCTCAGGAACAGGCGATCGCCAACCTGAGACAGATGCAACAAGGAGAAAGCTTAATTGCTCAGGAAAGGCAAATCCAATGTAAAGATGGACAGAAACGCACTGTCGCCCTTTCTACTTCTATCCTATCGAACAACGACGACTTGACTGAAGGCTCGCCAAACGTTCCGACCTACATACTTGCTCTGATCCAAGACATTACCGATCGCAAAGAGAACGAACAAGCAATGATACAGCAACTAGCAGCAATTGAGGCGGCGATCGATGGCATTGGGATTATTCAAGGAGATAAATACATCTATGTAAATCAATCCCATGTAGAACTGTTTGGCTATCAACATCCTGAAGAACTTGTAGGTAAATCCTGGAAATCTTTCTATCCTCCAGAGGAATTAGAACGTTTAGAACAGGAAGTTTTCCCTATGCTAGAAAACGATCGCGCTTGGCAAGGAGAGGCGATCGCCATCCGTAAAGATGGTTCTACCTTTACCGAGGGAGTATCCAAGACCATTACAGACAATGGATTATTAATTTGTGTATGTCGGGATATCAGCGATCGCAAACAAGCTGAACTCAAGCTGCAACAACAGGCAGAACAGGAACGCTTGCTGAGCACGATCACCCAGCGGATGCGATCGTCCCTGAATCTAGAGGAAATTCTCAATGTGACTGTGCAAGAACTCCATCACGTCTTGCGATCGGATCGAGTGCTAGTCTATCGCGTGTTTCCAGGAGGGACGGGGGCTGCTATTGCCGAATCTGTTTCGCCAAATTGGCCTAAAATTCTCGATATTGTCTTTCCTGAAGAAGTTTTCCCAGAAGCGAATTACGATCGCTATGTACGGGGAAGAATATATGTCCTCACCGATGCCAAAGGCTCGGCGAAGCGCCTACGCGAAGATGAAAACCAGTCAATCTTACCCTGCTTGATTGAATTCCTCGCAGATATCCAGGTAAGAGCTAAACTGGTAGTGCCAATTATTCAAAATCAAACCCTTTGGGGATTGCTAATTGCCCATCAATGCGACCGTCCGCGCCAGTGGGAAGATTGGGAAATTAACTTACTTAAACAAACGGCTAACCAATTAGCGATCGCCATTCAGCAGTCTAATCTTTTTAAGCAATTAGAGCAAGAACTGATAGAACGTCAGCGGGCTGAAGCCCAACTGACTGAAACGAACGCCCAACTCGCGATTTCCAACGAAGAATTAATCCGCGCCACAAGGCTTAAAGACGAATTTCTTGCCAACATGAGCCACGAACTCCGCACCCCTCTCAATGCCATTTTAGGTATGAGTGAAGGGCTACAAGAGCAAGTCTTTGGTATCGTCAACGAACCACAAATTAAAGCTTTACAAACCATCGATCGCAGTGGCTCTCACTTGCTAGAATTAATCAACGACATTTTAGATGTAGCCAAGATTGAATCGGGTCAAATGGAACTGGATTACACTACAGTTTCTCTCAATTATCTCTGTCAATCCAGTCTGACATTCATCAAACAACTGGCGCTCAAAAAACGCATCCAGTTAGAGATGAAACTGCCACTGAATCTGCCCGATTTATTGATTGATGAACGCCGCATCCGTCAAGTCTTAATTAACCTCCTCAACAACGCGGTAAAATTCACCCCAGAAGGAGGACGCATCACCCTAGAAGTCAGCCGTCAACAGCGAGAAACGGTTCTCACCCCTCCCTCCCTTCAAGGGATCGCCAAGGTGAGTTTATTCCAGACGACATTCGAGCCAGAACTAGGTATAAAACCCCAGCTAGAGGGGGTAGAAGTGAGGAACTACCTGCGAATTGCTGTCATTGATACAGGCATTGGTATTGCTCCAGAAAACATTAACAAACTATTTCAGCCTTTTATCCAAATTGATAGTGCTCTAAATCGTCAATATGCAGGAACAGGCTTAGGCTTAGCTTTAGTGAAACGCATTGTCGAATTGCACGGCGGCGAAGTCGGGCTAACTAGCAAAATAGGGGTAGGAAGTTGCTTTACAATTGACCTTCCCTATGGTGCGATCGCGCCTTCCTCTGCAACTGAATTAAGCCCTCGCCAAACGTCCGATCTAGAATCCCAAGGTGCAACTCCGATGGAACCCACCCAGCCCGAACAGCTAACATCTCCTTTAATCTTACTAGCAGAAGACAATGAAGCGAATATCACTACATTTTCCAGCTATTTGGGAGCAAAGGGCTATCGGATTCTGTTAGCAAAAAATGGTCAAGAAGCCATTGATTGTGCTACAACTCACCAGCCTAACTTGATTTTAATGGATATTCAAATGCCGGGAATGGATGGCCTAGAGGCAACGAGACAGATTCGCCGCGATCCTAACTTGGTTAATATTCCGATTATTGCCCTAACTGCCTTAGCGATGACGGGCGATCGCGAAAAATGTTTAGAAGCAGGTGCAAATGATTATATGACTAAACCAGTCAAACTGAAACAATTGGCAGCTACCATTCAGGAGCTTTTAGATGCAGTTAACTGTTAACTGTTAACTATTTCCTTCTTCCTTCTTCCTTCTTCCTTCTTCCTTGATAACCCATGAAAAAACCATCCGTTTTAATCATTGACGATGAACCCGATAACTTTGATGTGCTGGAAACTCTCTTGAACGAGCGAGACTATCAATTGTATTATGCCGCCAACGGTCAAGAGGCGATCGCATCTCTCGACATATTCGATCCCGATCTGATTTTGCTGGATGTGATGATGCCAGGAATAGATGGTATCGAAGTTTGTCGGCAAATCAAAGCTATGTCAAAATGGCAAGCGGTTCCGATCGTGATGGTGACGGCATTAAACTCAAAATCAGACCTTGCCCAGTGTCTAAATGCCGGAGCCGACGACTTTATCAGTAAACCTGTCAATGCGATTGAACTGCGTGCCAGAGTTTTTTCTATGCTGCGAATTAAGCACCAGTATGACCACCTGCAAACATTACTCAAATTGCGGGAAGATATGGTTAAAATGGTAGTCCATGATTTACGCAATCCCCTGGCTGGTATCTTACTTGGCCTGGAACTCCTAAAAAGCATAGAATATCCCAGAGAAAAACAACAAAGCAAACTGACTCGAATTTACTCGTCAGCACAAGAACTACAGGTTTTAATTGATGATTTATTGCAAATTTCTTTACTCGAATCTGGTAAAATTCGTCTCAATTACACGGAGGTCGATCTCTGCGATCTGATACATTCTGTCTTATCAAACTTTGAAGCGATCGCCGCTCAAAAAAATCTGTCACTGGTCACTCAATTACCAGAAGCGCCTACCAAGAAAGTTTCTGTTGATGCCACCATGATACATCGAACGCTGGATAATCTCCTCTCGAATGCAATTAAGTTTTCTCTATCTAATAGTAAAATCATCGTGAATCTAGAATTTCTGACATCTGGCGATGCCAAAATCCAGGTGATCGACTTTGGAAAGGGTGTTCCCGATAAATTGCGGCACAATATTTTTGAGAAATACGAGATTGGAACTTTGATGCCAGAGATATCTCAAATAGGTTTGGGTTTAGCTTTTTGTAAAATGGTCATTGAGGCACATGGAGGTGAAATTTCTGTCAGTAGCAACCAACCACAAGGAGCCATTTTTCAAATCACTTTGGGAAATATAGCAACCCTAAATCCTTCTCTCCTAGATAACTAAATCTTTCTTCTTCCTTCTTCTTATGAGCCAATTATCTATCTTAATTGTTGATGATGAACCTGATAACTTTGATGTACTAGAAACTCTGTTATCAGAACAGGATTATCAATTACATTACGCTGCTAGCGGTCAAGATGCGATCGCATCCCTCGATACCTTCAATCCCGATCTAATTTTGCTGGATGTGATGATGCCAGGAATAGACGGCATCGAAGTTTGTCGGCGCATTAAAGCCATGTCAAAATGGCAAGCAGTTCCAATTATTATGGTGACAGCATTAAACTCAAAATCAGACCTTGCCCATTGTCTAAGTGCCGGTGCCGATGACTTTATTAGTAAACCTGTCAATGGGATTGAAATGCGTGCCCGCGTCCATTCAATGCTCAGAATTAAGCAACAGTATGACAACATCCAGAGCTTATCGCGCATCCAAGAAAATACGATTGAGTTCTTAGAAAGCAACCTTAATGAACTGCGTGGTAACTTAGCTTCTAGTCTATCCCATGAATTGAATACGCCTCTCAATGGTATCTTAGGCACGATTGGGTTGCTGGGGGACGATCTCGAAGAGATGGATGTTACCGAAATCCGTGAGATGTTAGGATGGGCAGATCAATCGGCTCGTCGCTTAGAAAAATTAACGAAAAAATTCCTGATTTATTTAGAATTAGAATTATCCGCAAGTCGGCCGGAAAAGATCGCATCTGTGCGAAGTAAATTTTCTGCTACTACCATTGAAGCTGGGTTAAAATCCTATGCTGAGAGTATCAATCGTAGTAACGATCTCATATTTGCACTTGAGGAAGCGGAAATCGCTATATCGGAGCGATATCTATCAGCGATTATTTATGAATTAGTTGATAATGCGCTGAAATTTTCCTTACCAGAGACAACGATTAAAATTAGTAGTCAAGTCGTAGGGGAGATGCTGCATTTATCTGTACATGATTTAGGGCGAGGTATGACAGAAGAACAAATTGCTAAGGTTGGTGCATTCATGCAGTTTGAACGCAAAAGTTATGAGCAACAGGGTATTGGTATGGGCTTAAAAATTGCAAAGAAAATTGTCGAATTGGCGGGAGGAGAGTTCTCGATTACGAGTGTCTATCAACAGGAAACAACGGTAACTCTCACTGTGCCAATTGTTCGTAATTAGAACTTTGGGCGATGGAAATCGCGGCTATACAAACAAAGTCCGCACTTCGACAAGCTTAGTGTAAACACTTCAAAAAGCTCAGCGAATACCTGCGCGGACTTGAAGAATTCAAAGATGAATAAACTCAAATTTGTGGTAAGATTGTATTATTAACTATCAATTAAATCAATGACTACTTTAATTAACGCACCAACCCAAATAAATGCAGTAGGCATTCCACCGAAAATCATTGAGGAATTTGTGGGGAATGTGAACTCGCAAACGAGTGCTATTAGTATTGCGAAAATGCAAAGTCCTAGTGGTTGGAGCGAACCGGGACAAATACCAGAATTTGATGAATATACGGTGGTGTTGCGAGGGTGTTTGAGGGTGGAAACGAAAGAGGGAATATTTGATGTGATGGCGGGTCAAGCAATTATTATTAATCGTGGAGAATGGGTGCGCTATAGTACGCCAGGAAGTGAAGGGGCAGAGTATATTGCGGTTTGTACTCCGGCCTTTTCTCCGAATACTGTTCACCGGGAGGGTGAGTAGGGGATGGAGAAATGTAGATTGTGGAAAATAGCAGAGGAAAGTATTATTTTTAATTTTTTCCAGTTGGGATACCATCGCATAGATGTCTGTCACTATCGCTAACATTTGCGCTGGGGTTGTGCAAATAAACCCGCACCTTGTCGCAACCTTCTTTTTGTAATTCATCGAGATCGATCTTCCATAATCTTAATTTACCATCATCACTGCCAGCAGCAAGGTATTTCTGATCGGGACTAAAACTTACTGAATAAATAGGGCCTACTTCTACATTAATAGTATTCAGCAAAATACCATCCCGATTCCAAATCTTGATAGTATGATCCATACTACCAGAAGCGATCATTTGACCATCAGGGCTAAAACTTATACTCTGAACTTCTCCTGAATGTCCGTAAAAATTTTTGATAAATTTACCATCTTTAGTCCACAGTTTGATTGTCTGATCGTCACTAGCAGAGGCAATAATTTTACCATCGGGGCTGAAACTTACATCTTTTACTTTGTTCTTATGATCCTTAAGATTTTTCAGCAATTGACCTGTATTACTCCAAAGTTTAACTGTATTGTCAGCACTAGCCGAAGCTAAAGTTTTTCCATCGGGACTAAATCTAACTCTATAAACTGAACCTTTATGACCTGTAAAAGTATGTATCAAACTACCATCTTTATTCCAAAGTTTTATTTTTTCGTCAGAACTTGCTGAAGCAATCATCTGACCATCAGGACTAAAGGCTACACCTTGAACATAGTCGATATGACTAGACTGATTGCTGCAATATTTTTCTTTATCTTTAGATTTGATTGAAGGGTCTATTAAAGTTTTGATCAAGCGACCATCAGAGTGCCACAATTTCACAGTGCAATCCCAACTAGCAGAGGCAATCATTTTACCATCAGGACTGAAGGCTACTCCCTTAACCTGCCCGTTATGGCTAAGCTTAGTGCGTCCATCACATTGATCATCTGGTAATTGACTCAACGTAGGATCTCTGAACTCTTTTTTTGAGTTGTTATTTGTATCCCTCAGTTTAACAATTTTGCACTTGCTACCTGAAGCAATGATCTGACTGTCAGGACTGAAACTGATATCCCATATAGATTGATCACTTCCTCCAAAAGCCTGCGGAGTTTCCTCTTTGTTCCATAATTTCACTGTATTGTCAGCACTAGCAGAAGCAATAATTTTACCATCTGGGCTAAAACTTATGCCCCATACTCCATTTCCATGTCCCTTAAGAGTCTTATGTGTCTTGTTGGGTATATCCCAAAGTATAACTCTTTTGTCAGAAGTAGCTGCTGCAATTATCTTGTCATCAGGGCTAAAACTTACTCCTCTAACAAAATCTTTAGACTGTTGGAGACAACTAATGGCAACACCGTTTCTGCTTATAGGTTCTTTTCCCTCGTTTTGACACATACTGTTTACATCCTTTTCCTTAGCCTCCAGCTTAAAATTTAGACGTTTGATCCAATCGTCGGAAAAAGGAAGGGAAGAAACCTCTTCTTTACGCCAAAGTTTAATAGTACCATCACCGCCTCCTGTAGCCAGCATCTTTCCATCAAGGCTAAAATGCACACCCCAGACTCCTCTGAATTTTTCTTCTTTATCTTTATCTTGAGGATCTTTTATGTCATGTCCTATAAGAGTTCCTAGTAACTTTGCATCCTTGAATGTACCATTTTCGCTCCTCCAAAATTTGACAGTGTTTTTATCACCACCAGTGGCGAGGGTTTTGTTATCTTTAAAACTCATGCTCAAAACTCGATCTTGATTAACTTGTTTAGCCGAAATAGTTTTCAATCGTTGACCATCCAAATTCCAAAAATTAAGATCACCATTTTTACCAGATGAAGCAATTATTTTCCCATTGGGACTGAATTTTACTACATAAACTGGAGAGCTATGTTTTAAAGGTTTTAAATTTCTGAACGCAGTACCATCTTGATTCCATAATCTAATAGTTTTATCGTCACTTGCAGAAGCAATTATACCATCTCGGCTAAAGCTTACATTCCAAACAGTACCAGTGTGTCCTGTCAAATCTTTCAGTAAGTGACCATTTTCATCCCATAATTTTATTGTTTTATCCTGGCTAGATGAAGCAATAATACCATCACGGCTGAAGCTAACACTTGTCACTTCATCCTGATGTTTCTCTAGGCGATTGAACTCTCGAACATCATAAACAGCCTGCCTCAAAGTAGTAACAACTTGAATTCGATTATCAATTGTTGTTGGCCACAATGCTTGTTTAAACTTCTGTGTAGCTCTTAAGCTTTCTATTAAACCATCAAATTCTTTATTAGATTGTAAAAGTAATTGTGATGATGTAACTAGGTCTCTAATTTCTGTTTGTTGTCCTTGCCACCCTAACAGACACAAAGCACCGATGAAGCCAGCGCTTAATCCGAAAATAATCGACTGTCTGAGGCGTTTCTCTTGTTGTTTTTCCCGTTCTCGAAGTATTACACTCTTCTGAATAAACTCTCGCTCTCCTAAACTCAGTTCATCTGAGCGCTTTTGTAACCAACTTTCTGCCACTCCTAATGGCACACCCCGTAACAATGCCCCCTCATCTTGTTGCGCCTCTTGCCATTGTTGCACAGCCGCCCGTAAACGCTCTTGCCAAGAGCGAAAATCGCGGTCTGCTGACATCCATTCTCGCAGTTGACCCCAATTTTTAATCAGTGCTTCATGGACAACTTCGACAGTCTCAATACTTGCAGAATTACGACTTGTCACCACTAACCGAGCATCAGCAAGTTGTTTGACTAATGACCAACTTTGATCGCCCAATTCTGCTTTCAATGCCATTCGCCGCGTATCTTCTGCACCCTCACCAGGACGTACTAATTGAATAAAAATACGTTGTACCTGTTTTTGCTCAGAGGGATTCAATAGTTGATATTGAGCATTAGCATAAGTGGTTAAAGCACCTTGCACCTCGCCAATTTCCTCATAAGCAGCATGAGTTAATTCTTTCCCCTTACGTTTTGCCCATAACTCCGTTAAAGCAAACTCTAATAATGGTAAATTTCCCGGTTCATTTTCGATACTATCAAGGATGCGTTTTACTAATCCATCGGCAAATTTTACCCCTAATTTATCCGCAGGTTTTTCAATCACCTGTGATAGTTCCTCACGATTCATTGCTCCTAGTTTAATATCAGCATTTTGCAATAAATCGGCAAAAGGACGATAGGAAAGAGCATTTCCCAAAAAGTCCGCCCGCATTGTTGCGACAATTATAAGAGTAGATTGATTCAGGGAAATAGGAGAGGGAATGCTGTCTAATAATAGGTCAAGAAAACGGCGACGGTTTTCTTCATTACAGAGAGTATAAAGTTCTTCAAACTGATCGGCAATCAGTAGCACACGATCATGTGGGTGATTTTGTCGAATTTTAAGAATAACGTCAGAAAGGAGAATCTTGCCATTACGAAACCCATCCGCAAGTTCACTAGCTTGGCAAAGTTGAGCAGTCTCGTTGAGATTTGGTGTGTAAAGAGGGACGAGTGCTTGAGCTAAGGCATAAAAAGGATCAGCAATATAACTTTTTGCTTGGCGGATAACCCCTGGACGAAAGTAAGTAAATTTCCAATTGCCTTCTTGCTGTAGCTTGGGCACAAGTCCCGCAAATACTACAGAAGATTTTCCACTCCCTGATGCACCTAAAACGGGAATAAAGTTAAGGTTTTGAGTTGCCTTAAAGAGTTCTGTAACAAAAAATTCACGACCAAAGAAAAATTCAGCATCATTATGGTCAAAGTGAAATAATCCGCGATAGGGACAGGGGAGAATTTCATCTGTAGCATTAGTAGAAACAGATGCGACATAGGTATCTTTTGGGTCATGGTAATTATTAATTATAGTAATACTTGCATGACCTGTTGCAGATATAGCCGCGTATTCTGAACCTGTAACTCTTTGCTGAATTTCTTGTTCTTCAGACATCCCCGACTCCTGAATTATTCAAGAATAGTCTTAGTGATCTTTTGATGTTTCATGCTCAGTAATACCGCTGATACTTGCATTACCAGAACCAGAAGTTGCTGCATATTTAACATTGCTAACATTCTGGGTGATAACCTGTTGTCCACCTGGTTGTTCTTTAAGTTTGCTGAGTAAATCTTGAGCCAACTTCACAATCTCAGGATCGTCATTAACCTTGGCGTTTTCAACTTCTTCTTGTAGCGTAGCTTTCCGGCCTTCGGAGTCGGGCTTTTTCTCTAATTGCTTGACTGCATTAACTACATCACTTTCATCACCAAATTTCTTTTTTAAGGCAGCTTTGAGAGCCGTATAAGCATCTGTAATCGCATCTTTAGCCACAGGAATAGCAAGACCAGTCACAATCGCGGTAGTAATTGCGTCCATATTTTCTCCCTCTTTGTGAATTTTATGATTTATCTTATTATTGCCCAGTCATCATTATCTCATGCTTGACGATACCACTGCCCAGTTCTTCAACATCTTTTAACATCTCAGCCTGAAAGCGATCGCACCAAATTTTTCCGCAATTACCAATTACAAGTTACCCTCTTTCATTCTTCCTTTTTGCCTCGGTTGCAACTGCTTTCAACTTACTATAAAAGTCAGTATGTTTAACAGGATGAGCCGAAGAATCAATATCTCCCAATTCATTATTACTACTATCAGATTCCTCAGAGTTAGACTCAGTTATCGCTTCCCGATTAGAGGCAACTTCTGCACTTTCTCCCGTCCAATTAAAAATAGTAACTTCACCACTAGACTTGCTACCTCTTACTCCTTCCTCTTTCTCTTCCTCTTCCTCTTTTATCTGATTCAAAATAGGGGATTGACGGGGAGGCAATTCAGAGGCAGCCGGAGTTTCCCATCCAGGTAAATCTATTTCTGCCGGAGACTGATTCGCCTCTTCTTCAATTGTTGAATCAAGGGGAAAACTGCTACAAACTAAACGTTCAAATTCATGATTGAAATGATAGAGTGGTTGACCGCGCCGCTGCCACATAGCTAATAAGTGTTCAACAGAAACGGTTTTGTAACGACCTTGATAAAGGGCTTCAACCACTGCTAAACGTAACCAATATGCCGGGTAAATGGCCAACCACTCACCCACCAATTCCTCAACTGTGTCCCCGCTGATGTCAAAACTGTAGTGAACCAGCAGAGACGCTGCCTGTGCAGATATAGCGGTAACATCTGTCATTGTTAGTAGTTAGTAGTTAGTAGTTAGTAGTTAGTAGTTAGTAATTACCAGTTAACAGTTAACAGTTAACAGTTAACAGTTAACAGTTAACAGTTAACAGTTAACAGTTAACAGTTAACAGTTAACAGTTAACAGTTAACAGTTAACAATTAACTAATCTGATAAACGCACACCTCCTTCAACAGTTCGCACACCGGAGAAAGGTTCGGGAGTACCTAGCCAGTTGAAGTCGCTGATCCGAAAGGTAAAACTGCCAATTTGACGCTGCGGGTTAAAACGCAAGATCAATCCGTAGGTGCGGTGGCTATATTCCAAAGTGTAGTCTGTACTGATAACTTCACTGCTTTCTAAATTAATTGCTGATTGAAATCCAACTCGGAAACCTCCAAAAACTTGTTGTACGATTCCAAAGGAGAGGATTCTCAAATCCACTAGGCGATCGAATAAAAATGGTGACAGACCATCCCGCGCTACCTGGGTGTAAGTGACGTTAAATGCAGTGTAGTCTAAATATCTGCGAGCGAAATGACCAAATTGCCCTTGGATGCCAATACTACCAGCAACGGAGTTTTGCGAATCGCCGTTGCTGTAGATGCTGGTGACACCCCTGACTCCTAATGCGAGTTGCACAAAGGGAACTACTGGCCTAGCTGTGTATCTCAAACCCTGTGTGGGTGTGCGAGGTAAGGCTTTCCCACTCCAAAGGTTAAAACCGCGACTTACGCCGATGCTGGCTTGAAAGCGGTTGAGATCGACGCGGTTATTAGGCCGGAATAGGGGGAGTAAATCAGGGCGATCGCTATCAGCATTGATAAACTGATAGCCAACTTGATAGCTAACATTAATGCCGCTGTCACCCAAGGGAATGACGGGGGAGGCTAAGACTGCGCCGACGCTACTGTGGACGGTTTGATATCCCAAACTGCCGTTAAATAAGCGATCGCGAAAGCTGTATTCCCCCGTTAGCGTATGGTTGCCCACATATTGCCGCAACCGCAAGTTACCCCGAAAGTCCTCTTCGTCGAGATTGGGGAATTGGTCAAAGTTGAGAATTTGCGCTGTCCCTTGGAGTTTTGTCCGCGAGCCCAAGTCGGCACTCAAGGTGGCCCTCATCCCGTAGTTGTCGGGGAAAAAAGGGTTGTTATCGTGTTTCTCGATCGCTCTCTGAATGTAAAACTGGGGAGTAACATTCAGTTGCACCGATCCGCCAGTAAATACATCAAAAGGACATTCAACATATAATCCACCACGATCGCCGCGATCGAAGCCGAATGTCAAGCAAGGGCCATTCCGCTTGCGACTGTCAAACACTTGCCGTTGCGGGAATATAGGTATTTTAATCGCTTGGTCAAAAACCAGGCGCGGCTTAGTTGTTACCAATTCTTGTGCAGTGGGTGAAATCTGCCTAATTACCGCACTTCGGGCTCTGATCTCAAATTCGGGCGGCGAAAACGGATCGTTAGTCAGTCGAATATTAGTCGCTACCCTAGTACCGTCAGGTTTAATATCCAGTCTTTCAGCTTCAAACCGCACGCGGTTGACAGTACCTGTTACTTGCGGAAAGGTGAAAAATTGCCCTCTCCTACCACCAATCACAACGTTAGCACCGGGAGTTGCCCTAATTCCGCGCACGGGTTGCTGACTGAGAATGCGATCGCTAAGAGGTTCGTCTAAAAGCCCGCCCGCACTAATGTCTGTGGGCAATGTCGGGGCGAGATCGGAACCTGCGGTGGGGATAAAAAGTTCTCCTCTAGCTTGTGCGATCGCGCCTGAGTTCAAACCTAAATTGTATTCCATGCGATCGCCGCGCACGACTTGCTGCCCTCGTCTGTAGGCAACATTACCCTCCGCGACTACTTGCCTTGTTAGCAAGTTCACCACTGCGCGATCGGCATCGATTACACTTTGCTGAAACCTAACAATTACGTTACCGATCGCCGTCACTACTTGCTGGCGATCGTCAAATTCTTGTCTATCAGCTTTAATTTCTACAGTATCAGTAGCACGAGGGATGGGGGGACGGGGAGTCGGGGGAACGGGAGGACGGGGAGTCGGGGAGTTGGGGGGACGGGGAGTCGGGGGTTGAGGCTGTGGGCGATCGGGTGGAGTTTCCTGTGGTGTTTCTTCGGGAGTGGGAATCTCGATATCTCCCCCTTTCTCAGTTTCCCCCTCTCCTTGGGGTTGGTTTTCAGGCTTCGCTGGTTGTATTTCTTCTGGTCGAGAATCGCTGGGAACATCTGTAGGCAAGGCTTCCGGCGTTCCTTGAGCCAGCTTTAAAGGGTCGCCATTGCGTTTTGGGATTGCACCTTCCACAGGTGCTAGGGGGTAAGTTGTGAAGGAGAACTCTTCAATTTCTCTGCTTTGTGGTTCCTGTGCCTCTGAAACAGATCCTTCTGGATTGGTAAACCCCACAATTACAGCGTCGTTGCTGTCAAAATTAGCTAGTTCATCCCTTGGCGTGGCCGATAAACCCGTTTCTATTGGCGGCCCCAGCACTTCGGCTGAGTTTGTCTGTTCTAGGCTAAAGTTGGGTTCCGGTAGCTGTTGAAGTGTAATAGCTTTGACTGACTGGATTGATTTTGCTATTGGTGCCGCGTTGCTGTCCTCCCAAGTCGGGGTGATATCCTCAACCTGCTGGGTATGGACAATTGCAGGGGGTTCTGGAGGCGGTACCGGATAGGGCATAGGGAATTAAAAATTGCAAATTCAAAATTAAAAATGTCTGAGTGAAGAGATGTAGGTGGCGATCGCATCAATTTAGCTAGTCAATTCAGCCATAAGATAACCTCGCCTGTGAGCGAGGCAAAGTATAACAAACAGCTATGATTTTCAAGCTTTTATCTATTTTTGGTACTTATTACAACTCCGATCGGGGGAGCGATCGCGCTACCCCCTACAATAGCTGCCCAGTAGGATTTTACCGCTGGTTTACTCCATGTCTCTACGGTTGGGGTTCCGGGCGGGGTCGTTGGACAAAAATCCAAAAATGAATAAACAAGCAAAGAACACCACAACAACATTAACGACGATCTTAAGGGTGAGCACAGTATTTCTCTCCAGGGATGTAAAAGGCTGAGTTGATTTGTTGCGACGATTGCCACAACTTTTTTTATAATATCTAAAGATCGGTCAGTTTTTGCTGTTGAAAATTTTGTCCAACTCGGTTTTTCCCCAGTTCCAAATTCCTAACCCGACTTCTTCTAGCCATAGCATGGCGATGTCCACCCATTCTAGGGCTTGTTCTAGGGGGTGTTTGATGTATCCTCTGGAGATTACTTGGGCTTCCCACCAGTCGGGTGCTGGTTTGACTGAGCTACTTTTTGCTGGCTCTCGTGTGGCGACGGCGCTTGTTGTCTGTTGAGTTTTGGCGGCAAAGGTATTGACTTTAGCAATGTTTTGTGCATTAGCAGGCCGTGTCTTTACGGATGCTGGGTTTAATTCTTCGGTTTCTGAGGATGGGGCATAGCTGGATGTTGCTGTAGCCTGTGCTGTTACGAATGCTGGGTTTAATTCTTCGGTTTCTGAGGATGGGGTATAGCTGGGTGTTACGGTTAGAGCGCTTACTAAGTTGATTTCGGCTGGGGGAGGGTTGTTATCTATTATTCTGGGGGCCAGGGAGATTTCGCCAAGTAGAGCGCTCCAGGTTAGCCAAGATTGTTCGTGGGGGCGATCGCTATTTGCTTCAAGTTCTGGGATTAATAGGGGAGATTGGTTATACTTTGCATAAATAGCTTCGGCAATTTCTTTCTCACTTTGTTCTGTTTTGCCGTCAAAGAAGTAATCAACTGCGGACAAAATCAATTCGACAACTTGTTCAAATTTTTCTTCAAATTTCTCAATCCCTACCAATTCGGATTTTTCCGGCTCTGACTTCGCGATTGCTGGTGATTTTTGCTGTTTTTGCAGGAATGCTGGTGAGGAACGCTTTATATACTTGATATAATTAGCTAGGGGCGTTTGGGGTGATTCTTGCTCTGCGATCGCCTCTTGTAAAGATGAGGTAATGAGCGGGAATAGCCGCCCCGGCTTTCCTTCCTGAGCTAGGATGGGATTGGTAATCGGTAATGATGGCATCCCCTCCTGTGCGTCGGTTGGGGGGGGAGTAGGAATCGGGAATGGTACTTTACCTTTTCTGTCCTTGGCTAAAACGGGATTGATAATCGGTAACGGTACTTTCCCTTTTTCCCCATAAGTAAATTGGAGACTGGTAATCGGTAATTGGTAATTTCCAGTCTCCAGTCCCAATTGGTAATTGGAAATTGGTATCTGACCATTATAACCTATTCTGGGCAATTTGGCTTCACCGAACAGATTTACTTTCACGGCGACGGGGCTGGTTTGTACCCAAGCCATTACTCGCACAAATTGGCGCAGTAATGGCAATAAATTAGCTTGATTTGCGACTAGCTGTAGGTCTGTGGTAAATTGCTGTTGCCTTTCGGCTTGCAGTTGCCGTTGTTGCCAGTATGCTGCGACTTCGGTGAGTATTTTTGCTTGAATTTCTGTTTGTTGCTGGGCTGTTAAGATGTCTAAGGTTTGATTTTCAGGGGCGACAAGTACCAAGGTGCGGGTAGCGAGGGCGGTGGCGATTCCCAAAATCTGCGGTTGATGGGATACTGGAATTTCTGGCGCAGGGCTTAGTGCTAGTATGCCTGAGTTGGATGGTTTGTCAAGTTCGGTGAGGGTATCGGCTGAAGTTGCGATTAAATCTTTAAATAATGACAAGTCTGCTTGTCCATTTTCCCCTGGGTTTGGGGAGGTGAAGGCTACTTTGCCTGGATAAATTTCAGATATTTCTGGTACTGTGGGCTCAGTTGTGGCCGCAGGTAGGTATAATTCTTTCAGAAATGACAAAACTTGTTGAATGGGTTTATCGGTTTCGGGAGGGTTTTCGATTTCTTCCTTGACAGATTCGCCCAATTGTGATACTGATGTTGTTTTGGCTTGCTGGAGTCTGAGGCCGAGGGTGCGTGCTGTTTGTAGCAGGAGATAAACTGGATATAAAGTTGCCTGTAATGCTCCGCTGGCTGCCACCTTCAAGTGTCGCAAGGCGAGGTCGCATTTGTCAACGACTTTGCGGGATTGCTCTGAGATAAAATTGAGCAATCTGCTTTGGTAGCGTTTGTTGTAAGAAGAAGACATAATTTAGATTTAGATTTAGATTTTATTAGATTTTTAGAGCGATCGCATATTCCTTGTCCTTCCCACTGAAATTTTAGCGAAATATGAGCGATTCTATGCCACCTGCCACTGATAAGATTTCTGAAGCTATTAAGAACTTGCGGCGGTTGACTCGGCTTGATATTCTGGCTAATTGGGGGTTTTGGGAAGGATATCTGGCGATCGCGCAACTTCAGGATTTAGACTGCTGGTCTATTGCCAAACTTAACGATCGAAAACATATCGCCTGGTCGTCTGGTCAGCAAGTTCTCTGGCTAAGGCAAAGAATTGTAGTTCCCCACAATTTGTACGGCTATCCTTTAGCTGGTTTATCCTTGCGCGTTAGCCTGACTTGGTGGGCTCAAGCAGTCTTAATTTTTGTTAACGGCGAGTTAGTACAAGCGGGAGATCTATTTGACTCCTCGGCGCGAGTTTTGCTTAAACAGACGGCTATACCAGGTGAAGAAATTATACTAGCTTTGCGCTTAGTAAGTCCAGGTCACGATGCTGGTGCTTTGACGCGATCGCTCTTGCTTTGGGAATCAGCCGACCCGGCTTGTCTCGACCCCGGTTTAGTTGCTGACGAATTAGAAAATTTGCAAAACTTAATTAGATTTGAAAATTCCCAACACCCCAGCACAAATATCTTACTGTCCCCTCCTGCTGTTGTCAAGGGGGATAATCTAGATTCTTTAATTGAATTAATTGATTGGGAGGTCTTGTCAGATAGAGCAAAGTTTGAGCGATCGCTGTTCGCTCTTCGGCAATCTCTTTTAGAAGGAGATATAGAAACCCCTCTTCAAAATCTACTTTCCCCAGCCTTGCCAATTCAAACAACAATTCAATCTTCCCTTAAGCAATCTCAAATTCACCTGGTCGGACACGCTCACTTAGACTTAGCTTGGTTATGGCCAGTTAGCGAAACTTGGGAAGTAGCCCAGCGGACATTTGAATCAGCACTCCAACTATTACAAGAATTTCCCGACTTAATTTTCTGCCATTCGACACCCGCGCTTTACGCCTGGATAGAAAAACACCGCCCCGACTTGTTTGAAAACATCAAAAAACAAGTCGCCGCCGGTCGATGGGAAATTGTCGGCGGCACTTGGGTGGAACCAGAGTTAAACCTAATTTCTGGCGAGTCAATTGTGCGACAAGTTTTTTACGGTCAGCGTTACGCGCGAGAAAAATTTGGAGAATTGATGCGCGTAGCTTGGCTACCGGATACTTTCGGTTTTTGTTGGCAGTTACCCCAGATTTTCAAGCAAGGCGGAATTGAATACTTTGTCACGCAAAAGCTACGCTGGAACGATACAACCGAATTTCCTCATAGTGTATTTTGGTGGCAGTCACCAGATGGCTCTCAAATATTTAGCTTGATGTCTGCACCGATTGGGGAAGGCATTGAAGCAGTAAAGATGGCAAATTATACCTGCGATTGGGAAGCAAAGACAGGTTTGAAAGATGCTCTTTGGTTGCCGGGAGTTGGCGATCATGGTGGTGGCCCGACTCGCGATATGTTAGAAGTCGCTAAGCGTTGGCAACTGTCGCCATTTTTTCCCGAATTGAAATTTACTAAGGCGGTTGATTATTTATCGTTAATTAGGGGTAAGTTGTCACGAGAGATGGGAGAGTTTCACTCAGCAAGCGAGACAGATATGCAATCACCAATTCCCGTTTGGAATGACGAACTTTACTTAGAATTTCATCGCGGCTGTTACACGAGTCATGCCGACCAAAAGCGATGGAACCGTTATTGTGAAGGGTTATTATATGAAGCTGAACTGTTAGCTGCCTTGGCAACTCTGAGCGCAGGTATGGTTTATCCGCAAGCTGAATTACAGATGGCTTGGAAACAGGTACTTTTTAACCAATTTCACGATATTTTGCCCGGTTCTTCCATCGGTCAAGTTTACCTGGATGCCAATCAAGATTGGGCAGAGGTGGAACAGGTTGGTCAGGAAATATTGACGGCGGCGATGGATGCGATCGCATCTCAAATTACCTTACCTCCGCCGCCGTACCCAGACGCGCAACCGCTTCTGATTTTCAATACCCTTAACTGGTCGCGGTCGGAGGTAGTCGCTATACCTTTACCGACTCCTATGCACTTAACAAGCAAAGGGGAACTTGACTGGCAAATTTGTGATTTGTCTGGACAAAGGCTGACATCGCAGCTATCTGCGGCTGACCATCAGTCGCCGTCTACACTGCTATTTTTAGCCTCAGAGATACCGCCTGTTGGCTATCGGCTGTTTTGGTTATATCCCCAAGAAGCTGAAACCCTTGAAAATGCCCCGGTTGAGGAAGAAAGCCAGAAAAAAGTTAAGCTGCCCCAGGTTACACCCGTAATTATAGCACAAGATCGAGATTTTGAAGAAAAAAACTATTTTGAGCCAAAAGATTGGATTTTAGAGAATGAATTTATCCGGGTAAAAGTGGAGAGCAATACTGGCAATTTATCCAGTATTTATGATAAAGCTAACACCAGAGAAATTCTCAATATAGGCGGTGGTAATCAACTCCAAGCTTTCAAAGATAGCAATCAATACTGGGATGCTTGGAATATCGATCCGAATTATGCCAAACATCCTTTACCTACGCCAATATTAAAAGATATTCATTGGATAGAACAAGGAAAAATACAGCAGCGATTGCGAGTAGTACGACAAATTGGCAAGTCAGAATTTTGCCAAGATTACATCATCCAAGAGTCGTCGCAGGTGTTGAAAATTACGACGATTGTAGATTGGCAAGAACGTCATGTATTAGTTAAGGCAGCTTTTTCACTTAATTTAGAAGCAGAGGCAGTAACCTATGAAATCCCTTGCGGTGCGATTGAGCGCAAAACGCGATTAACATCTGAACAAAATCAGTCTTTTGCTAAATGGGAAGTACCAGCTTTGCGCTGGGCAGATATAAGTGTTGATGGATACGGCGTTAGTTTATTGAATGATTGTAAATATGGCTATGACGCTGCATCAAATCAATTGCGACTAACTTTGTTGCGGGGTTCCACTTGGCCAGATGAAGCAGCAGATCGAGGGATTCATAAATTTACTTACAGCATTTATCCTCACGCAGGAAATTGGCAAAATGCTCGTACAGTTAGACGTGGCTATGAGTTGAATTTGCCGTTAAAGGTGAAGGTTTTGCCCATAGGAGAAAATCGAGGTAAGATTTTGCCACCTGTGAGTAAGTTGTTGGATTTATCCGGGGAAAATTTAGTTTTGATGGCATTTAAGCAGTCGGAGGATGATGAGAATATTTGGATTTTACGGTGTTATGAGTGTTGCGGGGGAGAGGGGAGGTTAGAATTGAAAAGCGATTTGGGGTTGGCGATTGTGCATTCAGTAGATTTATTAGAAAAATCCGGGAATAAGGAAGAAACTGCAAAGCCGCAGAGGGAAAAAGAAGATTGTTTGAGAAATGAGCAAGGTTTTGAGATTAAACCTTGGAAGATTGCTAGTTTTGCTGTCGTGAAGCGTTAAGAAGAAGGAAGAAGGAAGAAGGAAGAAGGAAGAAGGAAGAGGAAAGAATCGCCCTACAAAATTAGTAGGGCTTACGCAAAGAAACCGGGTTTCTGTGAAAAATTGTTGGTTTCTCAACTAGAGATTTACGAAGAAACCCGGTTTCTAGCCTCGGTCTGCGTAAGTCCTGCAATTAGCAATTAGCAATTAGCAATTAGCCATACCAATAAAGTTATTCAAAATACTGCTGATATAACTCTTTAAGTAAATTCTCCAATTCTTCTTCAGGACAACACTCAATTAAAGCTGCAAAGACACCTAGCAATTTGGCTGCACTTTCTCCCAGCATTGGACTTAATCCCCAAACATCATGTACCCAGTCTTGAGGACTATCGTCGTCAAAAACAAAACGTTCGAGTAGTTGCTTGGCTTCTATTTTAGAAATCGGCATTGGGTTGACCTGTAGCTAGAAAAACGTTAAACTAAATTTATCCGCCTCAAAGATTGTGGGAGGCAATATCTCCTCTACTAATAATAGCGCAGACTTGACAGTTTTCTTTGATTTTCAGACAAAATTAAAATTTTTAATTTGGAATTGCTTATGAGCACTTTAACTTTGGTTGCCAAACCTATTAGTCTAATGAAGTTTGCTCCCGGTAGTGCCGTCACAATCACAAATGTGAGTTGGCAGGAATTTGAGTCAATTTTACAGGAGTTGGGACAAAAACGACGAGCGAGAGTTGCTTATAGCAAAGGTACTTTAGAAATTATGGTTCCCCTACCCGAACACGAAATTCCAAGAGATTTAATTTCAGATATTGTCAAAACTTTGCTTAGGGCGGCCGGCATTCGTTATCAACCTTTTGGCTCTACTACCTTTAAAAAAGAAGGTAGAGCAGGCGTTGAACCCGATGCTTGTTTTTATATTGAGAATTATCAGCGGATGATTGGCTGTCGCCGACTTGAACCTAACGATCCTCCTCCCGATTTGGCTATCGAAGCTGATGTTAGTTCTAAAACAACTCTGGAAGCATATCAAGCAATAGGAGTTCCTGAAGTATGGGTTTATGATAGTGGGAGGCTAACTATTTATTTGCTGAGGGATGGAGAGTATGTCAAATCCGATCTTAGTCCTACTTTTTCGCAGATAGCTATTACTGAGATTATACCCGCTGCGGTAGCCCGTTCTTGGGTGGTGGGAAACCTTCAGGCGTTAGAAGAATTGGAAGTTGCGATCGCAGAAGGCAATAGTCAGTAAATAGGGTAAGGTGTTAAGCATTCTAAATTTAAGATTTAATATATCCAACCCTAGTCCCTAGCCCCTAGTCCCTAGCCCCTAACCGACGAAAGCGGTTGCTTTATCATGTATTGTAGAAAATATTTTGCTCCCGATTTCTTCCATTGTGTAGGATACTAGAAAAAAGAGGCAAATTTACCTTAATGAAGAGCTTATTGCTCTGAGTGATGAGATCGCAGACTGCCGAGCTTCGAGACAGAGAATGCACCAACATCCGTAACAGTTAACCTGAAGAGGTTATAAATTTGTTACAAGTTGCAGCTTTTTTGAATCAAAAGCATTATTTTAGTTTCAAGTCAAAGCTGAAGATGAGTACATAGATATATTTGAGAAAAAACGATTTAAGCCAAAAGTGTTGATCAGACAATCCCACTCAAGCGAACCAGAAAGAGAGAACCTCCACTCCCCCGACGACTGTACAAGCGTTCCCCAGATTCAAGAATTTTCAAAAGTAGGAACGCCAGAACTGGGGTGGTATCGGATTTTGTGGGAAAATCTTCCCTGTATCTGCTTTGTTATAGATGCTAAAGGAATTATTTTTTCCGTAAATCAATTCGGTGCAAACCGCCTCGGTTATAGTCAAGTAGAGTTGACTTCCGAACCAATTTTTAACATTTTCAACTCAGAAGATCGAGAGCGCCTACAAGAGCAGTTTTGCGCTTTCGTACATCAAGCAAGCAGCGATTCACCTCCAAACTCTGCATTAGGAGAAGGATGTATAACTTGTAAAGATGGTAGCATTATGGTCGTAAAATCGATCTTACACCCCTTGCCATCACTAACTGGGGAAGAGCTCGTCAGAGAAAGAGCATTAGTAATTGGCAATTGCCAATTGCCACTAATTATACTAATTTGTGAAGTCATATCTTGGCAAATTCCTGAAGTAAAAATAAGCTCGGAAAGTCTTGAAGATTGCCAGAAACACCAACCAGAAACTAACAGACAAAAACTGACGCAAGATTACAAAAGCAATAAGCTGGCAGAAGAAGCTTTAGAGCGAGAGGAACACTTATTTACAAATGGCCCAGTTACAATTTTTCGTTGGAAACCAGAAGAAAAATGGCCGGTAGAATATGTATCACAAAATGTCGTTCAATTCGGCTATCAAGCCAGCGATTTTATTAGCAAGAAATTGTTTTATGCTAATATTATCCATCCAGAAGACTTGGCGAGAGTTATGGCAGAAGTCAAAAGTTATAGCGAAGCAGGGGTGAAATCTTTTGAACAAAATTACCGGATTGTTAAAGGAGATGGTTTAAGTCGGTGGGTTTACGATTTTACCTCAGTTGTACGCAATAGTATTGGCGAAATTTCTTATTACGATGGCTATGTTTTAGACATTACTGAAAGTAAACTCGCACAAATTTCACTTTGCCAACAAGCGGAACGGGAACGCCTAGTGGGACAAATTCAAGCTAGGATTCGCTCTTCCTTGGACTTAGAGGCGGTTCTTAATACTGCGGCGGCGGAAGTAAGACAATTTCTTGAAACTGATAGAGTGATTATTTTCCGTTTTCGACCAGACTGGAGCGGTGATGTTGTGGTAGAATCCTTGAATAAGGGAACAATATCAATTTTGAATACAAATATCTACGATCCTTGTTTTGGGGAAACCTATGTAGGGCAGTACCAAAAAGGTAGAATTAGAGCTGTAGAGGATATTTATAATGGTGGCTTAAATCAGTGTCACATCAATTTGTTAAGTAACTGTCACGTCAGATCAAATTTAGTGGTGCCAATTATTCAAACAGACCAAAAAGTTAAAAAATCACCTTCCTCTTCTGTTGTCGATTGGGAAGGTAAAACTCAAAATAGTTTATGGGGTTTGCTGATTGCTCACCATTGCCAGGAGACTAGGCAATGGCAGTCTTGGGAGATGGAATTGCTTAAACAATTGGCTACTCAAATCGCGATCGCGATCGAGCAATCTCAACTCTATCAGCAGTTAGAATTAGCTAACCAAGAATTACAGAATTTGGCATCCTTGGACGGCTTGACAAAAATAGCTAACCGCCGTAGATTTGACGAAGTTCTCACTCAAGAGTGGCAGCGGTTAATTGTTGAACCAATACGGCTATCTTTGATTTTATGTGATATAGACTGTTTCAAAGCTTATAATGATACTTACGGCCACCAAGCAGGTGATACTTGTTTGCAACAAGTAGCTCTTGCCATCCGCGATACTTGCCGTGAAATTCCGCCGGAACGCCTTTATTTGGTAGCGAGATATGGAGGGGAAGAATTTGCGGTTATTCTGCCGAATACAGACATTGTGGATGCGATCGCAGTGGCAGAGGAAATTCGCCGTCGCATCCAGGTCTTAGCAATTCCCCATAAAAAGTCTTTGGTCTCCGAGTATATCACCCTCAGTTTAGGCGTAGCTAGTGCAGATGCTGCTCAGGGTTTGCCGGAAACTTTGATTGCTGCTGCGGATCAGGCCCTATATAAAGCCAAATTTCAAGGTCGCGATCGCGTGGTGGCGAAGGAATAAAGAACAGGGAACAGGGAAAAAGGAAAAAGAATAAGAATCTTCAATTTTTTATATCATAAACTACTGAAACCCACTTATTCTCTTCCCCCTATTCCCCTATTCCCCTATTCCCCTAGCCCCTAGTCCCTAGCCCCTAGCCCCTAGCTATACGCTTCCATTGGTAAACAAGAACAGACAAAATTGCGATCGCCAAAGGCATTATCAATTCGTCCCACCGCCGGCCAGAACTTATGTTCCCGCGTCCAAGGCGCAGGATAAGCAGCTTCTTCGCGAGAATAAGGATGATTCCATTCAGATGCCATCAGCGATTCTGCCGTATGCGGCGCATTTTTTAACAGATTATTGGTAGTATCCATTTTACCATTTTCAATCTCCTCAATTTCCTTGCGAATCGCAATCATCGCCTCACAAAAACGGTCTAATTCCTCCTTCGATTCGCTTTCCGTAGGTTCCACCATCACCGTACCCGCAACAGGCCAAGAAACAGTAGGCGCGTGAAAACCATAATCCATCAAACGCTTAGCAATATCTTCCACTTCAATACCAGCGGATTTTTTTAGCGATCGCAAATCCAAAATACACTCATGGGCGACAAAACCCGCCTTGCCTTTATACAAAACAGGATAGTAACTTTCTAACCGTCGCGCAATATAATTAGCATTAAGAATTGCTACCTTAGTTGCCTCAGTTAAACCCTCTCCACCCATCATCTGAATGTACATCCAAGAAATAGTCAAAATGCTAGCACTTCCCCAAGGCGCAGCCGAAACAGCACCCATTGATTGTTGTTGACTGTTAACTGTTAACTGTTGACTGTTAACTGTTAACTGTTGACTGTTAACTGTTAACTGTTGACTGTTAAGAACAGAATTACTGGGTAAAAATTCTACCAAATGCGACATCACCCCAATTGGCCCCATACCTGGGCCGCCGCCGCCGTGAGGAATGCAGAAAGTTTTGTGCAAATTTAAGTGACAAACATCCGCCCCAAAATCTCCCGGCCGACACAAACCCACTTGGGCATTCATATTAGCCCCATCCATATAAACCTGTCCACCTTTAGCATGAACAATCTCGCAAATTTCCTGAATTTGCTCTTCAAAAACGCCGTGAGTAGAGGGATATGTCACCATTAAAGCAGCTAGTTCATCGCTGTGTTTTTCCGCCTTATTCTGTAAGTCTTCAATATCAATATTGCCTTGGTCATCGCAAGCAACAGGCACAACTTTCATCCCTGCCATCACCGCACTCGCCGGATTTGTACCATGTGCAGACTGGGGAATTAAACAAACATTGCGATGACTTTCACCTCGACTTTCGTGATATTGGCGAATCACCAATAATCCTGCATATTCGCCTTGAGAACCTGCATTTGGTTGTAGAGAAATGCCAGCAAAACCAGTAATTTCAGCTAGCCATTCTTCAAGTTGCTGGAACAGAACTTGATAGCCTTGAGTTTGCGATAAAGGTGCAAAAGGGTGAAGTTTGCCAAACTCCGGCCAAGTCACTGGCAACATCTCCGAAGTTGCATTTAATTTCATCGTACAAGAACCCAAAGGAATCATTGATGTAGTTAGCGATAAATCCTTACTTTCCAGTCGGTGCAAATACCGCAAAAGTTCAGTCTCCGAGTGATAGCGGTTGAATACAGGATGAGTTAAATAACTGCTAGTACGGGCAAAAGGTTGATAGGCAACTAGCAATTTATCCTTTACAACTTCTAACAAATCTTTACTGTTAGCATCAACTTCTCCGAAAATAGTCAAAACACTCTGTAAGTCTTTAATGTCCGTAGTTTCATCAACAGAAACTCCTACAGTGTTTTCATTAAAAATTCGTAAGTTAATCTGATGTGAATCAGCAGCTTGAAGAATTTCTTGCAGAGATTTAGCACCCAATTCAATCCTCAGTGTATCAAAAAAAGGTGCAGGACTAATTTTATAGCCGCAGTCTTTCAATCCAGTTGCTAAAATAGCAGTCAAATTATGTACTTTTTCGGCAATTCTTTGCAATCCATCCGGCCCATGATAGACAGCATACATACTAGCCATTACCGCTAACAAAACTTGAGCAGTACAAATATTGCTAGTAGCTTTATCGCGGCGGATATGTTGTTCGCGAGTTTGCAGTGCTAACCGTAAAGCTGGTTTCCCATTTACATCCTTAGAAACCCCCACAATTCGCCCCGGAACTTGCCGTTTAAACTCCTCTCGCGTGGCGAAATAAGCTGCATGAGGCCCCCCATATCCCATCGGTACTCCGAAGCGCTGAGTGCTACCTACGGCAATATCAGCGCCAAATTCACCGGGAGGTTTAAGCAGACAAAGACTTAATATATCTGCGGCAACTGTTACTAAAGCACCGCGATTATGGGCTTGTTCGATGAAACTTTTATAATCATAAATTATGCCATCGGTAGCGGGATATTGTAGCAGCGCCCCAAAAATTTCTTTGTCAAATTCAAAGGTTTGATGGTCGCCAATAATAATATCAAAACCCAAGGGTTTAGCGCGAGTTTGCACGACTTCTATAGTTTGGGGATGGCAATCTTTAGAAACAAAAAATGCTTTGGCTTTATTTTTACTGATGCCATAAGTCATAGTCATGGCTTCTGCCGCTGCTGTGCCTTCATCGAGTAAGGAAGCGTTAGCAATTTCCAATCCTGTGAGGTCAATAATCATGGTTTGGAAATTCAGCAAAGCTTCTAATCTACCTTGGGCAATTTCGGCTTGATAAGGCGTATAAGCTGTGTACCAACCTGGATTTTCGAGGATATTACGCTGAATTACTGGCGGCGTGATGCAGTCGTAATATCCCATGCCGATAAATGACCGAAATACTTGATTTTTTGAGGCAATTTCTTTAAGTTGCGCGATCGCGGCATATTCCCTTGCGGCTGCGGGCAATTTGAGGGGTTGCTTCATCCGAATCGCTTGGGGTACAGTTTTGTCAATCAGATCCTCAAGGGTGGGAGATCCCAAAACATCCAGCATAAGCTGGACTTCAGCGGGATTAGGGCCAATATGCCGATTTACAAAGCCATCTGTAGAGGCAGGAGTTGGCTGCTGAGTGGGCTTAATTTGAGGGCTGTAGGGTGTCAAGGGTGATTCTCCAGAACTGAGTGCTTATTATTTTGTAACATTTTGCCAAATTATCAGCGATCGCGATCGCGCTTTGGCAACTTTATTGGGCAGCTACTCCGTCACGGGGAGTGCGATCGCTCTTCTGCATCTCAGCATTGTGCTATTATCAGATATTAATAGCAGACTTTAAAATCGCTAAAAATATCGCAAGCGCAAAAGCTTTTACTGAGCGTTCTATCCTTTGCTATTCCCATCTTGATGTTATTGTATTTCACGGTTTCTGGCATTAATGATAACATCAATTTTGCAAAATTAGAAATATTAGGAAATAGACTTCTATCCCCTTTAACTCAAGTTTTAATTTTAGATAAACCGCTTACCTATGAACAAGTATCGAAATTTAAAGTAGATGATTGAAAAGATTAAACGTATAATTTGTGACGGGGATTAAATCCCCGTCTAGTCTTCTATTCTCCCTCTACCAGCAGACGATACTGATCGGCCGACAAAGCATCATTTAGATCGCCAGCATCTTTAATGCGTACCTTCAACAACCAGCCCTCGCCATAAGGATCTTCGGCCAACTGTTCTGGAGACTCGATAATAGCATTGTTCCGTTCTACCACTGTACCTGTAACCGCCGAATAGAGTTCTTCAACAGCTTTAACTGATTCAACAGTTCCCAATCTTTCTCCCTTTTCCAAAGCATCACCGATTTCTGGTAACTCCAGAAACACGATATCGCCCAATTGATCGATCGCAAAGGCACTAATGCCAATGGTAGCAATTTCGCCGTCTAGCCTTACATATTCGTGGCTATCTAGGTACTTCAACTCACGGGGATATTCAAAGTCCATTATCAATTCCTCACGCCTAAAACCAAACTTTGCTTAGCTATACTAGAATGTTTTACCTTAAATCTGCCAGAACTATCGCCAATGGTTCCTTCGTTTTTTTGCATAGGCTTTTGATCGTAGGATATAAAAATATTTAGCACAATTTAGGTCAAATCTCATTTTAGTTCGTTAAATCTGTATTTTAGGTACGTAGTTGCGCTTCAGCGCTCTTAAAAGGCCTTTTAAGAGCGCTGAAGCGCAACTACGTACCCTCGATCGAGTTATTTAATGCCATTTTCAAGACCGATTTGGAGAGCGATAAAATGGGCGTTTAACAACAATACCCGGATAATTTTTCCCCCGAATTTCTACTTCTAACTGCTGACCGATCGCAGCTAAAGAAGTTGGAACATAAGCCAGTGCGATCGCCTTATTCAAAGTCGGAGATAATGTCCCACTGGTAATTTCCCCCACAACTTTACCCTCAGACAAAACCGGATAGCCGTGACGGGCGATATGTCGTCCTTCCATTTCTAAGCCTACCAAACGCTTAGAAACTCCCGTCGCCTTCTGCTGTTCCAGAACTTTTCGCCCAATAAAATAGCCCTTACTATCCAGATGAACTACCCAACCTAATCCAGCTTCTAAGGGTGTGGTAGTATCGTCAATGTCTTGGCTGTAAAGGCACATCGCCGCTTCCAATCGCAAGGTATCCCTAGCCCCCAAACCACAAGGAGTTACGCCAGCAGCTAGTAGATTTCGCCACAATTCCATCCCTGCGATCGCATCTACCATCACCTCAAATCCATCCTCGCCAGTGTAGCCCGTTCTGGCAATAAAAGCGGGTTCACCGAGTACAGTTGCCTCTAAATGACCGAAAAACTTAACTACTGCTAGATTTTCCTTGACAAATTGTTGAAGATATGATTTTGCTTGCGGCCCCTGAACAGCAATCAACACTTTTTCCTTGGTGATGTCGATGAAACTCACCCCACTCAATTCTAAATATGCCGCAATCCAAGCTTTGTCCCTGGCGCGGGTAGCAGCATTGACAATCATCACCCCTCGCTGTTCGCCAGTGGTAGGGTCGGGGTCTTGATAATAAAATATAATGTCATCTAATATACAGCCTTTGGCATTTAGCAAGACAGTATATTGAGCTTGACCGGGCTGTAAACGACCCAGATCCGAAGGTACTAAAGTCTGGAGTTTTTCAATCAGGTTTTTACCTCTGAGGCCAAATTTCCCCATGTGGGAAATATCAAACATTCCCGCTTCCCGGCGCACCGCCTGATGTTCGGTATTGATACCGCTGTACTGCACAGCCATTTCCCAGCCGGAGAAGGGAACCATCCGGGCTTTGAGTTCTAAACATAGCTCAAACAGAGGAGTGCGAGCAAGAGGACGTGCCGCCTCTGGGCGTAAATTTTCAGCGTTACTGGGTTCAGTTGACTTTGCCACAGGTAGCCCCATCGTTGCAGATTGATTCCTTTCTGATTTTACGGGAAACTGCGCTGTGCAATAAAATTTTAATGGAGCTAAGCGGGCTCGAACCGCTGACCCCTACAATGCCATTGTAGTGCTCTACCAACTGAGCTATAGCCCCTTTCTTTCACCGTTTTTTACAATAGATCGATTTACCAAAATTTGTCAAGTGTATTTACAAAATTAATTTTTTGCTTTCCCTTGTTGACAATTGCCCCAGGGCTTTACCAACAAGCTTGGCTAAATTATAGTGCGCCCCTGAAAATTGGAAACTAACCACCAATCTCTAAAAATACGAATAAGAATGATTGGACATTTGGGTTAAATGAACCAGACAAGACCCCATCAGGAAATAGACCACTACCAGCCCCGCAGCCGAGATTGCTACTAAGGTGCCAGCCAGCATCAGAGAAAATTCGCGGTGCGCGATCGCCTCCTGCATCAGGTGCAAAGACCAGGCAACTAAGGCAACATCAATTATTAGAATAGGAACCAGCATAGTTACAATTTGTAACAGTTTGTTCTATTCTAGCAAACTTTCAGCGAGGGTGTGAATGCCCTGACCAGTAAATTTACGGAGATGTGGAAGATGGGGAGATGGGAAGATGGGGGAGATTTCCTCCTGCCTTCTGCCTCCTGCCTCCTGCCTTCTTCTTACCTTTGGTTTAGAGAGTTCGCACGGGTACTTCGCGATCGGCGAGATAACTCTTAATTTCAGCTACACTAAGTTCGCCGAAATGTAGTAGGGAAGCCAATAGTGCGGCTTGGGCCGAACCTGTAGTTACAGCCTCATAGATATGTTGGCAATTGCCGGCCCCTCCAGAAGCAATCACCGGAATTTCGACAATTTCAGCGATACTGCGGGTCAATTCTAAATCGTAACCAGCCTTAGTGCCGTCAGCATCCATACTTGTCACCAAAAGTTCACCAGCGCCGCGTTGTTCAACTTCCTTAGCCCAGGCGATCGCATCTTTTCCTGTATTTTCACGGCCACCCCGCACATAAACATCCCATCCCGGATTGTCAGGATCGACCCGCCGCCGAGCATCGATCGCCACTACAATACACTGATTCCCAAACCGAGAACTCGCGCGATTAATAAAATCGGGGTCGCGTACCGCCGCCGAGTTTATACTGACCTTATCCGCACCGGCCCTTAACAAATTTTTAATTGTTTCTAAGTTTTGGATACCACCACCCACCGTCAACGGGATAAACACCCGTTCCGCCGTCCGATATACCACATCAACAATAATATCTCTGTCTTCGTGGGTTGCTGTAATGTCCAGAAACACCAACTCATCAGCACCCGCCTCATTATAAACTTGGGCTAGTTCCACAGGATCGCCAGCATCCTTAAGATCGACAAAGTTGACACCTTTGACCACGCGACCAGCTTTTACGTCCAGACAGGGCAAAATTCTTTTAGCTAACATAACCTACCTGATAATTAGAATTGAACAGTTTTGAGATTGCTGAGCGATCGCTCTTTTCATTGTTCATAAAAACTTCCAAAACGGAAACCCATCGCCTTTAGGCATGGGAGGAGTTTTTGCGGCTGTCTTCCGCAGTGAATCGTACATTTTCGCTATAATTGTAGCAATATCGGTGAAACAACAATGTACGCAACCCAGAAAAATCAAATTCGCAACCTGACGGTCAAGGAATTCGAGGCTCTGAGAATGTTGTGCCGACTCACTAAAAACCTTTACAATGTTGGACTCTATACCGTTCGGCAATATTTCTTTACCGAACGTAAGCACCTAAAATATGAATCTAACTATCACCAATGCAAAACCAATGAAAACTATCAATTGCTAAATACTGACATCGGACAGCAAACTCTGAAAGTAGTAGATCGAACATTTAATAGCTTCTTCGGATTGCTGAAGCTTAAAAATAAAGGTCAGTACCAAGCCAAAGTTAGCTTGCCTCACTATCTACCTAAAGATGGCTACTTCCCGCTAATGATTCCCGGTGGAACAGCCACTCGTACAGACAAGAAAACTGGAGTCCAAACCAGACATCCGAGAATCTCTGTTAAAAATGGGAAATTCAAAGTTCCAATGTCTAACGAGTTCAGGAAAATCTACGGGGAATTATGGCTTAATTTCCCGAAACGGATTGATATTAGCAATCTCAAAGAAATTCGGATTCATCCTAAATACGAGGCCCGATTCTTTGAAGTTGAATTTATCTCTGGAGCGGAGATAGAGCCACAGCCAGTAGATCCAAGCAAGGCGCTCTCGATCGATCTGGGAGTAAACAATCTGGCAACTTGTATTAGTACCGATGGGGCATCCTTTATTGTGGATGGTAAACAAATTAAATCTATTAACCATTGGTATAACAAGGAAAACGCCAGACTGCAATCCGAGAAAGATCGGCGAGGGATTAAGGGATTTACCCGTAAACAAGCGACTGTTGCTATTAGCCGGAACAATCGAGTTAGAGACTATCTGAACAAAGCGGCTAGACACATTATCAACTTCTGTATCGCTAATCGGATTGGCAAAATTATTGTTGGGTACAATCCTGGCATTAAACAAGAAGTCAATATGGGTGGAGTTAACAATCAAAACTTTGTTCAAATTCCCTTCTGGAATTTCAGGGGAAAACTCAAATCTCTCAGCGAAAGATATGGACTTGCTTACCAAGAAACAGAAGAATCTTACACAAGCAAAGCTAGTTTCTTGGACAGAGATCAAACCCCTGTTTACAATGCCGACAACCCGCAAGAATATAAGTTTTCTGGGCGGCGGGTTAAACGTGGTTTGTATAAAACTCAAGATAAGCGACTAATCAATGCAGACTTAAATGGCGCTGCAAATATTTTGTTGAAAAGTAAGCACAACCTCGATTTCGAGCGAGTGTCTATAGGCTTTTTGGCTAAGCCGTTGCGCGTTAGGCTTGCCTAGCTCTCAAGAATCCCATCCCCTTCAGGGGTGGGAGTGTCAATCTCCACTCCATTGCTGCGATCGCCCAACCCCCAAATCAGATAAACTGTGGATTGGTTGATGAGAGGAGAACATTTAAGTGTCTATAGAAGTAGGTCAGAGAGTCAAGGTGCGCCGTCTTAGAGACCGGGTACCTGCAAATATCGTCGGCAAATTGAAGCAAAATCCAGTCGGTACAGTTGATGGCTTCAAAATGGTTGATGGCAGCGGAGTGGGCGTAGTTGTCAAGTTTGATGATGCTAACTTTGCTACATGGTTCTTTGAAGACGAGCTAGAACCTATTTAGTATAGGTGCTGAGGGTTTTATGAGATTGCTTGGTTCAAAAGCAATCTCATTCTTCATCCTTCATCCTTCTTTGTTGAGATGGCACTGAGGCTAACTGATCGCTAACATAGTCAAGAACCCAGAACTGACAAAACTGCAACGGTCAAGCTGTCCTCAAGTAGAGAGAATAGCTGCGATCGCTGATAGAGGATTGGGCTGAATTGTAGGCTATTGGCATCGGGAACAGAAAATGGCTTTGATTTTGACATTTTTGGGCAAAGGCGGTACAGGTAAAACCACGATCGCGATCGCATCTGCGAAAAAGTTTGCCGCCTCTGGTAAGCGAGTCCTGCTAGCGGGCCAAGAACCGGGGCCGGCCCTGGGCATCATGCTAGGTACTACTGTGAGTGGAGAACCCCAGGAAATAGCCCCAAACCTCAAAGCAGTGCAGTTTCAAAGCACACTGCTACTAGAAAAGAGGTGGGAAGAACTAAAAAATCTTGAGTCCCAATATGTCCGCACTCCTTTCTTTAAACAGGTTTACGGTCAAGAATTAGGCATATTGCCGGGAATGGACAGCGCCTTGGCGCTTGATGCCCTTCGGGAGTATGATGCTTCGGGACAGTACGATGTTATTGTCTACGACGGCAGCGGCGGCCTTGAGGAATTGCGGATGTTGGGAATGGCGGAAATTTTGAGTTGGTATATTCGCCGCTTCCGCCAAGTTTTTGCAGACTCAGATTTGGGTAAATCGCTATCGCCGTTTATTCAACCAATAGTTAGCACTGTTCTTAATGTTGATTGGTCGGGGGACAATTTGGCTGCGCCAACGCAGCAAGTTAATAATATTTTAGACAAGGGTAGGGCGGCGATCGCAGATCCGCATCGAGTGGCAGCTTATTTGGTGGTGAATGGGGATGAAAGTGCGATCGCAACCGCCCGCTATCTCTGGGGTAGTTCCCAACAAGTCGGTCTCACAGTTGGCGGTGTTATTGTTAACAAAACCCAAGTTACAGAGACTATTGCCACAGAATTTGCGCCTTTAACAGCAGCATCAATCCCTGTAACAGATGATAATAACTGGCAGCAATTAATGGACGCTTTACCAGATTTTAGTAAGGCCACTGAAGCGCCGAAACCGATTACCATCAGCGTTGCTGACCGTCAAGTTAGTTTGTTTTTGCCAGGATTTGACAAAAAACAAATTAAACTTACACAGTCAGGGCCAGAAGTTACTATTGATGCCGGAGATCAGCGACGTAATATTTTGCTACCTCCCGCACTAACTGGAAAATCTGTGACTGGTGCGAAGTTTCAAAATAGTTACTTGATTATTTCGTTTTAAGTTACATCTTGCACCAATATCAATAACGGGCAAGATGCCTGTTTCACAAAGAGTAAATTTTATTGTGGGGTGGGCATCTTGCCCGCCAGTCAAAGACTTAGGGTGGTAAAAAGTATGGTGACAAAACTAGGAATTGACAAACAAAGCTTATATGAAGCGGATTATTTGAAGTGGATTGAAACTACTGTAGAAAAGTTGCGATCGCAAGATTTCTCAAACGTTGACTGGGACAACTTAATTGAGGAAATAGAAAGCATGGGAAGAAGTGAACGCAAGAGTTTCAAGAGCAATCTTGTTGTAGTTATTATACACTTACTGAAATGGCAATTTCAGCCAGAGTTAAGAAGCCGTAGCTGGAAAGGTAGCATCGTCGAACACCGCAGGCGAATTCGCGACGATCTGAAAGATTCTCCCAGTCTCAAACCATATTTAGAAGAGGTATTTGCTGAATGTTATTGGGATGCAATTGAACAGGCAAGTGCTGAGACTGGATTGCCTCTGGAAGTATTTCCGCAATTATGCCCTTATACTTCTATTGAGGTTTTAGATTCTAACTTTCTACCCGATGACAATGCTCAATAAATTAGCCAGGACTTACACACAAACAACTTAATTGTGTCATTGCGAGTCTTACGAAGCAATCTCAAACCCTAGTTTTTGGTAGAGAGTATGTAAGTCATATTAACATAAACAAAGGCGATCAAAACATGGTGAAGGAACTAGGAATTAACAAGCAAAATTTATATGAAGCGGATTATTTGAAGTGGATTGAAACTACTGTAGAAAAGTTGCGATCGCAAGATTTCTCAAACGTTGACTGGGAAAACTTGATTGAGGAAATAGAAAGCATGGGGAGAAGTGAACGCAAGAGCTTCAAGAGCGATCTTATTGTTGTCTTGATACACTTACTTAAATGGCAATTTCAGCCAGAATTAAGAAGTCGTAGCTGGAAGAGTAGCATTTTTGAACATCGCAGGCGGATTCACGAAGATATAGAAGATTCCCCCAGCCTCAAACCCTATCTAGAAGATATATTTGCTAAATGCTATTCAAATGCAGTTAAAAGTGCAAGTATTGAGACTGGATTACCGATAGAAGTATTTCCTCAATTATGTCCTTACACTTCCATTGAGGTTCTAGATGATAACTTTATGCCAGTGTAAATGGGGCAACTCTATCGGGGGTGGACATAGCCCTATTTTATTGCTTTTTGGAGGGAGGTTGCGATCGCCTCGAATTGTTTATCTGTTAAAGTTATCATTAATTCATTCATGGTATAACTTTAAGCAATAGAGTTGGTAGCAGTACAACTTACAACCACAAACTTAGTAAACATCATCGTGAGAGCCAAGAGTTAGGAGCAAAATCTCTTCTTCATTTAGTTCAGAATTTTGTACAAATTTAAACACAATCCGATTTCTGTAGTCAATGGAACAAGACCATCGATCCGATAAATCTCCTTTAAGTTTATGAGTTTGTAAACTAGGAGCAAATGGTTCTTCAGAAAGTTGTTGCAATGTTTGCTCAATTTGAGAACGCAATTGCGGGTTTTGGCGCAATAAACGCTTGAGAGTACGAGTAAAGGCTGAACTCCAAACTAAATTTTTCACTCGTTCAACTCCGCCATCAAGTCGGCAACTGTGCCTCTACGCACATTGCCTAGTACATACTCTCTCTCTGACTCTGCAACTGCTTCCAATAGTTCATCTCGACGCTGTTGTTTAAGTCGGTTTTGAATAATATCAATCAGAATAGTCTGCTCTTCTGATGAGAGAGATTCTACAGTCTCTATTGCTTTTTGAAAAAGGGATGTTTTTTCAGCTTGAGTCATTTTTCGGCTGTTTTAGTTGATAAAATTTTTATAAAAATAACACCCTTGTTTGAAAGGCTTGTTTTTCAGTTAATCTTATCATGGCATAATTTTTTTATAAATCGGGCAACTGTTCGGAATTCCTACCAAGCTACCCGATTTGGTTTTATTTTCGGATGAAGTCGCCCCCATCGCGGGAACAGGTCTGGACTCTTCATATACGCCTAACAAATTCCCATCTGGTAGTTCTGATAGCGAAGAGTGCTCACAGAGAAGACAGGGACGCAGGAAGAACCAAAGCCAACGCTACGCGAAAACCCCTGTACCAGTCCCAGCTGCCCATAGAGTAGTAGCTGCGGTAGGCAGAACGGCAATTGACCGCATGGTTAGCCCACGAACCACCACGCTGCACTCGGTTATCATTTCCCCCAGTTTCCCAGGAACTACCGTCATTTGGTGCGCCAGTGTAGTTATCATGCCAGCGATCGCTGCACCATTCCCAAACATTGCCGTGCATATCGTATAAACCAAAAGCATTAGGTGGAAAACTCCCCACATCCGTTGTTTCTTGCCGATAAAGTCCTTTGGGTGCAGAACCGTAGGGATTATTGCCGTCATAATTAACTAAATCCGGCGTAATTGTGTCCCCAAAATAGAAAGGTGTTGTAGTTCCCGCACGACAAGCATATTCCCATTCCGCTTCCGCAGGTAAACGATAAGTCTTGCCTGTGTTTTGAGAAAGTTTTTGGCAGAATTCTACAGCCTCATTCCAAGTTACTTGTTCTACAGGACGTTTCGCACCTTTGAAATTAGCAGGGTTATTTCCCATCACTGCTTGGTATTGTTCTTGAGTAATAGGATATTTACCCAGATAAAAAGGTTGGACAATTACTTGATGTACTGGTTGTTCTGAACTACTTTCAGATGAACCCATCTGGAATGTACCGCCGGGAATATAAACCATTTCCAAGTTTACCCCATTTCCCAAGTCTGTAACTTTCTGATAAGCTTTCCCTAGTTGGCGGCTAGCTTCTTGCCCTCGGTTGTTAACAGTAATAATCTCGAATTGGAATTCTTTACCCTTAGCTTCCTCTTGGGCACGACGTTGGCGTTCCTCTTCTAATCGCTGCTGACGTTCTTGTTCAGCACGACGTTGATTTTCCTCTTTTTCCTGCCGTTGCTGGCGTTTTTTCTCATCCCAAACACCTTGTGCGACATCGCGGTTGTGTGCGACTCCCGACAAATTAGGATTGAGATTTAATGCTTGAGTGTAATCAGAGATTGCCTGTTCGTATTCTCCCAACTTATAATAAGCATTGCCTCGATTGTTCCAAGCATCAGCATTATCAGATTCAAGCCGCAAAACCTGCGTGTAATCTTCAATAGCAGCTTGATACTGTCCTAATTTTGCATAAGCTAATCCCCGATTAAAATTAGCCTTTGCCAAATTAGCATTGAGTTGAATAGCTTGATTGAAATCAATAATCGCCGCCGCATATTTTTCCTCCTTGCAGCGCTGAATACCTCGGTTAAAACAGGAATCAATTACACTAAATTGGCGAGTTTTCCCCACAGCAGCCAAACAGCTATTCAGTTTTTCTACATATTTAAGATCGTCGATTGTTAGAACCGCATCCAAGGCATCTAAGATTTCCTTGTTGCCTTCAGGTACCGACAAACCGCGCAATTTTAGCCAAGCTTTCACCGACTCAAAAATTTGTGCCGCCGCCCAACGTTTATCTGGCAAATTCAGCAAACCTTCAGCTAAATCTAACTTAAGTTCCGCAATCCATGCCGATTCTGATTCTGCAATAACATCATAAAGAACTTCGTAGAAATTAATCGCGATTTCGACTAATTGTTCCCGTTCTTCAGAAGGAATATCTTGCAGCAAATCGGCGAGTAACTGAGGCAATAGCGGCCGCCGCCGCACTTCAGGGGAAACGTGAACCAAAAAGTATTCATCCGCTAGCAATCCGGCAATTAAGCAGTGACAAATACCGATAAACTGCTGAAATCTTTGATAATCTTTCTTGTGAATGCTGTAGGGACGTTCGATTTCTGTAGGATCGCCGCCGATTTCTTTGCACTGCCGTTCATTCTCAAGAATTTGTAAGTTTCTTACAAAACTATTAACGGTCTCTGTTCCGTAAATTTTGTCGAATTCTTCAGCATTTTTGCCCTCAGCAATGTATGCCTCCCGCTGAGATTTCCACTGCAAAGCCCGATCTTTAGCAAAATCAAAAAGTACCTCTCGCCAAGGTAGCATAGCAATAGGTGATTTGTAGCGGTAAGTTCCCCAATTTAAACCCCAATAGCCAAAGCTAAGCTCAAAATAATCGCCTTCTGCTGCCGATTATAAAATTAAAGTCGGTTCTGTTTTCAAGCCGCGAAACATTGATTTAGTGGCCGATTGACCATGAAAAAATTTGCTCGTCCAAGCACCTGAAAGAAATTCTATAGGTCGTCCTTGGGCGGCATATTTTTCAAAGAATTGTTGCAGGTAAGTACCGAGAGTTTTTTCCATTTCTGGAAAGCCTTTGGCGGCATCATTACTGTCGCCTGAACGGTCAAATCGCAGGCTAGGAGGCGAGAGGAAAACTCGCAGGGGAATCGGATTTTGAGCCGGATTGGAACTGACAATATCTTCAGCAATTAGCCAAATGGGAGAGTTATTTTGTCTTTTCTGTTCTTGAATGGCTTCAATGGCAGTTTGCCTGTCATAAATTCGGAGTTCGCGGGCAAGTTGGGCATCAAGCAGTTTGATTTGCAATTGCAGTTCTTTGTTCTGTTCAAAGCACCATTTCTGAAGGTCAGATCGGAAGATTTCTAATTGAGTTTGGTGGGTGCGGGTGAGTTGATTTTCGTTGGCTTGGAATTCGCGGTTAAGTTGTGCAAGTTGTTCTTGCATTTGACGATTTAACATTCCTTCTTGGGTTTGAGATTCGCGGTTAAGTCTTGCCAATTCGGATTGTAAGGAACGGTTTAAATCGTTTTCATTAGCTTGAAAATCTAGGTTTGCTTGGCGTTAAAATTCTTGTAATACGAGTTCTTTTTGGCGAAGCTCTTGTCTGCTTGCTTCGATTTTCTTGTTGGTTTCTATTGTTATATCTGTGTTTCTGGATTGAGTTTCAGCAATGCGATCGGCGTTATAAACTGAAGGCATGAATGTAGCTTTAAAAGCGTCGCCAGCTTTGGCTAGCCATCCTTTTTTTCCTGGTAATGCTGGTGTCATTTGCGTATTAATTTGGGTAGATGAATGTGTGTAAATCCTAGTCAATAAACTTGTAGGGGCGGGTTCGCCTAAATCTAAATGCACCCAACCAGATATCTATAAACCCGCCCTCCCCACGACTATATTCCTCATTGTCATGAGTCACCTGGCGACTGCTAGATCAAGTCCGGTGACATCGGACAAGCATAGCCGGGGCGGGTTTATAAAATTTGTCGTTCCTTATCGAATATCTAGGCGAACCCGACAAGGTGGCATCGGACAAGTATGGCCGGGGCGGGTTTATAAAATTTGTCGTTCCTTATCGAATATCTAGGCGAACCCGCCCCTACCTACAAGATACAAGTTGCTACAACAGCAAAATACAAATTCCTGAAACTTGTTTTTTCCTAATAAGTCCCGCCGCGAACAACAAATAACATATGTGCTGCACCCTCTAAATCAGTATCGGCCCGACCGACTTCTTTACCATTTTCTCTGTAAATGTGACCTGATTCTACTCGTCCTACAGAAGAGTCATCGGCCCACCGATAAATGTGTCCGTCTTTACCGAGATAGCCGATATGATCGCCTCCTGAGTTGTAAAAATCTCGCCCATGCACATGACCAACTACTTCTGTGGTTCCGTCGAGTTTGTGCAAGTGAACATCGCCACTGCGATCTATATTAATAAATGGGCCGTCTCCAGAACGAGAAAGGGAGGAGTGAAGTACCTGCGGTACTGCATTTGCGTGGTTGTCGCGATCGCTTGTTGCGGCTGCGAACCCAGTTTCTGGATTTTGCCACTGACTATCTGCGTGGTGAGTGTCGTTGCTGTGATGAACCCAGTCACTTTGGGGAGGCTGCTGGCTGAAATTGTGCGAAGTATCAGCCCAATCGCTGTGGGTTAAGTCTGAGATTCCCGTCTGATTTAGATTGTGGTCATTGAGGTTGTGGAGTTGGCTGCTGTCGTGTAAATTGTTGTGAGAATATTCAAGGTTGTTTGGTGGATGGGAGTCAAGGTTCAAGGATTGCATTAAATCGTCTAGCATAGAGTTGGCAATCTGATGGGAGTTGCTGTCAAAGTTGTTATTCATGGGTTTGGGAACTGCTGAGGAACTTGTTCTATTTTGTCAATTTTTTCTGTAACCTGTAGGGGCGGATTCACTCTTCTTTAGATGCTAACTTTATGTCTGATTCTCCTTCCCAGTCTACCCCAGAGCAAACAACCGTTAGTGCTGACCAAACAGATAGCCGCACCGCCAAAACTCGGCAAATGTTGGGCATGAAAGGGGCTGCATCGGGCGAAACTTCTATCTGGAAAATTCGCTTGCAACTGATGAAGCCGATTACCTGGATTCCTCTAATGTGGGGGGTTGTGTGTGGGGCGGCTTCTTCTGGTAACTACACTTGGACGCTGGAAAATGTCTTAGTAGCAGCGGCTTGTATGTTGCTCTCAGGCCCATTGATGACAGGATATACTCAAACCCTTAACGATTTCTACGATCGCGAAATTGATGCCATTAACGAACCCTACCGCCCTATTCCCTCCGGTGCGATCTCGATTCCGCAAGTGGTTACTCAAATTTTTGTGTTGTTGCTAGGTGGGATCGGCATTTCCATCGCCCTTGATTTGTGGGCCGGTCATAAGTTTCCGATCATGGTTCTTTTAACTCTCGGTGGCGGTTTGATCGCTTATATTTACTCGGCACCACCGCTGAAACTTAAGCAGAATGGCTGGTTGGGGAATTATGCCTTGGGTTCTAGCTACATTGCCTTACCTTGGTGGGCGGGACAAGCTTTGTTCGGCAAACTGGATGCAACGATTATGATTTTGACCCTGTTTTACAGTATGGCAGGGTTGGGAATTGCGATTGTTAATGATTTTAAGAGTGTAGAAGGCGATCGCCAATTGGGGTTACAATCTTTGCCTGTAATGTTTGGTGTGGATAAGGCGGCTTGGATTTGCGTATGCGCGATCGACATCTTTCAGTTGGGAATTGCCGCATACTTGATTAGTATCCACCAGAATCTTTATGCTGTCATCCTCGTGTTATTGGTGATTCCCCAAATCACTTTCCAAGATATGTATTTTTTACGCAATCCTCTGGAAAATGATGTTAAATATCAAGCAAGTGCCCAGCCTTTCCTTGTTTTAGGTATGCTTGTGGCTGCCTTAGCCTTAGGCCACGCAGGGGTCTAGGGGGGAAGAAGGGGCTAGGGACTAGGGGCTAGGGATTAGGGGCTAGGGATTAGGGAAGAGTTTTGAGTTACAAATCAAGTTTATAACCGATCGCTCATAATTTCTCTTCCTTCTCTCCTAAATCACTAAACTTTTCATCCTTTTTCCTTCTTCCTTCTTCCTTCTTCCTTCTTCCTTCGTTCTAGAATTAACAGGTGGGTTTAAAAGTCTAACGTGGCAGAATCTTTATCAAATATGCAAGATCCGGCAAGCCAAGGCAACAACGCTGTAAGGGCGAGTTTTGATGAAAATTTGTCGCCTACTACTGATGGCGACAGACTCAACCAACCTGTAAGCGAGGGGGCAGTTCCGACACCGCCGACGACTCAACAATTAGAGCAAGGTGTGGCAATTAATGCCGAATCCCTGACAGCGGAAGGTGCTGCACTTGAGACGGAAAATCAGCCGCCATCAGAGGCAACTCAGGCTGATATAGTCAAGCGGAATTGGTCAGGGTTGAGACAGATGCTAGCTTGGTTTGATGCCAAATTCCCCCCTCTAACGAGTACCGGCAAGAAAAATCTTTACCGTCGCCCTAAATTTTGGGTAGGGGTGAGTGTGGCGACAGTTAGCGTGAGTTCTCTGGGCTATGTCTGGTGGACTTTGCGAGGTTTGGAGCAAGCTTTGCCGGATATTGCTGATATGTCGGCTTTTACTCGCGATGGGACTTTGAGTATTAAGGCTGCTGATGGGACGATTTTGTTGCAAAGCGGGCCTGCAACTAGGGAAAAGCTGCAACTGAGGGAGATTCCCGAACAGTTAATTAAGGCTTTTATTGCCATTGAAGATCGGCGCTTTTATGAACATCGCGGGGTTGATTATCAAGGGATTTTTCGCGCGATCGCTTCTAATATAATGGCGAGGGATTTGGTACAGGGAGGAAGTACGATTACGCAGCAGTTAGCGCGGATTGTTTTCCTTAATCAAGAGCGCAGTTTTATGCGGAAGGTGCGCGAGGCGCTTTTGGCTCAGAAAATTGAGCGGGAATTGAATAAACAACAAGTTTTAGAGCGCTATTTGAATCTGGTTTATTTGGGTTCTGGTGCTTATGGGGTGGCGGATGCGGCTTGGGTTTATTTCAGTAAGCCGGTGAATGAATTGACTTTGGCAGAGATGGCGACTTTGGCAGGTTTACCTCCCGCACCGAGTGAATATTCGCCTCTGGTGAATGCGAATGCGGCGAAGGTGCGCCGTAATATTGTGTTGCAGCAAATGCTGGAAGCTAAGGTGATTACGGAGGCGCAAGAAAGGGATGCGATCGCGCAACCTCTGGCTGTGAAACCGAGTGCTCCGAAACGGCTTCAGGTACAAGCTCCCTATTTTTCTAGTTATATTGTCAAAGAATTGCCGCGCTATGTTTCTAAGGATGCTTTGGAAGCGGGGGGTTTGACTGTAGAAACGAGTATAAATTTGGAGTGGCAAAAAGCAGCAGAGAAGGTGATGAAGGATGCTGTAGAATTGGATGGCCAAGCCCAAGGATTTGAGCAGGCGGCGCTGGTTTCGATTGAATCTCGGACTGGGGAAATTAAGGCGATGGTGGGGGGCGCGAAGTTTGAAAAGAGCGAGTTTAATCGCGCTACGCAAGCTCAGCGACAGCCCGGATCTACGTTTAAAGGGTTGGTTTATACGGCTGCGATCGCGGCTGGTTTTTCGCCTTACGATAGCTATGAAGATGGCCCAGTAATTTTTGATGGCTATCAACCGAATAATTACGGTAAAAGATTTAGCGGCTGGCGATCGATGTCGGATGCTTTGGCAAGTTCGGTGAATGTGGTAGCGGTGAAAGTTTTGGTTGATGTTGGATTCGATCCGACTATTAAGTTAGCTCACGATATGGGAATTAAGTCTAAACTCAATCCCACTTATTCCCTGGCTTTGGGTGCTTCTGAGGTGAATTTGCTGGAGTTAACTAATGCTTACGCGACTCTAGCAGCACAAGGGAATTATACCGAGGCTCACGGAATTTTGCGGGTGATTAATCAGCGAGGAGATGTGATTTATACTGCTAATTTTAAACCTAAGCGAGTTGTTGATAAAAATAGTGCTGCAATTATTACTTGGATGTTGCAGGGAGTTGTGCAAGGCGGTACGGGAGGGCCGGCGGCTTTGTCCGATCGATCTGTGGCTGGTAAAACTGGTACTTCTGAACAAGCTCGCGATCTGTGGTTTATTGGTTATATTCCGCAGGTGGTGACGGGCATTTGGCTGGGGAATGATGATAATTATCCGACTTATGGCGCTAGTAGTACCGCTGCTTATAATTGGCGGGAATTTATGTCTCAGGCGGTGAAGGGAATGCCCGTTGAAGAGTTTCCGAAGTTGCCGGAGTTAGAGGGGAGAAAGGGGAGTATTAAGGCGAAGCCTGTGCAGCCGGGGCACGTTGTTTATGGAATGATTAAGAATGATGATGATTCTATTACTCCTTATAATCCTGGGGGAAATTCACGGGATTCTGCTACTTATCAGGAGCCGGCTACTTATGAGGAACCTGCTAACAATTATAATTGATTGAGAAGGCAGGAGGTAGAAGGTTGATTGTATGAAGTTTTCAAACTCTGGAAGGGCGAAGCATTCGGGTACAAAATATTGGTTTATAGCGATAATTTATCGCCAGGATGCTTCGCCCCTACATCAAATTGATATAGCAGTCGCCAAGGCGATTAGGATGTTCTGAGTTCCACCAAACTCGCTTATTCTATTCCCTTCTTTCCCTTCTTTCCCTTCTTTCCCTTCTTTCCCTAGCCCCTAGCCCCTAGCCCCTAGCTATAACAAAATTAAACCTTGCGGTGCAAAGCGCTATGAGGCAAAACTCGCTGCACTTCTTCCACCGTAGTGATACCACTTGCCACCTTTTCAATTGCTGCTAACCGAAAAGAAGTAAAACCTTTTTCAACTAAATAGCGGTGCAATTGAGTCATTGTTCCCTCATAAATTAAATGCCGAATATTATTATCTAAATCCAGCAATTCAACAATTGCTTCCCTTCCCAAATAACCAGAATTAAAACAATTAGCACAACCTCTACCCTTGCGCCAACCAAAAGGATTTGCATCTTCCCAATCTAAACCTAATACCTCCATATCTGCCTGAGTTGGTTTATAAGGTTCGGCACAATGAGGACAAACTCGTCTCACTAAACGCTGAGCAACAATTCCTAATAAAGCATCACTAATTAAACCCGGATCTGGCCCGATATCTTTTAATCTAGGAATAGCACCAATGGCATCATTAGTGTGCAAAGTTGTCAAGACTAAATGACCAGTTAATGCTGCTCTCACTGCTGTATCTGCGGTGTCGCGATCGCGAATTTCCCCCACCATAATAATATCAGGATCTTGGCGCAAAATTGCCCGCAAACCAGCCGCCAAAGTCATCCCTGCCCTTTCATGTACCTGCGTTTGCGTAATCCCCGGTAAAACATATTCCACCGGATCTTCCACTGTCACAACATTCATGTGTTCCGTCGCTACTGACAGCAAACTCGTATACAGCGTACTCGTTTTTCCAGAACCAGTAGGCCCGGTAAAAATAATCATCCCTTGGGGTTGTTGCAACCAACTTTTATATATATTCAGGGCTTTGGGAGCAAATCCTAAGCTATCTAAATCACTAAAAGGATTTTCTTGAGGTAACAACCTAATTACCGCTTTTTCTCCACCTACGCAAGGCAAAATACTTACTCGCATATCTAACCCCATTTCTGAACCTTGACCGGCGGCATAATTCTCGCCAATTCGTCCATCTTGGGGGCGGCGACTTTCGGCAATGTCCATGTTAGACATAACTTTTAAAGCCACAACTACTTTGCGACCAATTTCTGTAGGAAAAGTAGTAATTTTCCGTAAAATTCCATCAATCCGGTAGCGAACTCTTAAACCCTCTGTTCCAGGTTCGAGGTGTATATCGCTAGCACGGTTTCGCAGCGCCCCCGAAATCAAGGTTTTAATTCTACCAATTTGATCGGCTGCTTTTGTGAGGTAAAGTTCGGTGGTTTCGCTAACATCTTCTGGCTCTAATTCTCCGGTAATCGGATTAATTAAAGGAGCAGAACTAATGCGATTAGGATCGAGATTTTGGCTGTGAAACCAGGTGCGGTAACTCTTGTCATCAATAGGAATAATTTTGATATCGCTCAAAGTGCGATCGCTCATTATTTTGAGCGAGTCTACAGATATCTCTACGGGGGAGCCCAGATAATAGCAGTTACGCCATAACAATAGGGGAATGAGAGGTGGTAATATATTTCTATCGGGAAATTCCCGAAAAAATCGAAAGCTTACTTCTCGGTCAAGTAACTGCAAATTCACAATTCCCTGGTTATCTACCAAGTGTTGCAGTGCTTGTTCGCAGGTAATGGCGCGATTTCTCAGTTGTTGCCAAGCAGATAGGACTGAAGCAGTTTGCATGGTAGTTGCGAATCCCGACTATAGTTTACTGTTCAAAGAACTTATCAGTTAAAATTACTATAAACTTGGATCTCAATAATAGTTATAATATATGAAGTTACGCTCATTTTTCTCTTTCCTCATTCCTGGGGTTCTTGCCCTATTAGCCTTGAGTGCAGGTGGTTTTTACTGGCTGACGACTAAGACCCCCCTAAATTTGCTGCAAGGCGGGCCGACTGGTACTCCTGCGGCTGCAATTTTTGTGCCGAAGAGTGCGCCTGCTATGCTGTCAATGCTAGTAAATCCAGATCGGTTGGAAGCTTTGCAGCAGGTTTTTTCTCCTTTCCAAGAGAAAGGGCGATCGCACTCTGAATTTAATCAAATCAAAAAAAGCTTGTTGGCAAATACGGGCTTGGATTACAATCGAGATATTAAACCCTGGCTAGGGGATGAAATTACTCTGGCAGTAACGGGAAAGGATTTTGACCGCGATCGCAGCAATGGCAAACAAACTGGGCTATTATTAGCCCTTGCAACCCACGATCCTGACCTTAGTAGGGAATTTCTAGAACGCTTCTGGCACAAACCTACGGTTAGTGGTGAAGATATAACTTTTGAACAATATAAAGGCGTGAAATTAATTTACAGGAAAGGGAGTGTGAGTAACACTCTTTCCTCTCTGTCTTTAGGAGGATCGCCAAATTTAGCTACTGCTGTAGTTGGTAGCAGTTCTACAAATCATAATAGTTTTGTTTTATTTGCTAATCACCCCAAGGTTTTACGAGAGGCAATTAATAATGTTCAAGCTGCCAATCTAAATCTCAATAATAATTCTGAATATCAACAAAATTTGCAAGAATTAAAAGGCGGCAGAATTGCTGTAGTTTTTGCAAATCTATCAGAAGTAAATGATTGGATTGGGACTCAAAACGTTATCGGTGATGCACAAAAGGAAAATTCAATTTTACCTCTTTCAACACTGGCGATCGCAATGGGAATAAATCAGCAGGGATTACTTGCAGAAGCTGTTTTACTCTCTCCTGATGCTAAAAGTTTTCAATCTATAGCCCCAAAATCTGGGCTGGTTAAAGCTTTGAATTATGTTCCGACCTCCAGTCCTTTTGTAGCAGCAAGTACGGATCTAAATCATCTTTGGAATGAAATTTCTGCTGGAGTTGCGAGTAGCGATTTACTCTCTAGATTGGTGAATCAACCAATAGCCGATCTGAAAGTGAGTTGGGGTATTGATTTAGTAAAGGATATATTTAGTTGGGTACGTGGGGAGTATGTTTTGGCTTTATTACCGCGCCCGGATCGCAGTGCCCCTGATTGGATTTTTGCGGTGGAAAAATCCCCTGATTCTGAAAAAGCAATTGCTCGCTTGGATGCGATCGCTCTCAGTCAAGATTATAGTATTGGTAGCTTTAATCTGAATAATCAAAAGATTTATGCTTGGACTCGCTTGACTACTAGCTCTAATTTTGATCGGAAAAATACAGCTATTAAAGCTGAAGCAAAAGGCGTTCGCGCTACAGTTGGGGAATACGAAGTTTTCACAACTTCTGTAGAGGCGATGGATGAAGCACTGAAAGCTTCGCAAACTGGAACTCTGTCTGGAAATAGTGACTTTCAAACTAGCATTGCACCTTTACCACAGTTAAATTATGGATATTTATACTTAGATTGGCCGTCAAGTAGGGCCGTATGGGAGCAGCAAATACCTCTTTTGAGGTTAATTGAGTTGTCTGCTAGACCATTTTTTGAGCGTTTGCGATCGCTTACTTTTACTAGCACGGGTGGAGAAGCAGGTGTACGGCGAGGGAGTGTTTTTATCCGCCTGAATTAAAAGGGTAAGCAGTCGGACATAATTAAACGCTATATAGCTATACCGCCCAGAGGGCGGCGTTACAAATAGATTTGGGAGTGCCAGTTGGTCAACTGTCCTACTTTCGTTTCTGTTACTACTTTGCTGCCAATAGGATATTTTTTACTTGTTCAGTAAGGGTGAGAGTGAAATGTTGGCAAGCAAAAAGACATAATTAAACGTACAACTCCGATGACTGAAAAGCACGCTGCATAAGTCTTTCTCCTTCTGACCAATGACTTCTGACGACTTCCTCGTGACGAATGCCCCGTACACTGTGTCTTCTACCTAATGGCTTCACCCCCTAACCCCGACAATTAATGTACAAGTTACGATAGTGGAACGCTTCTAAGTCTTGGCTGCTGAACAAGGGGGTAAATTTAAAACATAAAGTTCAGGAGCCGCCATCATGGAATTCATCATCTACACCCCCAAAATTATCGCAAATCCTTTTACTCCAGTAACTCAAAACAAAACGACTCAATGCAAAATACAACAAATCAGCCCATTAGAGATTTTAATGCGATTAGCCTAATCAATTACTAATCGGCTAACCAATTGTTTGAAGGTTTTAACGCATAGGCGATCTATAGGTTTCGGGATTGCTGATTACTAATTAGCAGGTTTTATCCAATTTTAATATCAAGGTTTTCTCCTAGAAGCAGCCCTAATCGGTTGCTTTTTTCTTTTATATGGCTATATTTATTTCTGTGATTTTCGTCACTATATGAGTAGCCACAAATCACAGAAACAACGGAGAAATATCACTTAAGTTTATGATAAGTGTCGCAGCAGTAGCGAACGCAAATAAGCGATCATTAAAAATATAAGGTTCTAGTTCTAAAAACTACTCTCAACTAGGAATCGAGGTAAAAATTTATGAAATCTTGCCAAAAGCCTTTAAAATCTAATCCATTCACAACTTATCGCGACCCTAAAACAGGTAAGTGGGTTGTAGTTAACAGCGAGGTAGATCGGGACGAAAAAAAGGAAACAGATGCTAGAAAATATAGTAGATGTGTTTCAAGTGCTACAATTATATCGTTTGAAAAAAATCTTGAAGCTCCGCTCGAAATCAAAATCGTGGCTGCTTAACTTTATTTAAATTAAATATAGCATTATCGCTCGGCATCGCAACAGTTAATATTTCTTGGTTGTTGATTATTCGTCAGCCCAAAAATGTGCTGATAACGAATAATTACCAATTAAATATAGAGTGGGCGCTCGCTGCAACAAGCCTGTAAATTATAGCTAAATCCAATTAGAAATTTAATTAAATTTTTAATTTTTAATTTTACATTTTTAATTCTTGAGAGAGGCGATCGCGCCAAAAATAACGGCTTGGCATTTGCTATGTTTAAAGTAACTATCCCAAAGTGCGTAGGCGAAGCCAGGGTTAGGTATCGCTCTTTCCCTTGAAGAATGCCAAAATTAAAAGCATCTGCCTTTTATTCGCCCTAGCCGTTCATGGCCTTGTCTCGCCTCCTCATACTCATTGCTGGTTTCTGCCTCATCTTGGGGCTAATGATCTGGCTGATTGCTTCCTTAACAGGGCTTTACAGCCAAGTTGCGTGGTCTGCGCCACCGTTTTTGGCAAATTTACTGCTATTGCTGCTCATCTTCCTCTTGGGGATGTTAATTTTTGCCTTATTCTACTATTGGAGGCTCCTACAACGCCCTAGGAAAAATCAAGCAAAACCGCAGTTAAAACCAAAAGTTCCTGCTGCTAAAGTTGAGGCGGCTGAGGAAACTTTGAGAGCTCTTCGCCAACAGGTAAGTCAAATTCAGGATGAGGTAGCGCGTCAAGCTTTAATCTCGCGATCGCGCGAAATCGAAGCCAGTTTGTCTCGTGGTAATGTCGAAGTAGTAGTTTTCGGCACCGGTTCAGCGGGCAAAACCTCTCTAATTAACGCACTGGTGGGCCGGATGGCGGGACAAGTAGGCGCACCAATGGGTACTACTGAAGTCGGAGAAACCTATATTCTGAAGCTGAAAGGATTAGATAGAGAAATTTTAATCACAGATACCCCAGGAATTCTAGAAGCAGGAATCGCAGGAACTCACAGAGAAGAATTAGCGCGACAACTGGCGACAGAAGCAGATTTATTACTATTTGTCTTAGACAACGACTTGCGAAAATCCGAGTACGAACCGCTGCGGACTTTGGCACAAATTGGCAAGCGATCGCTCGTAGTTTTCAACAAAACTGACCTCTATCCTGACAGCGATAAAGAAACCATTATCGCACGGCTACGGCAGCGGGTGAAAGGAATTGTTAGCAGCATGGATGTAGTCGCGATCGCAGCTAACCCCCAAGAAGTTACTCTCGAATCCGGCGACAAATTTAAACCAGAACCCGATATCATGCCCTTAATTCGGCGCATGGCTGCTTTATTACGAGCCGAAGGCAAAGACTTAATTGCTGATAATATTCTCCTACAATCTCAACGTTTAGGGGAAGAAGCCCACAAGTTAATAGATGCCCAGCGGCGGCGACAAGCGGATAAAGTAGTAGAACGATTTCAATGGATTGGTGCGGGAGTAATTGCAGTAACGCCATTGCCCGTAGTAGATTTATTAGCAACAGCAGCCGTAAATGCCCAAATGGTAATAGAAATTGGCAAGATTTACGGTACTGAATTAAATATAGATCGCGGGCGAGAATTGGCGATGTCCCTAGCCAAAACTTTAGCAAGTTTAGGAATTGTAGCAGGTGCGATTAAACTGGTGACAACGGCCCTTCAGCTTAACATTGCCACCTTTTTAGTTGGTAAGGCAATTCAAGGCGTAAGTGCTGCTTATTTGACGCGGATTGCTGGTAAGAGTTTTATTGAATATTTTCGTCACGATCAAGATTGGGGCGATGGTGGGATGGCCGAAGTAGTGCAGCGACAGTTTCAGTTAAATCGGCGAGGGGAGTTTATGAAAGCCTTCGTAAAAGATGCGATCGCCCGCGTTGTAGAACCGCTGACAGTTCAACCAGAACCAGAGTATGAATGTCAATTAGAAGAACCACCAAAACCACAACCAACACCAGAACCAGAAGCAGTTGATTATACTCCTCAAGACGATTGGGAAACAGATAGTAAAAATAGGAATGAAGAATGGTAATTATTAGTACAGGACTTACGCAAGGGTGGTAGAAACCGGGTTTTTTAACCAACAGACTTACGCAAAAGTATTTGTAACGCCGCCATCTTGGCGGTTTCTTTACCGCCAGGATGGCGGCGTTACGTAAAGTGTGCGTAAGTTCTATTATACTAAGGCTTGACTACAAACAATCATCGGAATAGGTTTCTCATTATCTTGTAAATGATGACGATCTAACAAATTTCGCAGATCGTGTTGATTATACAGCTTTTTTAACTCCCTGAATAAATTATCTCCCGTTAATCCCTGCTTCTTAATACTGTTTAAATCTCGCTTCAATACCGTTGTCATCGGTTGGCGAAAGGCTTGTTCTAGGATATTAATCTGTTTGCGAATATCTTCATCCTCAATTGCTTTAAAGAAAAGTCCTAATTCTCGGACAATATATCGCTGTCCTTGACTCAAAGATCGACTATATTCTCGTTCAGATTGACGATGTTTTACTTCTTCACTGAATTTAGATTTAATGTTCATCACCGCTTGATTATAATTATGAGGTAATAATAATCCGGGTTCGGTAATACTACTTTTCAACATTCCTAAAATTCTCGAAACATCTTTAGAAATAATTTCCCCCTGTCCATCGATCCAGTATAATTGTTGATATCCTTTCCAGTCTTTGCGATTAGGATAAGAGGCTTCACAAAAAACATACATTCCCTTATTCAGAGAGAATCTAGCAGTCCGAATCCCATGAGGTAAGTTAGCAATCCGTTCATATTCTGTTGGATTTTCCTTTTGTAATTGTCGCAGCATTTCCTCTGCTTCATTCAAGTCTAATAATTCCCCTGCATCTTCAAATAGACTCAATTGATGGCTTTCAGCTTTTTCATAAATTGCATACATCGCTTCTTCATTCAGTTGTTCTGTAGGGTCAAGAATCGCCGCATCTTCTCCGATAGTTTCATGGATTTCTTGAATCCGGTTAGCAAGTTTTTGGCGTAAACCTAGATTTTTTTCTAATCCGGTTTCCGGTAGAAAATTAAACCCATAAATCAGATCGTTTTCACTACCAATCCGGTCAATCCGTCCAAATCTTTGAATCAGTTTAACCGGATTCCAATGTAAATCATAATTGATAATGGAATTGCCATCTTGTAGATTTAAACCTTCGGCTAAAACATCCGTTGCAATTAAAGTATTGAGTTCTAATTCTCCCGTTTTAAATTGATAATAGGGATTAGCTTTAGGGGCAAATCGACCGACAATTTTAGCTTTATTTTTACTACTGCTACTATAAATTACTTCAATATCATTAGATTGATTGTGAGGATTAAGATGAGCGTATAAATATTGAGCAGTATCAGCAAATTGAGTGAAAATTAACCGTTTACCTGTTTTAAGGGGTTCTTGATTTAGCCATTGTTTGAGAGTTTGTAATTTAGCATCTTTTTCAGGGGTAATCGCATTGACTAAGGAGGCAATTTGTGTTAATATATTTAAGTCATGTTGAATATGATCTTGTAAACGTTGAGCATCAAAATCAGCAATATCGTATTTACTACAAACTTGGCGTAAACCGTCGATGATATCTTGTTCTTGGGTATCATTGGGTTCATAAAGTATATTTTGCGCTTCTTCCCCAGCAGCTACAATTCCTTCTTTAAGAGCACTTAAAAATCGTTCGTGTCCTTTAATCAATTTTTTAATGGTTTGTTGGAACGCATAAACACTCGATTCAAACCTTTTAAATAATAATACCCGCATTAATCCCCGCAAGTTCGATCCCGCAACTTGTAAGCTGGTGTAAGGTTCAGCATTCTTTTTAGATTTAATTACATAATTACCTAAGCCATAACGGGCATAACAAAGCTCATCTTTAGGTAGTTTAACTAACTGCTTTTTGCGGGATTTTCCTAAATATTGGCGTAATTTTTGATAGAGTCCTTGGTAAGTATCCTCAATACTATATTCAATGGTTTTCAATTCTCGTTTCGGGAAAAAACGGTGTTTGCCATCAACGATAATATAGGCGCGTTTTATGCTATTCAGATAATCTTGAAAATTAGCAGAATCTACGGGTTGATGGGTAACGGAATCAAAACCATACCATCTTAAAATATGATTGCGAGTCCGACGAATTAAAATATGAGAAAGTAATTCTGGAAGTTGCTTTTGTCCTTTTTCCACTAATTTAAAATATTCTTTTAAATCTGGCGGGTCAACAGGTAAATCGGTTTTATCATCCTGATGAAATAGTTTAATTTGATGATAAATATCCCAAGCGGTTTTATTGCGAGGCGTTGCTGTTAATAAACAACATTGTTTACCAGAAGCGAGAAAGGCTTCGACAATTTTATAACGTTGGGTATCAGCATTGCGGATATTATGACTTTCATCAATCAGCACAAAATCTCGATCTTTATATTTAAAATCTTCTAACAAGGTTTTAAATCCACTTTCCTCATTTTCTCGAAGATAACCCATTGATAAAACCCGCGCGTTCAGTTGATAAATTTCATTATATCTTTCCCACATTTCGACTATCGGCGCGGGACAAATAATTAAAGGACGGGCTTTTTCAATCTGTTCAAATCGTTTAACAATCGCGGCCCCAATAAAGCTTTTACCTAAACCAACGACATCAGCAACAAAGCAACCGCCATACTCACGAATTAATTTAATTGCTTGGTTAACGGCTACTTTTTGAAAGTCTGCTAGTTTGTCGGTGATTTGATTATCAACCATAATTTCTGTAGAAACTTCTTCCGCGATCCGATCGCGCACTAACATATATAATGTTTTCATGTAAATATCGTAGGGACGCACGGTAGACATCGCCCAAGATTGTTTCATCTCCTCCATAAGTGCTTCTTCAAAGTTTTCGGCTTCCTCCCAAAGTTCGTTAAACCAATCTGTTAAACTAGCATGATTATCATTGCCATGCACAATCACATTAAGTTCGGTATTATGGGAAATTCCTGATAAACTTAAATTAGAGGAACCCACAATCGCAATGCCATTTTCCGTGCGTTGTACAGACTGTCCTAGATTATTATAAACCTGACCATAATCGAAAATATAAGCTTTAGCGTGAAGTCTTTCTTTAGTATAAACTCGCACCTGTAACCGTTTTTCTTCTATCATTTTGACCAAACTTTTGACCAGATTTTCTGCTTCATCGGTTTGATCCATAATTTCGACGCTAGACCTCAGATTTTCGGCGGTTTCTGTCACCATTTGTTGACGGGTTGACCGTTTAGCATAAGCTTGTTCTTCGAGACTATCTTTTATTAATTCTAAACGGCGATATCCTTCGGCTAATTGTTCGATGGTTTGACGGTTACTGGTGTTACCAATTAATAATCGCAGTTGTTTGATAGTTGCTAGGCGGTGGGAGATAGCAATAAAACCGGAGAGAAAGAAATAACCGACGGCAAAATTAGCGGATTCTGAGGATTCAAGAATTTGATTGATTTTATCAACTAATTTTTGATCGCGATTGTCGATGATGTCAGTCATATTTTTTTATTTTAAATACAAAACTTACAAGCGCTGCTTCAAAAACCGGGTTTCTGTGTCGATATTTTTGGCAATAGCGATAATTTTTTGTCAGAAACCCGGTTTTTTGCCTAAGTCTTAAGTAGCTGGACAAAAATAAATAATGTCATTGCGAGCCCAGCGTTGGCGTAGCCTGCCCGTTAGGGCTTAGCAATCCCAAAACCCTGCGTTGGCGTAGCCTGCCCGAAGGGCTTATGCTTCACTTCACTTCGTTCCGTTCGCAATGACATGGCTGCGTTTATTTATGTCCGACTACTTAAAATAGTCAGAAAGTATTTTTTTGCATTTGGATAAAACTATGCGGGTAAAAAGTCCGATTCAAGAACTAAATCAGGATGAAAAGGACATTCAACGGGAAAGACAGATATAGATAAACCTGTTTCTGAGGAAGCTAAATCTCTGGCTTTTTGATAACATTCGTCAAACACTTCTAAAAAATAATTCTTTAAACTAGGACTATCGGCAAAATCATCCTCTAAGCGGTTACGATGTTCTTTAATTGTTGTCCGCCAGCTATTTGTCCGTTTGTCTGGTTGATACTGCCATTTTAGCAGGTGCATTAACAAAATTCGCAAGTTACTTTTAACTGATTTTCTATCATTTTTTCCCATACTCTCTATTTCGGAAATTAGGTTTTCGATATCTAATTGATCGAATCTTTTTTGCTGTAATAATTCAATTGTTGATTCCACCCAGAGGTTAAAATCTTGGTCATGGAGAGAAGATGTTAAAGTTGTCAATGTGGTTTTCATGGATCTAAACTTGGTAAATGGGAAACTTTGATTGTCACTGGGTGTTATAATTCTTAAGGTGCAGCTTAATTATCTTCTGATTGTAGTCTGTTTTTTTGAGAATGCAAGCGTTTAATCCGAGATTGAATATCAGCAATAATTCCTTCAATTTCCTGCATATCTGTAGGAATTAGATAGGGATGAAGTATTGTTATAATTGATGAAAGATCGACGGAATAGTTGAGTAAAAGTAGGGTAATATCATTTTCATAAATACTGACTCTTGTGAAATTTCCCTGTCTGTAGAGAGAGGGTAAGGCAAATATTTTAAGTAATAAAATACCTTCTACTGTAACACAACGAATACTACGATTTCCAAATTCTCGATTAGTTGCATAGTTGTTTCTGACTAATTCAAACAGAGGATTACGAGTTAGTAGTACATCTATTTGTAAGTTTTCATAATTGCCACGAATAAAATTTTTGTTTTCGTCAGCAATCGTAATTTCTGGTAATGTCTCTAAATCTTCTCTAGCCAGAATTACGTGGATATCTTGGGTATTTCTTCCTTCAATATAACTCAGTAAAGCTACATCACCAACTAATAAATAATTAATCTTTCTTTCGTCAAGTGTTGTAAAGAAGTTCTCGATGATGTCTGGCAGATTATTGACGTTAAAAGGCTGATTATTCCAATTTTTCATATCAAATATAATTCCATTGGTGATGATTTCTGAAATGGCAACTGTCATTTGTATTACTCCTGGAAATATAGAGAAGATATATCCTTAACTTTCTCTACCATTATAACCCATACAAAGCGGCAACTCGCTCATCGATTTCTTTCTCCCATTGTTCGCAGTTTACCCCTTTTGCATCTAGGCATTTTTGCACTAATTCACTGATGGCTGATTTTTCGGCTTCGGAGGCGTGGGGGATAATAGCTTTCTCAATGTAACTACGAAGAAGTTGATAACCATTTTGAATTTTTGTACAATAACGACTTATTTCTAACCAAAAAGACTGAGAATTAAGAACACCTAAAAGATAAAAATCATCCACAGAAATTGTCCAAACGGCATCATTGATATACATTCCTTTATCATCATAGGCAAAACAAGGTTTTACTTGAAAGCGTTGATATACAATTTTAGGTTTTTCAAATGCAGGTGCATAACGAAATTGTGGCTGTTGTAATTCATACCATTCTTGCTTAGTTGCTCTGTTTTCAAGCTCTTGTTTATATAATTGTAAGTATTCAATCACAGATTCTAATGCGGTTGTATCAATTCCATGATACATATATAGCAACCATTTATCTTGAGCGTTTATCCGCCATTTGCGAATATCTTTACCGACAGCTAAAGGCTTAATTATCTCTATGCTTTTAGGAGATTTTCTAATTAATTCCAATCGTTGATTACCATCAATAAAAAATGCTTTACTTAATCCACATTTAATTCCATAAAAAATTTTATCTTTAGCATATTCACCTAATACAATTCCTGGTTGTTTAGTTGTAACAGTTAATAACCAGCTTGAACCATTTAAGACCTCATTTGAGAGAATTTTTCCATATTTTTGAATAATAGCTAAAACATCAGGATAGGGAAACTCTAAAGATTCAACCTCAGTAAAAATTAATGAATTATTAGCTTTATTACCTTTTTGGGCAATAAAAATCATCGGATAAGTAGTTGCACTTTCAAAAACAGGTAAATCACCAAAATCTGTAATACTGTAAACCTGACAAGTTTCAGCAATATGCTTTTTCAGCTTTTCCCCATACTTTGCCCGAAACCACTTATTAGGAGAAATAAAAGCTAACATTCCTCCCTGTTTCAATAGTTGTAAAGCACGACCATAAAAGTAACAATATAAATCAGCCCTATCGCTGTGAACTTCTGGGAAATTCTTTCGTAAAGTTGGCTTAATTTCCTTAAATAACTCCATTCTAACATAAGGCGGATTTGCCACAATAATATCAAAACCACCATCAGCAAAAACCTCAGCAAAATCCACCGCCCAATCAAAACCCGCTACCTTTGCACTCCCATGAGTTAACAACGAAATATTGGTTTTTATCTTCTCAATTTCCACTATTAACCTCTGCTTCTCTCCCCCTAAATGCGCCCGTAAATACTGCGCCTTTAACTCTCGAAATTGACGAATTATATCATCCCTCAACATCCCAGAACCTTGAGGATTAGGCGCAATTAAGCTATCCGAATCTTCAATCTTAAACTTTAAATTCGGCAAAGGTGGCGGATCGTTACCTTCATATTCCACCGCCAAAGATAACCATAACCTCAACCGGGCAATATTCACCGCAAACGGATCGAGATCCACCCCATAAATATTATTTTCAATAATTTGTAACTTAAACTCATAAACGGTTTTAGATTCCCAAGTTTGCGAAGCAAATAAACACTGAGACAAGTCTAATAACTCATGCAGCATCCCCATTAAATACGCACCACTTCCACAGGCAGGATCGCAGACTTTCACCTGTTCAATTGCTTGTAATACGGCTCTAGGATTCTTAAAATTAACACCGTTATGTCGATCGACAAATTCCGCGATCGCTTCCCTAGATTCAGCGGGTAACTTACTGCCTAAATAACCTTTTAATGCCTCCCTACCCATAAAAGAAACAATCGGTTTCGGTGTATAATAACTCCCAGATTCATGTCTCCCCGTTACCAATTCCTCAAACACTTTCCCCAACATTTCCGGGTCAACGGCAACCTCTACATCTAACGGCGTGCTTTCTGTAACGGTAAAATTAAAGTTATTAAACAAATCGTGAATAATACTATCAACGGCTGCATCAGGTACAATAATTGTAGGATCTCGATCTTCCTCATCCTGTTCAAATAATCCCCCATTCAAATAAGGAACTGTACCGATAATTTGTTTAAGATAGCCACCATTATTAATCCCAATCATATCAACAGCTTGGGAGTTATTCAATCCAGAGAAAAAGAGATGAGTCAAGCGATCGCGGTAAAAGTTTTTATCGGCTATACTACGATCTAATTGATAATCTCGCCAAAGTGCTTCTAAATAGTGGGTTTTCTCCTTAAAGTTCAGCCAGCCTTTTTTCTGAATAAACACAATAAACATCAAACGGTTAAACAATTTTTGAATAAATAACCGCCGTTTTTCAGCATTATCAATCGTGGGAGTAATTAACCTTTCCACATTCTCAAAAACTTCTCGATATTGCTTGAAGAATTTTTGAGTAACTTTTTCAACATCAAACGCCTCATCATGGCGTTGCTGAATTGCTAAAGGTGAATCAAGATCGAGTCCTTCTAAATCTAGTAAACTTAAGCGTTCTATAGCAGTTCTTAACTGTTCCCCTGGACTAACTCGAATCCGACGCAAAATCCTTTTATTATCCTGTCTGCTATCATATTTAACATTAATAAAAGTCCAGTTTTTTTGTTGTTTATCTGAAAACACAAACAGAGAATATGGGTGATTTTTCAGTAATTCTTCAACAACTAGGCGTTCTGTTTTAACTAATAATCGTTGATTAAAACAGCCATAAATTACATGAAAGTCGTCACCTCCTGCCGCAATTAAAATCGGATCTTCTGCTAATACTTCTGATACCTGTTCCCGCCAACCTCTCCGCGAAAGAGATTGATTGACGGGATTGTAATTTAACTCAGAGAATAATTTTTTTAGCGAATTTAACCCTTGCAGCGATGAAAGGATTTTATCGACGGAGTTCTGAAGTTCAGGATTCGTCATAATTTTATAGCAGAAGGAAGAAGGAAGAAGGAAGAAGGAAGAAGGAAGAATGTGTTGAAGCGAAGACACAAACATAGGACTTACGCATTGTCACCGTGTAGCACAGCTTTGGGATTGCTTCGAGGAAAATCTGGAAGCCTCGCAACTGCGCTTCGCTTGCCTCTGGGAATGACACAGCGATCGCTCTCTCTTGACTAATTCCGAGCGATCCCCTCTATTCTAATGACCATAACTTTGATACAGTATAAAGTTTACAACTAACTTACTATAGTGCAGCGGGGTGAAAATTATGAGTCAGCGTCCAATTATGCTCGGTATTGTTGGTGATAGCGCAGCAGGTAAAACAACACTGACGCGAGGTATTGCTCAAATATTGGGAGAGGAAAGCGTTACCGTCATCTGTACGGATGACTATCACCGATACGACAGAAAACAGCGGGCCGAAATTGGGATCACAGCTTTGCACCCCGACTGCAACCACTTGGATATCATGCAGCAACACCTGACCCTGCTGCGAACCGGACAACCCATCCTCAAGCCAATTTATAACCACACGACAGGTGCTTTCGATCCCCCGGAGTACATCAAGCCGAGTAAATTTGTGATCATGGAAGGGTTACTCGGTTATGCTACTCGCGGAGTGAGGGAATCCTACGATGTTAAAGTTTACCTGGCTCCCCCTGAGTCTTTACGGGCGCAATGGAAGATCAAGCGCGATACTATGAAGCGGGGCTACACTGAAGAACAAGTGCGAGCAGAACTAGAAAAACGCGAGCCTGATTCTGAAGAGTTCATCCGTCCCCAGCGGCAAACGGCAGATGTAGTTGTTACATTTTACCCGCCCGATGAGGAAGATGCTTCTAATCTTAGCGTGCGCTTGGTGCTCAGACCGACTATTCCTCATCCGAACTTTACTGAGATTTTAGATCGAGGTAGTGCGAGTTTCAAACCTGCTATTCGCTTGGGATTGGATAGGGATATGGGTAAACCTGTTGATGTTTTAGAAGTGGATTCTCACGCCACTAGCGCACAGGTGAATGAGTTGGAGAAGATTCTCTGTAATGAAATGCCTCACTTGCGGGGATTTTGCAGCACGGAAGGTAATCCTGAAATTGGCAAACTTGTGGGTACAACTGGGGAAGTGCTTCAGAGTTATCCCCTAGCTTTGACGCAGTTGCTTATTGCTTATCACATGATTAAAGCAACGCAATTTTATTAAGAAAAAAACCCGGTTTCTTGAAGAAACTGGGTTTTTATTAGCTATATTTCGGGGAAGCTTTTTATTACTACTATCCTGATGTTGGGTTTCGCTTTGTTAAACCCAAATTACTACTATTTGTGTGACAGATTTTGCAGGATTTTTCAGGATTGGTATAATTTTTTATTGCATCCATCAGTAGCATAAAATTTTGTGCTCTTAAGCACAAGTAAGTTCAGACAAACTTTACTAACTCTTTAAAAAGTGGAGGTTGTTTTCTGGATATATAAAGTTATAGTAAAGTTGCTTTTACAGTGTATTGAATGTTTTTAATTGCTGAAACCGTTGATTTCCGTAATTTTTTCCTTTGGAATGAGTTCAGGGTTGGGACTTTCTCTGCTACAAGTTTGCTAAATTTTTCTTCTTTCTTTCTTCCTTCTTCCTTAATTTTAATTAATTACTTGGGCATCAGCTATTTTCCACACGCCATCCCAATATTCTAAACTATAGCGAACCAGTTTCGTGTTAAAGCTACTATTCTCGACTTGACCCTTTTGATAAAGGGTGACATCTTCTGTAACTCTAACTTCAATAGTTGCTTTGTTTCCCGATGCTGCAAATCGTTCGACGGATTCAACTTTTTGAACGCCGTAACGATAGTAAGCGTTAGTGCTTCTCAAAGATTCGATAGCTTTGAGAGTGTCAGAATACAAAATACTTGTAGTTAGGTTAGCAAGGATTTCACGATCGAAGGGAGGGGCAAATATTTTTTGCTTAGCTTCCAGCCACCTACTAATGATATCGGCAGCTTGTCCTAAAGTAAGGGTTCCATTGTTGGTGTTAGCTTGAGTAAGAATTATAGCTTTTGTTTGGGAAGCTGTGGTTAAAGATGCGTCCCAATTCTTATTAATCAAAGGGGAGTTGACAGTTTGCCAATTCTCGTTAAGAATGGGATAGGTAGCAGCTTGAGTTGGAGTTGCTGAGTTCAGCGGAATTAAAAATGTTGCGATCGCGAAAATTCTCAGTTTCATTTTTGTTCAGAAAAATAGGCAATTTCCACCGATGGCGTTAGTTGACTTTGGGGTGCAGGTAGCATTTCGCCTCGGAAGTCTAATAGTTGGACGAGGATGAGGTATGCGATCGCTAACAATACAGAAATCGCACCAGTGACAATAGCAATAATCTTCGATCGATCCATTTTCAGCAATATGTAGGCACATCTATTCTCTAGAGTATCTCAAATTGGGAGAATTTAGCGATCGCGCCTCGAACCAGATTAGAATCAAATAAAATATGCAACAGAGGTAAATATGTCAACGGCTATTGACATCGGGACGCTAATTGTTTCTACCCCCGGAACCTGCGGGGGTCGTCCCCGAATTGAGGGAAGTAGGGTTTCGGTTCTCAACATTGCTATTGATTACAAGGCGGGGATGAGTCCAGAAGAAATTGCTACCGCCAGAATTAACTTGACTTTAGCACAGATTTATGCTGCTTTGGCCTACTATCACGCAAACAGAGCTATTATTGACGCAGCCATAATAGCTTATTACGAGGAATGCGATCGCTTGGAAGCTGAATATAAGGCGGGAAAGCTATCGTGAGTCAGATTCGCTTATATCTGGATGAGGACGTTCTTGAAGGTGCGCTAGTACAGGCTCTACAAAGTAATAACGTAGATATCCTCACTACCGCAGAGGCTAAGAAGCTTAGTTGCACAGATGAAGAACAGCTAATCTGGGCAAGAGAACAAGGGCGCATCATCTACAGCTTTAATGTGGGAGATTTCTGCCGCTTGCATAATCAATTTAATGATTAAAATATTCAAATATTCTGCACCTTTGAGATTCCCCCAACGCCCCTTAAAAAGCAGGGCTTTATAAAATTGCCGTAAGCGATCGCGCCTCGATTCAGTTTATGATCGGTAAAAAGCACAGACTAACGCCCTCTATGGATGCTGCTGTAGATCTACTCACAATCAAGAAGCCAGAACCAACTCCAGCGGTAGAAATCTCTCAACTTGGTAAATTATACCGCACTGGTTTTTGGATGAATCAGAAAATTGAATCTCTCAAAAGCTGCACCCTGACAGTCTATCAAGGCGAAACTTTTGGACTTTTGGGGCAAAACGGTGCCGGAAAAACAACGCTGCTGAAAGCCCTGCTAGGCATTGTGCGGCCTACCTCCGGTTGGGGGTTGCTTTTGGGTCAGCCTTTAGGCGATCGCACCGTCAAACAGCGAATCGGCTACCTCCCAGAAAATCCTTATTTCTACGATTATCTCACTGGCTGGGAATTTTTGCAGTTTGCCGCTGGATTGTTCCAAATTCCAGCATCCGTACAGCGCCAGCGGATTCCCGACTTGCTAGACTTAGTTGGGCTAGCTAAGTCAGCAGCAATTAAGAAACAGTTGCGCCAATATTCTAAAGGAATGCTGCAACGGATCGGCATGGCTCAAGCACTGATTAACGATCCAGAGTTAGTATTTCTAGATGAGCCCATGTCGGGTCTAGATCCGATGGGACGCTATCAAATGCGTGAGATTATTCTATCACTAAAAGCCCAAAAGAAAACAATTTTTTTTAATAGCCACATCCTCTCAGATGTAGAACAAATTTGCGATCGCATCGCCATCCTCGCCCAAGGCGAATTAATCTGTATCGGCAACCTGGATGAACTTCTAGGAACAACTGAAACCTACCACGTTAGAGGTAAAGGCGGCCACTTAAATGTACTTAAAAAATGGGTGCCCGATTTAGAACTTGAGGGTGAAGTGTGGTATGGTCATTTGCAAGCTAGCCCCCAAGATTTTATCGCTACTCTTAGTCTAATGGGAGCGCAATTGATAGGGATGAATCTAGCTAGACCTAGTTTAGAAGAGTTTTTTCTTCAGCAGTTACAACAGCGTGGTATCCATTCCAGCAGTTAATATAACATAATAACTTACGTAACGCCGCCCTCTGGGCGG
>NZ_JARFTR010000291.1 GCF_029167235.1 Kamptonema sp. UHCC 0994 | reverse complement strand
CCAAATTTGGGTTCTTAAAGGGTAAGTCAGATACCCACTACCCACTCGCTCATGTTAGAGTCTATGGCTACTTGTTTTACTTACGGTTTGCGACTGTCGGGTTTTTCACCAACCTTCGTTCGTTGCCTTAAAATAACAAACCTAAATCAGTTTGTCAAGACGAGTGGGCAGGATAAATTCGCGCTAGCCCTTTCATCCCTGGACTAAAGTCGAGCGAGTTTTCAGGGTATTTTTTATAACAACGAAGAAGCAAAAATAACAAAACCAAATTTTTCCCATCCCCTCATCTTTCCCATTCTCCCCCATTCTCCCCCCTCATTCCCCTCATCTCCCTTATCTCCCTCATCCCCCCATCTAGGGAACCAGTTCGCAGATCGTCTACTCTATGGAAGTATAGTAACCCCCACTTGACGGGCGGTTACTACACCTCTGATATAGCTCAAATTGCTGATGCAATAAGGGTTTAAGGCAATGAAACATAACTTGAGAGTGGTGACATTCCAGGTAGAGGGAATCAGCAAAATGTAGTTGCTTGAGAGAGTGGAACAGTAGCGTTACTCTTATCCTCTCTACCTCCCTAACATTCAAAGTGTAGAGAGTTGAATCAGGCAAGCGGATTCAAACCGCAAAGGACACCAGCATTCACCTCTATATCTTCTACCCTTTCCACTCAGTCTTTCAGTGCATTACCAGAGGTAAAACCATGTCTGTCAAGTTTGCTAACTCCCCCGCTACTAATAATTCTCCGATCGCTCCCATGCTGACAACTGTTGAAGAGGTTGCTCCCGTACACTCTACCAATTTGAATGCCGCTGAAAAGAGTTCTGAGCTAGGCTTTGATACAATTACTCTTGCGGATTTCATGCTCAAGGAATTGCAAGCAGCACTGAAATCAACGACCAGAAGCGCTCAAACGGTAGCAATGCGAATCGCTTTAGAGGTGGAACGGATTTGCCAAAAGAGCGATCGCATCCAAATTTCTGGTGATGTTCAATCTTGGCAGCTTACCTTAGCCCGTCACCGTTTACAAAAGTGCTTGGAATACTACCGCCTGGGTTCCAAACAGGGTCGCGTTGAGCTACACTCTCACCTGGCGGCGATGATTTACCGTCATGTTGCATCTTTCCGGGCTAACTTAAATTTCCAAGCTCGTTACAACATGATTGAAGACTTCCTGCAAGGATTCTACATCGAAGCTTTGAGAGCTTTTCGTCGGGAACACCAAATGGCGGCTGACTATACGCCGCGCACTCAGCTAGAATTAGCAGAGTATATGGCTTTCACTGAACAATATGCCAAACGTCAAATCGGTTTACCGGGACGTTCTCGCCAAAGATTGATTGTACTTCGGGCTCAGGGTTTTGCTAAGGGCCAACCTCCTGAAACTGCTTTAGATATTGAAATGGCGGTAGAATCAGGCAAGGGTGAAGAAGCAGAAGCTCACAGTCGTTCGGCAGCGATGCAGCAGGTGCGGGAACAGATGGTTTCTGAGTCTGTCGATCCAGCGGAGGCAGTGTTGCGCGATCGCGTGGTCTCGGAGTTGATAGAATATTTGCAATCTCAAGGTCAGTCTGAGTGTGTTGACTACCTGACTTTGAAGCTACAAGACCTCTCAGCTTCCGACATTGACAGGATTCTGGGTCTTTCTCCCCGCCAACGGGACTATCTACAACAACGTTTCAAGTACCATGTCGAAAAGTTTGCTCGTACCCAAAACTGGAAACTGGTACATGAATGGTTGGGTGCTGATTTGGATCAAAAGTTGGGTATGACTTCGGTACAGTGGGAAGCTTTCAAGGGGACGCTTTCAGAAGAACAGCTACAATTGCTGGAATTGAAGCGGAATCAGGAAAATGATAAGGCGATCGCATCTGCTCTTAAATGTAGTCCCAAACAAGTGCAAAAACGGTGGGCCCAACTGCTGGATATGGCTTCGCAGTGCCGCAATAGCAGCACTCCAGCAAATGTGGGTAACGTCAAATGAGTCTAGGCACTTTGTTTAACCCCCCCACGCGAGGGCGGGATTTCCCCGCCTTCCTCTCTACTGCTGTATCAAAAGAAATCCGATATATTAGACAAGGTTACTATTCACGGTGACGGTATGACTGTCAATCTTGCTCCGGTCTTAAATTCACAAAAGTCTGTTGCCCCGACTATGCTTGCACTTAAGGAAGTGTTTCAAAGCATTGATGCTGATAGCTGTCCGAGTGCTTACAATTTTCATATGCACACAGTTTACTCTGATGGGCAGTTACGGCCGGAGGCCTTGATGGAGTCTGCGATCGCGATCGGTTTGAAGGGGCTAGCTATTACTGACCATCATAGTATTAATGGCTTTTTTCAAGCTCAGATTTGGTTAGATCATTGGAAATTAAATAATTCTGATAGTAAATTAACATTACCTACTCTGTGGAGTGGCATAGAAATCAATGCGAATTTACTAAATATTGAAGTACATATTCTCGGCTATGCTTTCGATCCGCAAGATTCTAGTTTACAGCCTTATTTGCATGGTAAAGGTGCGATAGGGGATGCTTATCAAGCGGAAAATGTGATTAATGCGATTCATCAGGCTGGGGGTTTAGCAGTTTTGGCTCATCCTTGTCGTTATCGGATTTCAGCTAATAAGTTGGTTCCAGAGGCGGCGAGTTTTGGCATTGATGGAGTAGAGAGTTTTTATGCTTATGCTAATCCTAATCCTTGGTGTCCGAGTCCTAAGCAAACTTTAATTGTACAGGAACTTGCTGCTAATTGGGGTTTGTTTAATACTTGTGGGACTGATACTCATGGGCTTAATTTGTTGCAGAGACTTTAAATTAGGTAATGGGATAGCGATCGCCCCGCTGTGGATCGTTAAACAAATGTTAGCTGAACCGCAGGGGGAATCAGGAAACTCTGAACTCCTTTCTTTTATCCTTTCTTTTAATTGTTAACTGCATAGGATCTTCGCTTGTTGAATCCACTCTTGGGCTTTCTCAACAGAGGGACACAAATCGCGCCGCTGCATTGTCGCTACATAAAATCGTAAAATTTGTTGGTGTAGCCTGTGAATGGGAATTTCAGCCAACTGCTTCGCAGAGGCGACACCAGCGTGAAGCAAAAGCCCGCAATATTGACACCCCACACTAGGAATTCGAGCTAGATCCGCTAGAGCCACCCATTTGTTAAGATGTTGAACGTGAATTTGCAACTGGTTTGCTAGGGCCAATCTGCGATCGCTAGTTGTCGCTTTTTTGAGTAATTGTCCAGTAGTCGCAATACCGCACTCTTGCAATAGAGATTCATTCTGATGGCTCAATCCTGGCAATTGCGCGATCGGCCAATCAGTGATTTCCAGAAGAGTGCGGCGAGATTTTTGAGAAGTTCCCATAGATTTTGTAATTTATCGCAGAAGGAAGGAGGCAAGAAAAGACAATGGTTTCAGCAATTTGATATAAAATAGTCAGGGTAAAAGACCATAACTTATAGCAACCGCTTTCGTCGGTTAGGGGCTAGGGGCTAGGGGCTAGGGGCTAGGGAAAGAAGGGAATAGAATAAGCGAGTTTCAGTAACTCAGAAAGTCTTAACTGCCAAGAAGGTTGCCTTATTAACTACATTTTATCATGGAAATTTCCAAAAACTACGATTATCTAGCAACGGCACTCCGCCAGCGCCGGCAAAAACTAGCTACTTTAATTAATTTTCCCATAATTCTCTGGTCAGGTCGCAGTATTTCACGCAATTATCCAGCTAATACCTTCCCATTTCGGGCTAGCAGTCACTTCCTCTACTTTGCTGGTTTCCCTTTAGAAAATGCCGCCATTCATCTTCAATCTGGGAAATTAGAACTATTCATGGATAATGCACCTCCTAGTAGCACGCTCTGGCATGGAGAAATGCCGAAACGAGAGGAAATCGCCGAGAAAATAGGTGCTGATGCTGCTTTCCCAATGGCAGATTTGGAGTCTCGGATAGCGGGTGCTGCTACTATTCCAGTACAAGATTATTGTACCCTATTAAAACAGTCTCAAATTCTTAATCGCCCTCTGCCTCCAGCTCAATCTCCCGAAGGAATTGACTTAGAATTAACCAAGGCAATTATATCTCTGCGCCTCACCCATGATGCAGCAGCTTTAGCAGAATTACGTCAAGCTAGTGCTGTTACTGTAGAAGCTCACAAAGCAGGGATGAGAGCAACAGCCAGCGCTAAAACTGAAGCTAAAATTCGTGCTGCAATGGAAGGTTATATTATAGCACAAAATATGAGCTTTGCCTATCCTAGTATTGTAACTATACGAGGAGAAGTTTTGCATAACGAACAGTATCATCACCAGCTAAAAAGGGGAGATTTACTATTAGCGGATGTGGGTGCAGAAACAGCAATGGGATGGGCGGGTGATGTAACGCGCACTTGGCCTGTCTCTGGTAAATTTTCACCAACTCAGCGAGATATTTACGATCTAGTTTTGGCAGCTCACGATGCTTGTATTACTAAGATAGTTCCTGGGGTAGAATATCGAGATATTCATCTTTTAGCTGCTCGGATTATTGCTGAAGGATTGGTAGATTTAGGCATTTTACAGGGGAATCCTGATGATTTAGTAGAAATGGATGCCCACGCACTCTTTTTTGTTCATGGAATTGGGCATTTAATAGGTTTAGATGTTCATGACATGGAAGATTTTGGAGATTTAGCTGGGTATGAGGAAGGGAGAGTCAGAAGTAGCCGTTTTGGCTTAGGCTACTTGCGTCTCCATCGCACTTTAAAACCTGGAATGCTGGTATCAATTGAACCAGGCTTTTATCAAGTTCCGGGAATATTAAATAAGTTGGAAAATCGGTCAAAATATAAGGATATCGTGAATTGGGATAAGCTGAAAAAGTTTGCTGATGTCCGGGGAATTCGCATTGAAGATGATGTGTTTGTAACAGAAGAAGGAACAGAAGTTTTAACAGCTAAATTGCCTACTCATGCAGATGAAATTGAAAATTTAGTTAAAGGGTAATTGATGCAATTGTTAAAAGTAACGAGGTTTTCCCTACAGCTTATGATTATTTTGGATCTTCTAGGGGCAAAAAGAAAATCGTCAACATACCTGGTATTACAGCCAGCGAACTAAATAAGAAATAATGCTGATATCCTCCCAGCCAAGTCTGCAAATAACCGCTAAAAACTCCGGGAATTAACACGCCTGCTGCCATAAATGCTGTGGTAATTGCATAATGAGAAGCTTCATATTCAGGTCGAACTGTACGCATTAAAAACACAGTATAGGCTGCTACGCCAAGTCCATAGGTGAACTGTTCTATCGAGTTGACTGCATAAGCCCAAATAATGCTCGGTTGATACATTGCTAAAAGCCAATACAACACATTAGTTGAGTTTTGTAATATAGCAGTAGGCCACATCCATTTTTTTAACCCTTGTTTGGCGATTAAATATCCGCCAAGTAACCCTCCTATTAATAGAAAAATTACGCCGATAGTACCAGATAACAAACCCATTTCAGCCGTAGAAACTGCTAATCCTCCTTTCTGTATTGTATCCATTAAAAATGGAGGAGCCATTTTGAAAGTTAAGGCATCGCCTAGCCTAAAAATTAAGACATAGGTAACAATCCAACCTATTTTGTATTGAGTGAAATAGGTTCTAAATGCTTCAAAAAAGCTAGTTTTTTGGGTGGGTTCTTCTGAGGCTACCGCGTGGCTTTTTGGATAAGGCAAATACCACTGTTGAAATAGATAAATCATAATAAATATTATTCCCCCAATTCCAAAGGCTGTCGCCCATCCCAACTCTAAAGGATGAATATTAAAAGAGGAGCCAAGAAGCGAAAAGGAAATATCTTTATATACTTTAGCATCAGTAGGATTTCCAGGTATTAAATATTGCTCTGCCAGAGAACCCGCTAAGAATACTAATAGACCACTACCAGCAATAACTGCACCTCTGTAAGCGGTGTTGCGAACGCCGACAAATAGGGCTTGCTGGTCTTTATTTAGGGAGTTTAAATAAAATCCATCTATGGCGATATCGTGGGTAGCTGAAACAAATGCTATCATGGTAAAAATCACGAGTGATATTACCAGAGTTTGCGGCATTAACACGCCAAGTGCTAGCAAGAAAAATAGACAAGCACAAATGATTTCCGTGTTTAAAATCCACTGGCGTTTAGTTGAATATAAATCGACTATAGGGCCCCATAAACCTTTTAATACCCAGGGAAAAGACAAAAGGCTAGTTAAGCCAATTAATTCATTGCTGGCTCCCAGACCTTTTAAAAAAATGACTGACATTAGATTGACAACAGTGTAGGGAAACCCTTCGGCGAAATATAATATTGATACCCATAATCCAGGGTTACGCTTTTTTTCTGGTGCGACCATATTTTTTTACATCATTATCGGGTTAACTGACCTTATATTATGGATGATTTGATGTCAAATCCAAAGTTTTAGGAGCATCGTAATTTTTGCAAATATAGCGGTTCTCAAGTAAGTGAGGTACGTAGTTGGGCTTTAGCCCTCTTAATAAACTTGTAAGGTGGGCGATCGCCTAAACTATCTATAGCTATGAGTTATAAGCTTGAGACGGCGATCGCCCACCCTACGTTTAATTATGTCCATATATCGACAACAAGCCGAGATTGTGGGAAAATGTGAACCTGAAGTTCGCGTAATTAGTCTGTACTAGACAGTTGAACGCTCACACACACCTTTCCGAATGCGAAAATCTAAAACAGTCTTTTTGTCAAGTCTATTTTCAGTTGGCTTAGCGATCGCTTTTCTGCTGACTCCGCAGTGGTTGTCTAATTGGTTTCCATCCCCTGCTGCGATCGCACTCCCCCCCCAAACACAAACATCAGAATTTCGAGGGTTTTGGGTGGATGCTTTTAATCCTGGGTTCAAGACACCGCAAGAGGTGACAAAATTAATTGCGGATGCGAAACGGGCGAATGCGAATGCGATCGTTGCTCAAGTGCGCCGTCGCGGGGATGCTTTTTACGCTAGCAGCATTGAGCCACGAGCGAAAGATCCTAATGTGGCGGCGGGTTTTGACCCTTTGCAAGATTTGATCGCCAAGGCGCACGCAGCAGGTTTACAGGTTCACGCTTGGATGGTGACGCTACCAGTTACGGGAAGCACTAGCAACGATCCTTCTCATGTTTGGCAAAAACATGGCCCTAATGCGCCTGGCCGCGATAATTGGGCAATGTTTACTTACGATGGTCAATCCCAAGGTTATCTCGATCCTGGCCATCCTGACGCAGTAGATTACACGGTTTCGGTTTATCTAGATTTGCTGAAACGGTACGATGTTGACGGGGTGCAATTGGATTATGTGCGCTACGGCGGGCCGGATTGGGGTTATAATCCGACTGCGATCGCGCGGTTTAATCAACAGATGAAACGCACGGGTACGCCTAAGCCAAGCGATAGCGTTTGGATGCAGTGGCGGCGCGATCAGGTGACAAATTTGGTGCGTAAGCTTTATGTACAAAGCCTTGCGATTAAGCCGCAGGTGAAGATTTCGGCGGCGACGATCGCCTGGGGAAATGGGCCGAAAAAAGATGAGGATTGGTATCAAACCCAGCCTTACAAAGAGGTTTTGCAGGATTGGCGCGGCTGGCTGGAAGAGGGTATTGTTGATATGGCGATGCCGATGACTTACCAGCGGGAGTACAATGCTCGGCAGAAACAGGCTTATGATGATTGGATTGAGTTTGCGAAAAATCACCAGTACAATCGCTACACTGCGATCGGGCCTGGAAATTATCTCAATTACATTGAAGACGCTTTAGCTCAGATTCGCCGCGCTGGGCAGCCTTCTGCGAAGGGGAATTACACGCATGGGATAGCGCTGTATTCCTATGCTAGCAGCAATGTCTACACTAATGGCGACTTGCGATCGAGCGGTGGAGGAAGTGTGCCCCGCCAGCCTTGGAAGTATGTATCGCAGAGCAATGATTGGTTCTACAATGCGCTTTCACAGCCGAGTAAGTATGTGGATGTGGCGACGGGTAAGACTTATGAGACTCAGCCTGTTTGGGCTAATCCTGTGGCTGTTCCCGATTTTCCTTGGAAGTCGCATCCGACTACAGGCGCGATCGCGGGTACGTTGCGGATGTGTTCCCCAAGTTGCGATTCTGTCACCTTGACATTGCAGCCGATTGATGGTACGGGTCAGCGACGGACAATTCGCACGGATGGTAAGGGATGGTTTGGTGCGATCGCGCTGACTCCGGGTACTTATCAGTTAAAGGTTGATGGTGGGAAATTGGAGCAGACTATTAATGTTAGTGCTGGTCAAGTAACCAATGTCAATTTTGGTAACAGCTAAGCATTAGCTGTTTGTAGGTGCGTTCAGAGGCAAGGATAGATGAATAAAATCAGGATCTAGGCTTCTGATGCACCCCACTTTAATATTAACTTACGAAGGCACTTGCACCTCTTGCCAAACAATCCCATGATAGTTAATCATGATTTTGATGATTGTTTCATTCTTGTAAATCAACTAATATGCGATCGCTCCCCTTGACTCTTGCTCTCATGTGTTTAGCCACCCCCGCTGTTGCCACAACCTGCGAAGAAAGCTTTCAAAAAAAAGGGGACTTTTTGAATGGTGCCGCCTTTTCTGCGCGTGTTCAGGTTGAAGGATTATCGATAGAAAGAGCCTTTTCCCAATTACGACCCATTTTAGCCCGCGAGAGCATCAAGACTATCAGCACCGATGTGAGCGCAGGTGTAATGAAAGCTGAAAATCCCGCAACAGCATTTCAGCGTGCTTTGCCAATTGATGTGTTTGCCTCAATGGATGGCAACCTATTAACTGTCGAGATGATCTTTACCATTCCGAGTGGCGTGGGTGCAAGTAGGGATACCGTGAAGCGATACTTGTGTGGTGCGCTCAATCAATTGTTGCCCAAAAGTAAGTAGAGAGATTAGTCATGAAGATTAAAGCGATTATCTGGCAAGAAGATAGCCTATGGTGCGGCTCAGTTCGGCTCCTTGTTTACTTGGGCGTGGGAAGAATTATTTCAAGGCGTTAATTATTTTCGGAGAGCGCTTGGTTTAGTCGTGCTTATTGGCGCGATCGCGTCAAGAATTTTATAGTCATTATGTTTACCAATTACCAATTACCATCATTTAGCATCACCCCCTGGTTTAAGCTGATCGATCTGAAATTGTGCATCCCTATAACCCCCAGGCCGCCCTTGATCTAAATACAATTTTCCAGCTTTTTCAAAATCACTAATCGCCCCTGGTTTATCTCCCAAAACACGGCGCACAGTCCCTCTACCAGAATAAGCAGCCGCAAAATTAGGATTAAGGCGAATTGCCTGTACATAATCCGCGATCGCACCGTCATAATTTTTCATATCATACTGAATTTTAGCTCGATTAGCATAAGCTTCAGCATCGTTAGGATTAAGCCCAATCGCCGCCGTATAATCTGCAACCGCGCCCTCCTTATCCCCCGCCGCAGAGTGAGCCAAACCCCTATTGCTGTAAGCATTATCATTTTTTGGATTCACCTTAATCGCCTGAGAACAATCATCAATTGCTTTCTGATAATCTTTCAAATTCATGTAAGCAATACAGCGATTATTATAAGGAACAGAATCTTGAGAATTAAGCGCGATCGCCTGAGAACAATCATCAATAGCCGCTTGATATGCCCCTAAATTTAACTGCGTACTGCACCTATTAGCATAAGCATCTACGCTCTTAGAATCAATCCGAATCACCTGAGAGTAATCCGCCAAAGCACCTTTATAATCCCCTAAATGAAACCTAGCTCTCCCCCGACTATAATAAGCGTCAATATTGCTCGGTTCCAGGCGAATTGCTTCAGTATAATCTCCCATAGCCCCCTGCAAATCTCCGCCAGCAGCCCGTGCCATTCCCCGCGAATGGTGAGCTTTAGCGAGATTAGGCTGCAACCGAATTACTTCAGTAAAATCCTTAATAGCCACCGGATAATCTTGCAAGTCCAAATAAGCAAGTCCGCGTTCATAATAAGCATCAGGATCGTTAGGCTGGAGTTTCAATACCTGAGTAAAATCTTCGATCGCACCTTGCCGATCCTTACTCTCAAAACGGGTTAAACCTCTGTTAAAATAAGCTTTGACATAGTTAGGATCTAAAGCGATCGCTTGGCTGTAATCCGCGATCGCAACTTCATAATTTTTCAAGTCATAATTAGCATTCGCCCGCTTGTAAAAAACCTCTGCACTCTTTGGATCTAGCTGGATCGACTTGTTAAAAGCCGCGATCGCCCCCGCCGCATCTCCTAGCTGCGACTTTTCCACGCCGCGATCGAAATATTCCTTAGCTTTTACCGGATTAGGACGGTTAAAAAAAATGAGTAACCACACCAGCGCGATCGCCGCCCCAATTCCTAATAACACCAACCACAGCCGAGAATCTAGACGCGGTAGCGATCGCGTACCCGACATCCCCATCTGAGTAGTAAAATTAGCCTGTTGCTCCCCATCTCTAGTATCTTGTCGATTGTTGAGTTTTCTCAACGCCGCCAACACTTCCCTCGCCGACCGATAGCGCTTCCCAAAATGGTGATGAACCATTTTATCAAGAATATTCGCCAAGGCTGTAGAACATTGAGCGCGATTTCGCCAAATCATTCCCCCCGTATGAGAAGGATGAGGATCTTGCAATTTCGGCAAATCTGTTCCCGGTAAACCCGTAATCGCTTGAATACCCATCATCCCCACCGCATAAAGATCGCTATTAAATTGCGGATTTCCTTGGAATTGTTCAATCGGCATATAAGAAGGAGTCCCAGTAGCAATTGTCCGGGGAATTTCCCCCGGAAAATTAGCAATTTGAGTGCTAACTTCCTTCACCGATCCGAAGTCAATTAAAACTAACTTACTATCAGGTTTGCGCCGAATTAAATTTGACGGATTAACATCTCGGTGAATCACGCCTTGATCGTGAACAAAAGCCAAAATTTCTAATATCTCCTCTAACAAAGATAACACTTGCTCTTCAGTCCAAGGCCGACCAGGCAAAATTTCCTTTGTTAACGGATGACCTGGAACAAATTCTTCAACTAAGTAAAACTGATTTCCCTCTTCAAAGTAAGCTAATAAAAATGGAATTTGATTATGTCTCCCCAACTTTTCTAAGATTTCTGCTTCTTGCTTAAATAAGCGCTGAGCAGTTTTAAGAATAGTAGAAGTATTACTAGGAGGTCGCAGTTGCTTAACCACACATTGAGGATGGCCTGGCCGACGAGTATCCGCCGCCATATAAGTTTGTCCAAAAGCCCCAGAACTAAGGATTTGAACAATGCGGTAACGTCCATCCAAAAGTTGACCAATCATGTTCATAAGGGTAATGGGTAATGGGTAATGGGTAATGGGTAATTGCTAGTTGCTAATTGCTAATTGCTAATTGCTAATTGCTAATTGCTAATTGCTAATTTGACAACGGATTCGGCAACAGATTTAACCTACACGCGATTCAGTTAACAGTTATCAGTTATCAGTTATCAGTTAACAGTTATCAGTTAACAGTTAACAGTTAACAATTCAGGGGCTAATCTGTGCCTGTGCATTTTTGTAGGCATCTGCCCTACCTTGCTCCAGAAATAACGTTGCAGCCTTCTGAAAATCTTCATTTGCTCCTGAACTATCTTTCAGTTCCCGGCGGATAATTGCCCGACTATAATAAGCCGTAGCATTATTAGGATTGAGGCGGATTGACTGAGCAAAATCCTCAATTGCGGAAGCATAATTTTTGATTTCCGAGTAGACAATACCACGATTGCTGTAAGCAACTGCATCGCTAGGATTAAGCCGAATTGCTTGAGAGAAATCCTCAATAGCCCCCTGTTTGTCTCCAATGGCAGAACGAGCCAAACCTCGGTTGCTGTAAGCTTTAGGATTATTCCCATTAATCCCAATAGTCAAGCTACAATCTTCAGCCGCTTTCTGATAATCTCCTAAATTAACACGAGCGATACACCGATTATTGTAAGCCTCAGCATCTTTAGGGTCAAGGGCAATTGCTTGAGTGCAATCTTCAATCGCTTTATCGTAAGTTGCCAGATTCACATAAGCACTGCAACGGTTGGTATAAGCATCAGCTTGGTTGGGATCTAATGTAATTGCTTGGCTGAAATCTTCCATTGCTCCTTTATAGTCTGCCAGATTAAATCTCGCTCGACCTCGGCTGTAGTAAATGCTGGCTTGTTTTGGGTTAAGTTCAATTGCTTGGGTAAAATCTGACATTGCTCCTTGTTTGTCGCCAGCGGCGGAACGAGCTAATCCTCTATTGCTATAAGATTTAGCATCGTTAGGATTAAGGCGAATTGCTTGAGTGTAATCCTCAATAGCAGTTTTGTGATCTCCCAATTTGTAATAACCAAAACCTCGCTCAAGATAAGCCTCTGCATCGTTGGGATTGAGCCGAATTACTTGGGTAAAATCCTGAACGGCGCTGCGTCTATCTTCTACATCGCTGTAGACTAGACCTCGGTTGTAGTAGGCTTTAACGTTGCTGGGATCGACTTGAATAGCTTGGGTATAATCCTGAATTGCTTGTTGGTATGCTCCTAAATCGTAGTGAGTATTAGCTCGTTTGTAATAAGCTTCTGTATCCTTAGAATTGAGCTCTATTGCTTGGGTGTAATCTGCGATCGCACCTGCTTTATCTCCTTGTTTTGCTTTTTGAACGCCGCGTTCGTAAAATTCTTTTGCTCTCGCGGGAGCTTGCCATTGCCAGAAGTAGATTATTCCCGCTGCTAGGATTAAAGCGCTTGCGATACCAGCGAACAGAAAGTAAATAATTTTGTGGGGTTGCTTCTGTACTGGTTGATTCATAGCAGGACTAGCAATTGTTTGCGGTGGAGGAGAAACCTGAGAGGGGGAAATAATTTCTCTGAGAGCAGATAAAACTTCGGCGGCAGATTGATAGCGATCGCCAACAGGTAATATCATTTTATCGATCGTGTCTGCTAGGGCGGCTGAGCAAGAGGTGCGATCGCGATCGAGGATTTTATCTGTGCCGACATCCGATTTTAGCTTTTGCAATTCCAGAGCCGACAATCCCATTAACCCCTGGACAACAATCATCCCCAGACTATAAATATCACTGTTAAACTGCGGGTTGCCTTGGGACTGTTCGATCGGCGTGTAAATAGAAGCTTCAGTGGCCAACCGCCGCCGCGAGTCCTTGGCATTGGGAACTTTCTTCTCCTCCTTGGTAAGGAGAACCCTCCTCTGTTCCTCTTCTTTCTGGGAACTTCCCTCTTCCTCCTTGGTAAGGGAGGAAGTAAATTTAGAGTGGCGATCGCCATTCGAGTTTGAAGCGACAGAGGCAGACGTTTCGGGTACTGGTACGGAATTAGACAAGGGATTTACAGAATTAGACAAGGGATTAATTTCTTTGTCTAACCGAAAACCAATCAAAACTAACTTGCCATCTGACTGTCGCCGGATTAAATGGTCGGGTTGAATGTTGCGATGGATGACCCCGTTCTCGTGTACAAAGGTTAAAATCTCTAAAACTTCTTCTAAAACGGCGATCGCTTGTTCTTCCGTCCAGGGTTTCCCCCCTGTCACTTCACCAGTTAGAGGTTCTCCGACAATTAGTTCTTCGACTAAATATAAATTTTGATTTTCTTCAAAATAGGCTAATAGCGACGGAATTTTGTCGTTTTTTCCCAATTTTTCGATAATCTCTGCTTTTCTTTGAAATATGACTTTGATGATTTGGGGCGTTTCCAAACTTTTGCCCGGAATTTTGAGCTCTCTGACGACACATTGGGGATAACCTGGGCGGCGAGTATCCGCTGCCAGATAAGTTTTTCCCAAGCTATTTGAGCCAATGACTTTAATAATGCGGTAACGTCTATCTACAAGTTGGCCAATCATGTCATACCCCCAGCCCTATTAATGCTTGATTGTGGCACAGAATGAGGCTAGCAGGGGCAAAAAACTAGGGAGTTTTAAGCTTTGGATGGGAAAGCCGGAAGGTAGTGGTTGCTGAAATAGGGATTGGCGATCGCGATCGGAAGGAAGAAGGAAGAAGGAAGAAGGAAGAAGGAAGAGGGAAGAAGGAAGAAGGAAGAAGGAAGAAGGAAGAAGGAAGAAGGAAGAAGGAAGAGGGAAGAGGGAAGAAGGCTTTATTCTATCTAGGGTAGAAGGAAAATGCAGTCAAATCAATGGTTTCAGCAATTGAAAACCTTGATTATACCTTGCGGTTGCTATAGCTTAACCATTGTCTGTGCGATCGCTACTCCTGAAGAGCTTGACAAACTTGGTGCGATCGAAGTCAACTGGCAGAGTGACAACCAGACCTGAAACCCCGTCAGAGAAAAACTTGTAACTGTTAACTGTTAACTGTTAACTGTTAACTGTTAACTGTTAACTGTTAACTGTTAACTTTAGTCCTGGCAACATTAATTTCAACAATTATGGCACTATCTCGCCGCCAATTGATCGCAAATTTTGGACTGGCTGCAATTGCTACCCAGTTACCATCGGCCGCCCAAACTAATCCCTATCCACAATCGATTATCAAGCCACCACGCCTCAATGTAAATGACACTATCGGCTTGATAAATCCCGCCGCCTTCAGTTATCCCGAAGAAATCGAACCTATTAAGCAAATTTTATCTCAACTAGGATTAAAAGTTAAATTAGGAACACATATTTTTGACCGTTACGGTTATTTAGGAGGAAAAGATGCCGACCGCGCTGCCGATGTCAATGCCATGTTTGCCGATTCATCAGTCCAGGCAATTCTCACAGTACAAGGCGGATGGGGTTGCAATCGCATTTTACCACTGTTAGACTACCAATTAATCAGAAATCATCCTAAAATTATCATGGGATTCAGCGATATTACTTCTTTGCTGTTAGCGATTTATGCCAGAAGTGGGGTTATTACTTTTCACGGCCCCGTAGGCATATCAACTTGGAGTCAATTTACAATAAATTATGTCAAGCAAATTTTATTTAATACTCAAGCAATTACCTTCCAAAACTCTAGTCAAATTAGAGTACAAACCATCACACCGGGCAAAAGCAGAGGTAAATTAGTCGGTGGTAATTTATCAGTATTAGCTGCAATGGTAGGTTCCATTTACCTCCCAAATTGCGAAAATAGTATTTTATTTGTTGAAGAAGTTGGAGAAGAAGTTTATCGCATAGACAGGATGCTAACACAATTGAAACTAGCGGGGATTTTAGATAGAATTTCTGGTTTTATTTTTGGTCAGTGTATCAAGTGTGAACCAGAACAACCGAATGAGTCGCTAACATTAGAACAAATGTTATTTGAACACATACACCCCTTGAATATTCCCGCCTGGTATGGTTCAATGATCGGTCACGTTCGGGATATATTTACTTTACCTGTCGGAGCAGAAGTTGAAATTGATGCCGTTGCTGGTACTATTAAATTGTTAGATTCTGCCGTAACTTAATAGCAAACTATAGGAGATTTTGCTCTCAGTCCTTTATTTCGGCGTGAGTGGTCGAGTGTCTATGAAGCTATTCCTCATTTGGCCTCAGCATCGCGATCGCCAGCTTAGCGTGGTGCATCACACGGTGGCGACTGGGAAAAGGACAGCAATAAACTATAATTTGTAACGCCGCCCTCTGGGCGGTGATTGTAACGCCCAGAGGGCCGCATTAAACTAGCAATCTTTAACTCCTGTAAACGTCTTCTATATAGAAGGCCCCACCTACGGTAGTCTAGATCGAGTGACTCTATTGGCACTTTTGACGCGATCGCTCTTATGTCTCCAACCACATCCGCACCCACACGCACCGTCCGCATCGGTTCCCGCAAAAGCCAACTCGCCCTCGTCCAAACCTACTGGGTGCAAGAACAGCTACAGCAACGTTTCCCCGAATGCACCTTTGAAGTGCACACCATGTCCACCCAAGGCGACAAAATCCTCGATGTCCCTCTCGCCAAAATTGGAGACAAAGGACTCTTTACCAAAGAGCTCGAAGTGGGAATGCTCAGTAACGAAACCGACTTCGCCGTACACTCTCTCAAAGACTTACCCACAAACTTACCCGAAGGCTTAATATTGGGATGCGTCAGCGAACGGGAAAACCCCGCCGACGCTCTCGTAGTCCACGCAAATCATCAAGACAAACAACTCGAAACCCTTCCCGCAGGCGCAGTCATCGGCACATCTTCCCTGCGACGACTCGCCCAACTACGGCATCACTTCCCCCACCTCGAATTTAAAGATATTCGAGGCAATCTCAACACCAGACTCGCTAAACTTGACGAAGGCGAATACGATGCCATCATCTTAGCAGTAGCCGGATTGCAAAGATTGGGAATGGGCGATCGCGTCCACCAAATCATCTCTCCAGAAATCTCCCTCCACGCCGTTGGACAAGGAGCCCTCGGCATCGAATGTCGCGCCGGAGACGACGAGATATTAGAATTGATTAAAGCCCTCGAACATACCGAAACTGCCCAGCGTTGTTATGCCGAACGCGCATTTTTGCGAGAATTAGAAGGCGGATGTCAAGTTCCCATCGGTGTTAATACCAAAATCGAAGGCGACCAACTAACCTTAACAGGATTAGTAGCCAGTCTCGATGGTCAGCGATTAATCAAAGATACCGTCACAGGTGCAGCCGCCACCGCCGAACTGTTAGGAATCGACCTCGCCCACCGCTTACGACAACAGGGAGCACAGGAAATCTTAGAAGAAATCTTTGCCCTAGTTAATCGCGGTTCCTGATAGCAATCAGAGTTCAATGTTCATTGCTAATAGCTAATAGCTAATGGGAAGAAAAAACAATTACAGGAATTATGCGAAAATACCATTTTCTGTCATTGCAAGGGACATTTTCCGTCATTGTGCAAGGGATATTTTCTGTCATTGCGAGCTCCGCGAAGCAATCCCAATTTGTCATTGTGCAAGGGATATTTTCTGTCATTGCGAGCTCCGCGAAGCAATCCCAATCTGTTAAGTTTTCGCTAGCAGTTCTTAATTCCAGTATTAGCTATTAGCTTTCGCTCCATAACCAATTACCAATAAATAACATATCTCAATCGAGGGAAAACAAAAAATGAATGATATAGAAATGGAAGAAAAATTTCAGTTAAAACCATCAAAATCTAAGGCAATTTATCGCCAGATGCAGGAAGCTCGTACCACCTTGCGCCAGCAATTAAACGAGCTAAAAACCCAATCAGGAAAAATATCAGCTTCCGTTGAGAAAGTCTTGGAGTCCGTCGTTTCAGTTTACGTTGTCAATTGGGATACAGAAGAAAAAATCGCTATCGGTAGCGGCTTTTTTGTCGGCCCCGATGTCATAGTCACCAATTATCACATTGTCGCAGACATTACAGAGGAAGATACCCTCTATGAAGAAGACGAAAGCGAAATGATTTTAGTACAAACTCCCAACGAGCAACTAAGAATCGCAGAAGTAGTTTTCACTGGTAATTCAGACGAAGATTTAGCTATTTTATTCATCACCGATTTTATCCTCGATCGTGAAACCGGTGAAGAGGTAGAACTACCCCAAGAATATCCTCCCGTCACCTTATCTTTTGAAGCTAAAGAGGGAGAGCAAGTTATTACTGTTGGCTATCCTTTGGGTGAGAGCGATTCGACAGTAAATCGAGGTACAATTAGCAATATTTTCGTATCACAAAAATCTGGGGGAGATGAGGAAATAGAGGTCATTACTGAAGTTAAAGTGCTGCAAACAGATGCAGCTATTAATCGCGGTAACTCTGGTGGCCCGTTGATTAATCTTGCGGGTAATGTGGTAGGCATAAATACTTGGGGATGGGACGAAAAGAAAGATATGAACTTAGCGATATCTTCCGAAATTTTAGCTGACTTTTTAGATCGATTTGAAGAACTTTATGAGGATGATTGGGAAGATAATTTAGAATAGGTAATGGCTAATGGCTAATGGCTAATGGCTAATGGCTAAAGTGAATAAATTTGCTAGTAGCCACAAGGGAACTAATGAAGTTTATCTTTCGTCATTGGTTCTCGGTGGTAAAATTTCGTCCCGTTGTTGAAAAATTGGAGCAAGTTATAGCAACCGCCAAGACGGTTACAACCTTCTTAATTGAATAACTTCTGTTTGTGAACTTTGATTACAATCTAATTTAGTTAAGACATGGCTAAGAAACGCAATCGAAATATATTCGGATTTTGGCAACGATCGTGTTAAAATCGAACTAAGCAAGGATTTATCAGAATTTTAGGAAAAGGCTTTATGTTAGCGAACGAAAAATTCCGGTTTATTAAAGCACCTGTGAAAACAGATGACCAAGGTTGCTTAAGTCTGGAGTTGGAAACGAAGGCGACAGAGTACCGCGTTCTCAGTAATGATGATGGACAAATCTTGCTAGACCCAATGGAAAATATTCCTGAGTACGAGCGGTGGCTGTGGCGGAATCAAGAGGCCCTTGCGTCTGTGCTGCGTGGACTTGAACAGGCGGCGGTAGGTGAGGTTCACTATTTGGGGGACTTCGCTGATTATGCAGATTTGGAGATTGATGATTAATGAATTTCCGGCTCCAATTTTCAACTGAGGCGAAAATCTGTTTAGCTAATCTTCAAGAACATGATTTTAAGAAGTACAATAAGGTGAGGAAAACGCTGGGATTGATGGCAAATAATTTGCGTCATCCCGGTCTTAACAGTCACAAGTTTGAGGCTCTGTCTGGCCCTGATGGCGAGGAGATTTTTGAGGCTTATGTTGAGAATAAAACGCCGGGAGCTTTTCGGGTTTTTTGGTATTATGGGCCGGGTCAGGGACAGATTACGGTTGTTGCAATTACACCTCATCTGTGAGTAGCGATTGCTCTTAAGTCCAATACAACAATTTAAGTTTTAGGAATTAAGAACATCCTAACCGTCTTAGCTAAACAGACGGGAATCCCCACACTATACCCCTTTGGTTAGTGTGGGATGAAAGGCGTGTGAGATGAGGATTCCATCTGTTCACAATCTCAAAGCATAGCTTTGAGCAGTGGGTGGGTGGATGACGAGACGAACAAAATAATCTTTGAATTGTTCAATGATTTTATGTTAAATTAAGACTAATTGATGGTAGATCGCGATATTGATACTGCGATTAACCTAAAAAGACTGGGGTTGGACATTTCCCTCAGTATAAAACGCCGTAGTGGGAATCTCTCTGTAGTAGGAGAACAGTACCGCGAAGGAAATCTTGCATACCCTTTATCGGGCTGCTAGGAAGCCCACATCATAGCTGTACTCAGCTTGATGTGGGAGTATGTCACAAAAAGCTTAATAAGCAGAGAGCCTCCCAAACCCCTATAAAAAGGAACTAATAAAATTCGACATTGCGCCAGTAGACAAAAGATAAAAAAACACCTACAATAGAGCCTCGACTTAAGCACTATCTTGCTAGGAGGATGTCATTCCTGAGCCATTGACCCTGACCGTTAGCCTCAGAGGCACTCGCGACATCAGGGATAACTATCAGCTATTTCGCCTGACAGGATTACTGGATGCTTTTTCGGAAGCGACCTTTAGAAAAGTCCTGGACAAGTGTATTGAGGAAGGCCCAAAGCACGTGATTTTGGACTTGTCTCAAATAGACTTTGTTGACAGTTCGGGTTTGGGTGCACTTGTGCAGTTAGTCAAGAAAGCCCAAACTTTTGAAGGCACATTACAAATTGTCTCGAATCCCCGCGTGACTCAGACTGTTAAACTGGTTCGCTTAGAGAAGTTTTTGTCTTTGCAACCTTCAGTAGAGGAGGCGGCGAAAACTGTCAAGGAGACTTGATAATACAGGGGATTAATTTGGCTATCCGGTTCTTAGTGCTGGATAGCACATTTTTGTTGCTTTGCTGTAAAATAGCAATGGCGAAAATTTAAAGATGAAAAAGGCTGTGCGATCGCTGTATAGCTACCGAAGTAGTTAAAAAAGCAAGTGATTAAAGAAAAAAGGTTTTGCGGAAGTCTTAAAACAAAAGTATGTCACCGATTGCAGACGATCAGCCAAAGCTGAGTCCGGTGGATATGAGCTTGAACTTGTTGCATCTGGAGGCGGGAAAACTTGGGGAAATAGAAAGGATTTCACCCGCATCGTGGGCTTATCTGGGAGATGCAGTCTATGAGCTGTTCGTCAGGATATCCTACATAGTGCCGCCGAAGCGATCTCAAGATTATCACGAGCTAGTGGTAGCGCAGGTGCGAGCAGAAACTCAGGCTCGGCACTTGCGATCGCTTTCCCCCCACTTAAGCATCAAAGAATTAGAAATTGTCAAGAGAGGCCGCAATGCTACTGACCGTCGTCCGAAGCGGCTCGATCCCGAAATTTATCAACAGGCTACCAGCTTGGAAACGTTGGTGGGATATTTATACCTCACCGATCCCCAGAGATTAGCTCAATTGCTGGTGCTCCTAGAACTTGACTCAAGTTGCTAATTGCTAATTGCTAATTGCTAATTGCTAATTGCTAATTGCTAATTGCTAATTGCTAATTGCTAATTGGGAAAAAGCCTCCCCCGCTCCCCTGCTCCCCCGCTCCCCCGCTCCCACTCCCACTCCTCATTGTCTTTTTAAAGATGAAAAAACCTTCTAGACCGAACCTACAACGCAAACAGTCTGATAGTAAGCCTTTAAATCTAAAGGGTCGCTATTTGGACGATAAACCGGCTCCCCGCGTCGAGCTAAAATCTCGTTCAGGGAATAGTAGTGTAACAGGGCCGATCAAGCGATCGCCCCACACTGCTCAATCTCACGAACTCCCCATGCCTGTTGTCTCTAAAAGAGGCATAGTTAGAGGTGCCAATAGACCAGAAATAGTAGCAAAGAGCCATATTAAAGATAGCGGCCCCGTTGACGAAACCGCCGCTAATTTTTCAGACGAAGAAACAGAGCTAATTTACGGTCGCCATAGCGTCCAGGCCGCTCTAGAAAAAGAGCGAACTCTCAACCGGATCTGGATTACCCCCCAACTTAGATACGATCCCCGGTTTCATAGCTTGGTCAATCAAGCTAAAGCTAATGGCAGCATTGTTGACGAAGTTGACTTCCGGCGGCTAGATCAAATTACCGATCGCGCTATTCACCAAGGTATAGCTGCTCAAGTCTCTGCTTATGACTACAAAGAACTCAGCGAGTTGATTGCTCACGCTAAATCTGCTTCCGAGCAACCAGTGCTGGTAGTGGCTGAGGGTCTAAACGATCCCCACAACTTAGGAGCGATCGTTCGGACAGCAGAAGCTCTGGGATCGCAGGGAATGGTGATTCCGCAGCGGCGAGCAGTGGGAATTACAGCTACAGTCAGAAAAGTAGCCGCAGGAGCTTTAGAAAATTTCCCAGTCGCAAGAGTGGTCAACCTCAGCCGCGCTTTAGAAGAATTGAAAGCAGCCGGTTTTTGGATCTATGGCACTGCTACCAAGGAGGGCAAAGCCATACACACAGTACAGTTTACTGGTAAGTTGGCTCGACCAGTAGTTTTAGTCGTAGGCAGCGAAGGTGACGGTTTGAGTCTTTTGATACAGCGCTGCTGCGATGAATTGGTTTCAATTCCATTAAGGGGTAACACTCCGAGCCTCAATGTCTCAGTAGCTACTGGCATGGCTCTATATGAGATTTATCGTCAGCGCGGTCAATTAGGTTTCACCTTAATCAACAATCAGGGGTAACAACTGTTGACGAAAATCTACCTAAATCTACCTAAATCTACCTAAAAGTCGATGCTCTCATCACCTAATGAGTAGAGTGCTGCAAAAACTTTAACCAGATATGTACGCCATCAAACTCGAACTCAAACTGAATAATAAGGAACGTACCTTGATGGCGCGACATTCTGGTTATGCTAGATTTTGTTACAACTACGCCTTAGCTCTTTACCAAGAAGTAAAAAGTCTCCCAGGTGGTACCAGCAAAAAAGTAACTGCCATCGAAAGAGTTTTCACCAACCATGTCAAGAAACTGCCAGAATATCAATGGACTAATACCCTATCTTCTAGGGTTTACAAAATGACATTCAGGCATTTTAATGAGGCTTTATCTCGTTTCTTTAAAGGATTAGGAGAGTTCCCTAAATTCAAAAGAAAAAAAGATGGTGATTCATTCACCGTAGATGCTGCTGATTGGAACCACTCGGTTTTATTGACAGCCAACAAATCAATCAAGATTCCTACCCTGGGAACATTTCGACTTAAAGAATCCATTCCATTCCCTTGCGTAGCGCAGACATTTACTATCTCTCGCACGGCGGATAAATGGTATGTATCCTTTGCTATTAAAGCCGAAAAAATCCCACCAATGTTTCATCCCGTTGCTCAACCAGTGGGAATTGACTTAGGAGTATCAACATTTGCTACTCTTTCTGATGACAATTCTTACGAGTCTCCCCGTCCACTCAAAAGAGCGAAAATCAAGCTGAGTAAGTCACAGTGGAGAAATCGGCAAAAGCAATTGGGCAACAGAAGGTTAGGTGTAAAAGCCTCAAAGAATGCTCATAAACACTATCGTAGAATCGCTAAGATTCACGCCAAAACTGCCAATCAACGCCGCGATTTCTTACAGAAAACTACGACAGAAATTAGCCAAAAATATGCCCACATTCGCATCGAAGATTTGAATGTGAGCGGGATGATTGCTAATCACAAGTTGGCGGCAGCTATTTCCGATTGTGGTTTCTATGAATTTCGCCGTCAGTTGGAATATAAGTCTTCTATGTATGGCACAAAAGTTGAGCTAGTTGATAGATGGTTTCCCTCTTCTAAAACCTGCTCAAATTGTGGCCATGTTCAATCAATGCCATTAAAGGAACGAGTTTTTAATTGTGGCGGCTGTAATTTGTTAATTAATCGCGATCTAAACGCAGCCATCAATTTGTCTCGTTGTTCGGAGAAAGTAAGACGAGCTCAGTCTGAAGTTACGCCTGTGGACAAGAAGGAGCCGACTCCCTTGGTAGAAGCAGGAAGTGAACATCGAATCTGCCGTAGGTAGATTTGAGTAGGTTTCATGGAGCGGTGATTGAAAAAAGAAATGCAACAAAGTATAACAAAGTGTAAAGAACTAAGGCTCTTTGAGATCCGGTAGCACCCTCGAAAAAATCAGCAAATTGATACAAGAATCATGAAAGAACTCTTAATTAGCTTGCTCAACTTCTTTGGATTGGCCTGGTGGGTCGAAGTCGTAACTGCGACTCCGCGCTGCACCTACTACTTTGGCCCTTTCCTAACGACTGTGGAGGCTAAGGCCGCCAAAATTGGTTACATTGAGGATTTGGAAAATGAAGGGGCTCTAGGCATCACTGCGTCGATTAAACGCTGCAAACCAGCTAATTTGACGATCGCAGATGACTTGGGAAAGATTGGTGATCTGGGGGGGTGGCCAGTATTTAGCGGCCAGTCCTAACAATCAGGACTTACGACTTTTGAGGTAAAACCGTCCTGGCGATATCTTTACCGTCGGGACGGTGCAGTTACAAACAATTGTGCGTAAAGTCAGCATCAGGATTTTCCTCACCTTCGTTTGAGAGTGGGGAAAATTTTTGATCCATCTTAAAAATAGAACGATAAGACAATAGTCCCGATCCAGATGTCATTATTGGCGCTATTATGTTCTGGGTTGAAGATGGTAACAAAACCTGGGGTAAGGTAAATGCTTTTGTCGTCAGTCACCGGGATGGAAAAGTAGGCTTCAAGGTGATAGGATGTGTCGCGATCGCGCCGACCACTTATATCATTGTCTGTTAATTTTGGGGGCATCCCGAACACGAATCCAAAAAAGCCACCCTCTCGGATCACATCTTTGAGTAAAATTCCCGTAGCCCAATACCAGATATTGGCATTTGCTCCGGCGGAACCATTCAAATCACTACGACGAGGCGAAGACTCAGCGGTAGCGTTAATGTAGCCACCCCAAAGTCCCACTCCAAATTGCTTAGTAATATCCCAACCGAGTTCAAGGCTAAATATATCAGCAGACGTGGGAGTATTTGCGCCAAATGGGAACTGAGCAAACTGGCTGCCAGTAGGCCCAGTAACCTGTGGGTTGGGGGAATAGGTGTGACCATACATCGCAGAAATCGCCAAGCTTCTGTCGAAGGGTCTCCAGGTTAACTCAGCCGCTGCTCCATATCCGCCGTTAAATAATCCAAAATTGTTATCAGCAATACTGTTGGCTACATAGACAGCAGAAACATTAATCTTGTTATTGATGTCATAATTGACCTTAACTCCGCCACCAGAGGAGAACAGGAAGAAGGGGTTGCCTGTCCCAAACGCAGAAATAGTTCCGGCATAGTTGATATTGGGAAGATCGGCGAATGATACTCCTTTAGGCCCGATCGTTACCTGAGCGCTATTGCCTATAGGAAATTGATACTTTAATCGGCCTAGTACCACAAGCCCACCTGTATTGCGATCAGTACCACCAAGAGTTTTTAAGCCAAAATCCAATAGGGTCATATCTGTGCCGGTTACATTGGCACCAAAGGCTTCGAGACTTCCAGCTACAAGATCGGCGATTAAGCTATCTCGACCTGTAAAACTGGTATTCAAAGTCAGAATGACACTTCCTCCCAATACCACGCTGTCACTTAAGTCTTCAGAAGGTCTTTGGCCAGAAGAGACAGCTTGTCGATCGCCAAAGGCCCTGGTCGTAGCAAACTCGACTCGACCAGTGAGTTTGGTTGTGGTAGAAAATTGGTTTGCTTCTAATTCAGCGGTTCGAGCTTCCAAAGTATCAACTCGTCCCCGGAGTGTTGCTAATTCGGCGGCAAAGTCTTCTTGTAGGCGTTGTAATGCGAGTAAGTCTTCTTTCGTGGCTAAATTGCTAGTTCCCCCTGCAATTAGGCGATTAACTTGGTCTAAACAAGCATTTAAACCAGCGGCAAATTCGTAGCGAGTTAAAGCTCTGTTACCGCGAAATGTACCGTCGGGATAGCCAGCTATGCAGCCGTAGCGTTCTACTAAAGATTGCAATGCTTGAAATGCCCAGTCTGTGGGTTGCACATCGGATAACTGAGACACGGAGGTTACTTGATCCATCGCCCAATTTACCGCTGGGTCTAGTATTTGTTGTTTTTCGGATTTAGCTGGGCTTGAGGGTACTTCTGAGAGTTCAGATACTCGAGCGATCGCCTCTCGATCTGCACTCGGTGCCAGGTTTACGATTGGCGGTGGTTCGGAGTCTGAGTTGCCCTTGGGTATCTCTAATAGTTGATGTACTGGAGCGATCGCTCCTAGAAGCTGAGGGTTTGAAGGGTTAGAATTCTCTTCCCTGGATAATTCTGAGTTTTTGCTAAAAGTCTGCCCTGCGATCGCATCAGCGTCACCTAGCAATATTGTGTTGGAGGTAGAAGGAGTTGTCTGGTTAGGTAGAGCAATTTGGTTGGATATTTCAGAAGTTAAATCGGGGTCTCCTTTATCTGTTGGAGTTTGCTTTGTGTGGTCGGAATAGTTCTCTGAGGAAGCAGATAGTGATTTAGTCTTGTTTGTTTCCATTGGCTCTGATGGAGACTCGTTTTGAGCTTGGGCTGGCGATAATATCACCAAGTTGAGACCAAATATCAGCCATGTGAACAAAGACGCACCTTTTAATCGTTTCATCATCAAATTCCTCACATAAACATAGAAGTCAATTTTTGACCTGTTTGATACAACTTTACTTGAGCTTGGTCAAAAATAATAATTTTAGTTAGGCCAATACTTCGGACACTTTTTAATGGGCAACGGTAGAATGTGGGTTTTGGACTCCAAGATTGCTGCGTAGGCGTAGCCAGCACTTCCTATGTCAGTTACTTTCCCAGGAGTGGCTGTCAATCCAATGGTCAATGTCAGCGAGTAATTGGTCTGGTATTTCCCAAGGGAAAAGATGGGCTGTATTGGGGTAACAGTGCCACTGAGCATCTTTGAGGTGACGGGCTGTTTCTAAGCTTGACTCAGAGGTGATGTGACGATCGGCTTCACCTGCCAGGATTAAGCAGGGACATTGAATCTGAGACAATTCAGGTAATCGGTTGTATCCAGCTCTGAGGGCTTTACTTAGTGCTCCATTGGCGGCGCTAGATGTCTGTAAGTAGGCTGGAGTGGCATCGGAGGCTAAGTATCGGTAGGTTGTGGCTGTGTGTTGCTGGATTAGATATCTGAAGAGCGATCGTTTAGCAAAGGTATTTATATTCCACTGCCAACTGGGGATTAACCAGTTGATTATTCCGGCGATACCAGTGTAAAGATAATCATCCCATGCGATCGCGGGATGATTTCCTCTCGGTCTAGCAGCGGTAGCTACTAAAATTAGCCCCGTAACTCGCTGTGGGTAGCGGATTGCCAATTCGAGGGCTAAAATTCCTCCGAGTGACCATCCGAGTACCAAACACTGCTGAATGCCAAATCTATCTAGGAGTGCTTCGAGGTCGGCGAGGTGGTCTTCCATGTCAAAATTTTCAGTAGTATGGCTGTTACCGTAGCCGCGCAAGTCGGGGGAAAATGTCTGGAAACGCTGAGATAGGCGATCGGTAAAAACGGACATACATTGACCGGAACCGGGATGGCCATGCAGACAAAGTATAGGAAAGCCTTTGCCTTTGACATTAACGTTAAGTTGTAGTGTCATAAAATCTAATAGGGTAATTGGTAATTGGTAATTGGTAATTGGTAATTGGTAATTGGTAATTGGTAATTGGATTTTTTATCCTTGCTAAAAAAGCGAAGTAATTCGTAACGCCGCCCTCTGGGCGGTGA
>NZ_JARFTR010000196.1 GCF_029167235.1 Kamptonema sp. UHCC 0994 | reverse complement strand
TTGCTTCGCGGAGCTCGCAATGACGATGGATAATTACTAATAAAGGGGATGACTAACCCGGATTTGGTATTAATAGCAACCGCCAAGGCAATTAGGATACTCGCTCATGGCTGAAACCATTAACTCTCTTCCCCTTCTTTCCTGAGCATCGGAGCATCGGAGCATCGTAGTCCCTAGCTATACCTCACCTCTTATTAAACTTAGCTTTCAAATCGTTAAGAGTGGGTGATTGCTGAGGCTTGCTGCTACTAGCTTTTCTATCACTATTTTGTTGCTCCGGCAACTTCATCGATAAGCTAATGCGCTTCAATTTCTCATTAACTTCTAGCACTCGCACTTTCACCACTTGTCCAACTTTAACAATTAGTTTTGGATCTTCCACAAATCTGTCAGCTAGTTGAGAAATATGCACTAAACCATCTTGATGCACGCCGATATCAACAAATGCGCCAAAGTTAGCAACATTGGTAACGATGCCTTCTAATTCCATGCCAACATTTAGGTCGGAAATTTCTTTAATGCCTGCTTTAAAAGTCGCATATTTGAACTCATCTCGCGGGTCTCTTCCTGGTTTTTCTAGTTCCTTAATGATATCGCGGAGAGTGGGTTCGCCGATGGTTTCAGTGACGTATTTCTTAATGTTAATACCCTTGACTTTTTCAGATAATTGTGTTATCTGTGCTAAGGGAACGCTCAAATCTTTAGCGATCGCTTCCACGACAAAGTAACTTTCTGGATGCACTGCTGTATTATCCAGCGGATTTTCACTACCACGAATGCGTAGGAAACCAGCCGCTTGTTCAAAAGCTTTTGGCCCCAATTTCGGGACTTTCAACAGTTGGCGGCGATTTTTAAATGCACCATTTTCATTGCGGTAATTAACTATATTTTTAGCAACAGTTGGTGTCATTCCCGATACAAAGGTCAGCAATTCTTTGGATGCTGTATTTAAGTCTACACCGACATAATTAACGCAGCTTTCTACGGTGTCGTCAAGTTTCTTTTTGAGCAATTTTTGATCGACATCATGCTGATATTGTCCTACACCGATGGATTTTGGATCGATTTTAACAAGTTCCGCCAGCGGATCTTGCAAGCGGCGGCCAATACTAATGGCTCCTCTTACTGTAAGATCGAGATCGGGAAATTCTGCGATCGCTACATCACTTGCTGAATAAATCGATGCGCCAGATTCATTCACCATCACTTTAATTGGCTTTCTTTCTAAGGTTGCCAAAACTTCAGCAATAAACTCATCTGTCTCGCGAGAAGCTGTGCCATTACCAATCGCGATTAACTCAATTTTGTAAGTCTCAATCATCCGCTTAATAGTATTAGCAGATTGTTGACGCTGTGCAACCGCTTGGTGAGGAAAAATAGTCTGATATTCTAAAAATTTACCCGTTTCTGATAGTACAGAAACCTTACACCCTGTCCGAAATCCCGGATCTACGGCTAATGTCGGCTTCATCCCGGCTGGAGCCGATAGTAATAACTCACGAAGATTGGTTTCAAATGTCTTAATTGACTCCAAATCTGCGTCGGCTTTCCTGTTACTCCGTACCTCCGTAGTTAGAGATGTTTTCATCAACCGATTGAAAGCATCTTTGAGCATCGTTTGATAAAAGTCTCTTACTGCTTTCACTTTAGTTTTAATCTCCTGAGATTCCAGATATGAGAGTACAGTAGACTCATCGAAGGCAAGATCCAAGTCTAAAATTCCTTCCGTTTCACCCCGGAATAAAGCCAGCATATTATGAGGTTGAATGTTTTTAACAGCAACTTGATAATTGCGGTACATTTCAAATTTAGTGCTGCCTTCGGGATGTTCATCTTTGATGCGCGAAACAAAGGAACCCGATTTCATCAGATAGTCTCGCAAGTATGCCCGCAGTTCTGCTTTTTCTGAGACTTCCTCTGCTAAAATATCAGCAGCACCTTTGAGAGCTTCTTCTGCGGTTTTGACACCCTTCTCTTCGGAGATATATTTAGCGGCTTCTGCTTCTAGGGATACTGGTTGTGCCTGGGGTAAGTTAAGAGATTTGATAAATTCTGCTAGGGGTTCTAATCCTTTTTCTCTAGCAATAGTTGCTCGCGTGCGCCGCTTAGTTTTGTAAGGGAGATAGAGGTCTTCAAGTAAGTTTTTTTGTAGGCAAGCTTCGATTTTAGCTTTTAGTTCGTCAGTCAGTTTACCTTGAGATGCGATCGCATCTAAAATTGTTTTTTTGCGGTCTTCAATTTCGGTAAGATAGGTAAATCTTTCGGAGATATCTCGCAACTGAATTTCATCCAGAGAACCCGTGCGCTCTTTGCGGTAGCGGGCAATAAAGGGAATTGTTGCTCCTTCGGCGAAAAGTTCGAGAGCGCTGTTAATTTGAGCTGGATTGATAGAAAGTTCTTGGGCTAGAAGTTGAGGAATGTTGAGCATATTGTCTGAGGTGGAATTAATTGCTAATGGGATAAGGTTAAGGGGTAAGTTTCTTATTATAGCAAATTTGGATATGAAATTCTATTTATGGTTGATACAATTCGCTATCTAATAGCTAATCTGCGGTAATTTAGGGCTATAAATAAGATCATACCGCAAATCCATAGATACTACAAAATCCTAATTTTTTGAGAACGGGCATTGAGTTGGCTAGAGAGTAATGACTATGCTAATCCCATCCTCAAGTGGAATACTGTTTTTTGGGGGGAGATTCCAGCAGATTTTGGTCGAAAATAGGTCAAAGTTAGTTGACAACTTCATTGCGAGAAGTTTTACTTTTTCTATCAGGATTAGGTGTTAACTCTGGCGGCGAAACTTGAACAGCACCCCACTCTTTCAAAAAAATATTTAAGAGAGCTTCTTGCTGTGCACGAAATTCCTCTACATTTTCTCCCCCATTCATCATCACAAACCAGACAGTTCCTTGTTTTTGAGTGGGTAGTGCTCCTCCTAAAGCGCTGACATAATCAAGAGTTCCCGATTTAATAATAGCTAATGGAGGAAGCTTCCGCTCATTTAAGATTCCTGGATCTTTTCCAACTACTGTTAAAACATCTGCAATTGTCATATTATAAGGTTGCAGATAGCGTTCAAGTGCTAAAAATATTGCACAAGCTGCGCGGGGAGAAATACGATTGTCTTCGCTTAAGCCAGAACCATTAACGAGTTGAATTTCTGCGGGGAGAACTCCTGCGATTTCTGCGGCTTTTTGGGCTACTACTTTTGCTCCGCCGACAGTATCAGCTAACATATCAGCCATCAAATTATTACTGTACTGATTCATTTTCTTTACGAGTTCGGCTAAAGGCAAAGAATAATGGCGGACTAGAGGCTGAATATTGGTAGGAGTTTTGGGTAAAACTTGTACTGAACCGTCAATTATTATCTGTGGTTTAGGAGTTCCTACTGGCAAAGTTTGATATTGGCTTTCAGCTTCTGAAGACCAAATTTGACTATTTAATCCCTCTTGAAGCAGAGTGCCTGCTTTCTGGGGGTTAAGTTCAAAGTTCATGTAAAATTTACCGATAATTATCAAATTGCCAGTTATTCGCTTAATACCTTTTTTATTTAAGGTGTTACCGAGGGCAATTGCTTCTTCCCAGATAAATAACGGATCTTCCCCTCCCTGAATTACTAAATCGCCTTTTAATATACCTTTTTCAATGGGGCCAGTTGCATTGATTACAGTGATAAATTGGCGATCTGGGCCAAAAGTTTGCAGTGCTGCTAGAGTTGTTGCTACTTTGGTAATTGAAGCTGCTGGTAAAGGAATTGTGCCTTGATAATTTGCTAAAAGAGTATTGCTAGATTGCATCCATACGCCTTGTTTTTCTTTAGGAACTCCTTTGGCAGTTAGTTTTTTGATATATTGCTGAATTATAGAGTTAGCTGCTGTATCTGGATTAGTCGGAGATACAATTGATGATTTATTTTCTTTTTTAACTAGCGGAGTAGTTGCATCAGGCTGAGGAGAAATAGTTGTCGTTTTAGGTGGTTCATTAGCGGTACATCCAGCAATAATTCCTAGGGCGATCGCAGATATTGTTGCACTCAAGTGTCTGATTTTTAGCATTACTTTAATTTAGCTCAATTTTGCATCAATGTCAGCCAACCAGTAGTATAATCAGTATCCAGTAGCACTTTAACTGAAAATATATCACTATTGGCAGTAATCAAAAGATTATAATGCAATAATGTTCATTAATGCAAGCGATGTAAAATTTACAGATAACTTTGAAGTAAAGACTGTTACGGGCAATGTCACTCTACGTTAAATTCTGTTATCGTCCTTATGAACTATTGGCTAATGAAATCGGAACCAGATGTTTATAGTATTGCAGATTTGAAGCGTGATCGTACTTCTCTATGGGACGGTGTTCGCAACTATCAAGCTCGTAATTATCTGCGAGAAATGAGTCATGGAGACTTAGCATTTTTTTACCATTCTAACACTAGATTCCCAGGAATTGTCGGTTTAATGCGTATAGTTGAAACTGGGATAAACGATCCGACTCAATTCGATCTGCATAGTGAATATTATGATGCTAAGTCAACTCTTGATGCTCCTCGATGGCAGACTGTTATTGTGGAATTTATCGAGGCTTTTCCTAGTTTGATATCTCTTGATTTACTTAAACAAACGTTCAGTGCGGATCGGCTTTTATTGGTCAAAAAGGGGAATCGATTATCCGTAATGCCAATATCTGAGGATGTAGCTAAGAAGATGCTGGCGATGAGAGAGTATCAGCATGATAAAATAGAATAAATTCAATAATGAAAAAAGCTATTGTATCACTTTTGCGATCGCACCCTAGAGCAACAACATATCTAAATTCAGTAGTTATTTGATTTTCATCTTTAAGAAGAAGGTTTGAGCGGAATCATAACTTTAAATTCTGCACCTTCTCCCGGCACGGAAATACATTCTAACGTTCCACCGTGTCGCTCTGTTATAATCTGATAACTAATTGATAGACCCATTCCTGTACCTTTTCCAACAGCTTTGGTAGTAAAAAATGGGTCAAAAAGTCGCTCTAGGATGCTTTTTGGTATCCCCGGCCCATTGTCCGTAATCCGAATTTCCACATAGTTTGTACTTGATATTGCAGTATGGATACTGATACTACTAGGCATTTGCTCTATTTCATTAGTAGATCTTTGTGCATCCCTTTCATCTAGGGCATCCAAAGCATTACTCAGGATATTCATAAACACTTGATTTAGCTGTCCGGCGCTACACTCGACTAAAGGTAATTTTCCATATTCTTTGATGATATGAATAGCAGGACGATCGCTTTTTGCCTTGATTCGGTGTTGCAAAATCATCAACGTACTGTCGATGCCTTCGTGAATATTAACCTCTTTCATTTCCGCTTCGTCCATGCGTGAAAAGCTACGTAGAGATGTCACAATTTGCTGGATACGCTCAGATCCTAATTTCATGGAAGAGAGGATTTTTGGCAAATCTTCTAAGAAGAATTCGATATCACTAGCTTCAATTTCTTCTTGGATTTCTGTGACGGGCTCTGGATAGTGTTTTTGGTAAAGTTGCAGTAGTTTAAGTAGATTTTGAGTGTAGTCATTGGCGTAGGTAAGATTCCCATAAATAAAGTTAACAGGGTTATTAATTTCGTGGGCAACTCCAGCAACTAGCTGGCCTAAGCTAGACATTTTTTCACTCTGAATCAGTTGAGATTGAGTGCGTTGTAGCTGTCGCAATGCTAGCTCTAAATCGAGAGCTTGCTGTCTTAATTGTGATTCTGACTGCCGCAGAGTTTCTTCTACAAGTTTGCGATCGCGAATATCACGGGCAATACCCATAAAACTAATAATATTGCCATCGGCATCTTTAACAGGTGAAATATTACAGGTGATCCAATGCCAACTACTGTCTTTATGTTTGGTTCTAAATTCAAGTCCCGCCAGTTTCTCACCAGTTTCAATAATACAGTTGAGAAACGCTATAACGGCTGGCAAATCTTCAGGGTGAATCAACGGCACAAAAGACTTTCCTAAAAGTTCAGATATTTCATACCCAATCAGATCGAATATCTTGGGCGAAAGATATGTGAATATTGAATCTATTGAATGTTCATAGATCAAATCATTAGCATTTTCTACTAAGCGACGGAATTTAGCTTCACTTTCAGCGAGTGCTGCTTCTGCAAGTTTGCGTAAGCTAATGTCGCTAGCTAGACCTGTTGCACCTATAATATTTCCTGTTTCCCCACGTAGCGCTATAGCATTAAATATGAGATTTATAGGTCTGCCATCTTTAGCAAGTTGGACACTCTCATACTGAAGGAGTGCTTCCCCACCTAAAACACGAGTAAAAGCCTCAAAATCTTTCTGAATTTGTTGAGGTGGCAGGAAGTTAGTAAACTGCCTTCCGATCATTTCTTCCGGCTCATAGCCGTAAATTTTCCTAACTGCTGGATTGACAAAAGTATAGCATCCTTCAAGATCGACAGACCAGATCATATCTTGGGATGTATCGACTAAGCTGCGATATTTAATCTCATTTTTTTCTAGGGCTATTTCTGCTTGCTTGCGAACTGTGATATCTTGACCAAAGCCGGTTGTCCCAATGATTTTACCTTCGCTATAAATCGGAGTTTTTATTGTTTCAACCCAGAAAGTATTTCCTAGTGCATCGATAATGGATTCTTCAATCACTTTTTGTTGCCCTGAAGCAATGATTTGGAAATCATCTTGCCGATATTTTGTGGCTAATTCTGAAGGCCAAAGATCAAAGTCAGTTTTGCCTACGATATCTTCTGGAGTTAAGCCACAAGCTTTAGCGAAGGGTTCGTTAACTGCAATGTATATGCTTTCTGGGTCTTTGAGCCAAGCAATATGCGGTATATTGTTAAGCAGAGATTTAATTTGGTGTTCTTGTTTTTTTAGTTTTTCTTCTGCAAATTGGCGATCGCATATTTCTTGTTGCAAACGATCCCTACTCTGTTGCAATTGACTTGTATACTCCTCAACTGCCATTTCTAATTCTGCTTTTGACTGCCGTAAGGCTGATTCTGCCTTTTGGCTTTCTGCTAACTGTGTTTCTAACTCAGCGACGCGATCGCGCAGTATTGTTAATTGATGCAGCAATTCAGCGGACATAGAATGATTTATTCCTTTTCCCCTTTTGATAGGAGATCCTGATGTTTACTATTAGTTAAATCCACTTACCATATTTTTCGCCAAATTTTAATAGACCGATCGCTTCCCCCACTAGCCAAACTCTTCCCATCCCCACTAAAAGTAACAGACAAAACATCCCCAGAATGACCGTTGAGAATTTCCAGCAAAACGCCTGTGTCTACATCCCACAAAGAAATTTGACCGTCGCGACCACTGCTGGCTAAAATCTTTCCATCCCGGCTAAATGTAACACAGAAAACGCTTTCGGAATTATCTGCGATCGCGTGTAGCAACTCCCCTTTACCATCACTCCTTACTCGCCATAGCTTAATCATACCATCTCGGCTACCGCTAGCTAAAATCTTCCCATCGGGACTAAAAGCTACTGAAATTATCCAGTTTGTATGACCAGACAAAGTACAAATTGACCTCCCAGTACCGATATCCCAAAGTTGTACAGTTTTGTCCCGACTGCCACTAGCTAAAAACTGACCATTAGGACTAAAAACTACTGCAAAAACGCCCTCAGAATGACCCGTAATAGTTTGCGTACACTTGCCTTTATGCAAATTCCATAATCGGATAGTTTTGTCACGACTGCTACTAACTAAACTCTGACCATCAGCACTAAAAGCAACTGTATAAACCCGGTCTGAATGTCCCACCAAACTATACCACCATTTGCCTTTTTTCAAATCCCACATCTGAATAGTATTATCGCGACTGCCACTGACTAAACTCTGACCATTAGGATTAAAAGCAACACAATTTACCCAATCAGAATGACCCCTAAGCGTATACCAGCGCGTCCCTGTATCCAGTTTCCAAATCTCAATAGTATTATCTCCACTACCACTAGCTAAAGTTTGATTGTCAGGACTAAATGCCACAGATGTTACTGAATCTAAATGTCCTGTCATCGTATAAATAGTTTCCCAAGTTGGCGATCGCATCGGCACTAATGGCTTTTTAGAAATAAATGGAGGTGCGATCGTCGGGACTGGTATCGTCAACTTAGGAACAGGTTGAGATGCAATTGGCGGTAATACAATTCCCTGATTAAAATCTAAAGCGTCAAGTACCTCTGTTGCCGATCTATAGCGGCGACTTAAGCTAGTTTCTAACAATTTATCTATAATATTTCCTAGCTTAGGACTCACCGAATTTTTATTCAAATAATCTCGCCATACCCATTTATCCTCATTGATATCGAACAAATCAAAAGGAGAAAGTTGAGTTAGCAAATGAACGCAAGTCACACCTAAACTATATAAATCGCTAGCAAAAACTGCTTGACCTCTAACTTGTTCAGGTGCAACATATTCGGGACTACCGATAATAGTTCCTGTTCCGCCACCTTGAGTTACTACTTTAGCTGCACCAAAATCAACCAAAGCCAGATTTCCAACCGGGTAACTTAAAAACAAAGAAGTATCAAGAGGTTGCGGAGGTTTTCTAATAATATTTGCTGGCTTAATATCGCGATGAATCACTTGGCGATCGTGAACAAACTGCAACACAGGTAGTAAATCTTTCAACAAACTCCGAATCTTAGCTTCACTAAAAGCACCTGCAATCGCCAATTCTTCTGCTAAATTTTCACCCCCAACAAATTCCTGTACTAAATACTGTCGGCCTTCCTGTTCAAAATACGCCAGCAAATCAGGAATTTGCGGGTGTTTTCCCAGTTCATCCAGTCTCGCCGCTTCTCGGTTAAATAATTCTGCTGCTTTCTCAGCATTATTAGTACCTAGTGACTGGGGAAAAAACTGCTTGATAACGCAGCGAGGTTTAGACGGTTTATCCTCATCAATTGCCAGGAAAGTTCTACCAAAACCCCCTCTGCCAATGGGTTTGATGGCGCGATACCGTTCTTTTAGCAACAGTTTTGCGCCACAAGTTAGGCAAAACCTTGTAGCGTCGGGATTTTGGGGGTTCTGGCAGGAGGGGTTCAGACAATAACTCATAACCGGAAGCAAGAATCGGCATAAGTATATATTGACACTTTCCTGATGATTCTATGACTCTGCTTGGATTTTCAGAGCATACTCTTTAAACCTTTCCAAATCAGCCTGAATTGTCGATTCCACCACGCGGCCCAAAAACAAATTATCCATTAATTTGCCGAGAATGCCAGGAATCGCATAAGCTACTGTTAGCCTCACAATGCTGCTACCTTTGCGATCGTAAAATCTAACTGCACCGCGATTAGGCAACCCATCGACGGATTCCCATTGAATAATCTGGCAGGGAACTAATTTCAAAATGCGGGAAAGCCAGCTAAATTCTAAGTTTCCTGTACCTAGTTTCCACCGGGACAAATCTGGATCTTCTTCGAGAATATGCACTGATTCAATCCACTTCATCCAGCGCGGCATTTGTTCTAAGTCCGACCAAAGACTCCACGCCATTTCTATCGGGATGGCAACTTCTACTTGTACGCTATGTTCTAACCAATCTGACATATTTTTTATTTGTTATTTGTTAACTGTTAACTGTTAACTGTTAACTGGTAATTGTTAACTGTTAACTGGTAATTGTTAACTGTGTTCAAAACTTAAAACTTGGGTGATGGATTGCGCTGGCGCTCCACCTATCCTACAATTTCAGGACTTACGCACGGTTTACGTAAAGCCGCCATCTTGGCGGTTCCTTTACCGCCTAGAAGGCGGCGTTACGGATAGTTTTGCGTAAGTCCTGAATTAGCCATTAGCAATTAGCAATTAGCTATTAGCTATTAGCCATTTCTAAAATAGCCTTAGCTGCTTGACGGCCGGAAATAGTTGCTCCTTCCATACTATCAATGTAGTCTTGCTGAGTGTAACTTCCTGCTAAGAAAAAATTAGCTACGGGTGTTTTTTGATCGGGACGAAAAGCATCCATTCCTGGTGCTTCGCGATACAAAGATTGAGCTAGCTTAACTACACTATACCAAGTCATATTTAATTCCCGTGCTGATGGGAATAAATCTAAAACTTGCTTCAAGACGTGCTGCGCGATCGCTTCATTATTCTCCTTAATAAATGGATCGCCAGGAGTTAACACCAATTGTAACAGAGAACCTTCTCCTTTCTTATAGTAATCGGCCGGACTCGCTAATGCCAAGTCAGCAAAACAGGAAAAATCGGCATCTGCTGAATAAAGCAAATTATCTATTCCCACAGCATGACTCAACTGCTTGCGCTTCTCAGGATCGTCTAACTCTGTCACCCATCCATCAAACCGCAATTGCACCGTTGCTACCGGCACGGCATCCAATTTATAAATATTGTCAAATTCCGACCATTTCCGCCAATCAGGAGGCAAAATCTTTTGCACTCCCGGCACATCTCCGGCGAAAAGGTAAGCATCTGCGGTAATAGTTTCTTCTGTTTCTCCTTTCGCGATCGCTAACCCAGTCACGCGAGTTTCGCCGCCATCTTCTGCAAACAAAATTTCCCTTACTCGCCGCCGCGTATAGATTTTAACACCTCGATCTTCCAGATATTTAACAATGGGTTTATGCAAATATTCATTCGGAGAACCCTGCAACATTCGCATCACCGAGGCTTGAGTTCGACAAGCAAAAAACTGAAAAATTGTCAACATACACCGGGCAGAAATATTTTCAGTATCGATAAAACCCAGGGCGTAAGCGATAGGATTCCACATCTTTTTCAGACTGCCATTATTACCGCCTTGACCTCTAAACCAGTCGGCAAAACTAATATTATCTAGCTTGCGAATAGTTCTCATTGCCCCATCAAAGTCTACCAAACCGCGCACAATTGGACTCGTAGCCAGAGCAATCGAATTTTGAATTTTATCTTGTAAAGATAACTGAGATGTGGTAAAGAAAGCCTTTAAACCGTTAAAGGGAGCACCAGCAATAAACCGAAAATCCAGAACTCCTGTCTCGCCGCCTCTATTAATAAAAGTATGAGTGTGTTCTTTGAGGAGTAAATTATCAAATGCCCCTACTTTTTTCATCACTTCAAATAAGTTATAATAGCAGCCAAAAAAGACGTGCAAACCCATTTCTACGTGATTCCCGTCAGGATCGACCCAACTTCCTACTTTACCGCCTACGAAAGGTCGGGATTCAAAAATTTCTACTTGATGTCCGGCATCGACTAAATCGATGGCACAAGTCATGCCAGCTAGTCCAGCACCCGCGATCGCAACCCGCATTTTACCTCTTCCTTTTGTATGCCATTGCAGATTATAACAAAGATTATATCGTTAGATATATTTACAGGAGCGATCGCAACCAGCGCCACTTTTGTATAATAGGGGAATCTTACCTGTCGTCAGACGACTTGAAGCACTGAATGAATAACTTATTAGTAATCATATATTTTTCAAAGGTATGTAGTTGCGCTTCAGCGCTCTTTCATATACCCTAAGAGCGCTGAAGCGCAACTACGTACCTAGAAATACCCTAAAATAGGTAGATACGCAGAGATTTGGAACCTGAAGACATCCCACCTGTCTGTCGTTAGCTATTCATCGCCGCTTCCCTAATAACTTCCACAACTTCTTTAGCACGAGAAATCATGGGAACATGACTTGATTCTAAAACAATTGTTTTTGCATTAATTCGCTTAGCCAAATCATGTTGTAGTTCAGGCGAAACAGCTTTATCATTGTTCGCAATAATATACCAACTTGGCTTGTTTTTCCACGCTGGCAAATCAATTTTTGCTTCCAACAATGACGTAGATGGCGGGTTTTGAGTAGCATACATCAACGCTGATTTTTCTGCCGAAATGTCGCCAGCCAAAATTGTTTGTACCCCTGCTTTTGAAATCCAAATAAATCCTTCTTGTTCTTGAAAATGCTCCGATGGCGATGCAGATTCGTACTTACTCATCAAATCTATCATCGATTCGCCAGCATCAGGAGCAAGTGCAGCAATATAAACTAACCCAGAGACTCGTTCATCATTGCCAACTTCGCTAATAACCATACCGCCCCATGACTGACCAACTAGAATACATTGACCTTCTATGCGATTCAAAGCGCGTTTTGTAGCAGCAATATCATCCGCTAATGATGTCAGTGGGTTTTGAACCGCAATAACTTCGTAGCCTTCCGCCAACAACGTTGAAATAACTTCACTGTAACTAGAGGCATCTATCCAGAAACCATGAACCAACACAATGTTTTTAACTTTTACCATGATTTCCTTTACCTTTTGCCAACATAATTTTGTTCACATCACACTTGCCACAAGTTCACGGAAACTAGCTAACTATTAATATCATGTCCGGCAAATTACTTACTATCTGTCATTGCGAGCTCCGCGAAGCAATCGCCTAGTCTCTGTGATTGCTTCGGGATTGCTTCGCTTCGCTCGTAACTGCGCTGCGCTTGGCTCGCAATGACAAGTATTTAACCGGACATGATATAACTGGACTGCAAACTTCTACATCGCTTTATTCATCAGCAAGCTTCTTAAGTCCCGTTCAAGTTGTTGCCAGTTATCAAGAGTATATCCTGCTTGAGCTTAAAATCCAGACTTATCATCCTTTGGCTTCCAAACTAGCAAATATCTTGTCAGCTTGGCTTCAGGAATAACTTCATCGGCATAGAGATATGTCAAGCGTCCCCAGCAAAAATCCTAAAGCCAGTCCAAGCACAGCACCAACAGAAAGTCGATAGATGCCACTTAGCTGTGGTATCATCTATAGCTACGGTAATTTCCTACCACACTTCTAGCAATAAGCTCGACCAGCCGGAAGTCCTCAATGTTAATGAAATGTAACAATCAAGTAGCCAAAACCTTAACTTTGGTTGAGCAAATCACTAGAAGCCACCTAACACGGCTTTTAAGAACCAAACTTTCAAGGACTGATCTTGAAAAGTTTGTCCTTTTCCCCCAAAGGTAAGCTTGCCTTTGCGTCGCGATCGCCACTACAATTTCCAGATTGAGCAAAAGTTTGCTCCCAGCTAAACACCCACTCGGCTAGTGTGAAAACAAGAGATACAAAAAACCTATGGTAGATTCCCTCAAGAAACCAACTTTTGAAGAATTGCGGCCGGGGATTAAAGTCCCAGCTAAGGAAACCATCCTCACGCCTCGATTTTATACCACCGACTTTGAAGAGATGGTCGCAATGGACATCTCCCCGAATGAAGATGAGCTTAGAGCGATTCTCGAAGAGTTCCGCGCTGACTACAACCGTCACCATTTTGTACGAGATGCTGAGTTTGAGCAATCTTGGGATCATATTGATGGTGACAAACGCCGAGTGTTTGTGGAGTTTCTAGAGCGTTCGTGTACGGCTGAGTTTTCTGGCTTTTTGCTTTACAAGGAACTAGCACGCAAGCTAAAGGACAAGAGCCCGCTGCTGGCTGAGTGCTTTTTATTGATGTCACGGGATGAAGCTCGCCACGCAGGATTTCTGAATAAGGCGCTGTCTGATTTTAATTTGTCGCTGGATTTAGGCTTTCTAACTAAGAGCCGCCAGTATACTTTCTTTAAGCCGAAGTTTATTTTCTACGCTACTTACCTGTCTGAAAAGATTGGTTACTGGCGCTACATTACGATTTTCCGCCACTTGGAAGCACACCCGGAAGACCGGATTTATCCAATTTTCCGCTTCTTTGAAAACTGGTGTCAGGATGAAAATCGACACGGGGATTTCTTCGACGCAATTATGAAGGCTCAGCCTCAGTTTTTGAATGATTGGAAAGCAAAACTGTGGTGTCGGTTCTTCTTACTTTCGGTGTTTGCGACGATGTATTTGAATGATATTCAGCGCGGTGAGTTCTATGCTGCTATTGGTTTGAATGCTCGCGATTATGACATTGAGGTGATTGAGAAGACGAATGATACGGCGGGACGGGTGTTCCCTGTGATTCTGGATGTGAATAATCCTGAGTTTTATCAACGTCTGGATGTTTGCGTGGAAAATAATGAGAAGCTGAGTGCGATCGCATCTACCAATACTCCAAAAGTCTTGCAATTCTTCCAGAAACTACCACTCTACGTCTCGACTGGCTGGAATTTGTTAAAGCTATACTTTATGAAGCCGATCGATATGACTTCTGTACAAGGTCTAGCTCGTTAAGTTTTCATTTTCGCTCCTCTGTTAGTGGCGGTTCTGCGAGATGCAGAGCCGCTTTTCTTTGGTATAATGTTAAGTTAATTTTGATGCGCGATCGCGCTGAGGATATTATGCAAACACAGATCCAAAAACGCTACTACACTCCTGAAGAATATCTGGAACTGGAAGAAGCTGCGGAGTCTAAAAGTGAATACCGAGATGGAGAAATAGTACCAATGACAGGCGGGACTACCAATCATAACGAAATCGCAGGTAATTTTTATGCTAGCTCAAAATTCGATCTGAGAGGACGCAATTATCGGGTATATATGGGTGATGTGCGATTGTGGATACCCCGTTATCGCCTCTATACCTATCCCGATGTTATGGTAATTGAGGGAGAACCCATTTATGAGGGAAGCGGTACTACTATGGTGACAAATCCGCTGCTGATTGTTGAAGTTTTGTCAAAATCAACCAAAGATTACGATCGCGGTGACAAATTTCAGTATTATCGATCGATTCCTGAACTGAAAGAATATATTACGATCGATCAGTACAACTTTCATATTGAACAATTTGCTAAAAACTCTGAAGGAAAATGGGTTTTAAGTGAGTATGAAACGGCTGATGCAGTCTTGGCTTTAACTAATATTGAGTTTCAAATTCAATTGACAGAAATTTATCACGGTGTTAATTTTAATGTCAGTGGTGAAGGGTGATTACTATAGATTTTTAATAGCTTTATCAGGATTTTTTATGATTTTACCTAAACAAATATCTAACAAGTCAATTCCCTGGTTTAACATCGGACTACTTGGTATATTTCTCCTATCAGTTGCATTGCGATTTTGGGGACTCGATCGCTTTAATGCTTTCGTATTTGATGAGGTTTATTATGCTAAGTTTGCCAATGATTATCTAACAAAAACTCCTTTTTTCAATGCTCATCCACCTTTAAGCCAATACATAATTGCAATTGGGATTTGGATAGGTTCTCATCTACCTTTTGGACAAGATTCGGTCAATAATTTGACAGGTTCTTTACTTTCCCCTTGGGATTATCGCTGGATAAATGCTTTTACTGGTTCCTTTATTCCCCTAGTTGTAGCAGCTCTAGCTTATCAGTTAACTCGCCGCCCTAGTTATGCTTTGATTGCGGCTTTATTTGCGGCTTGTGACGGTTTATTTCTGGTTGAATCTCGCTATGCACTCAATAACATTTATCTAGTGATTCTTGGGTTATTGGCACAGTTATTTTTCCTGAAAGCACTTGACAATCAAGGCAATAAGCGATGGTTATGGTTGGTGTTAGCGGGGATAGGTTTTGGTGCTTCTGCTTGTATTAAGTGGAACGGTTTATGGTTTCTATTTGGTACTTATTTACTTTTAATATTTGCTTGGGGGATGCGGTTGATTCAGGGGAGAAGAATAGAAGGGGAAGAGCGTAGTTTTCATCCTGCGGAAAGCCCTTTACAAAGTCCTTTACAAAGTTTGACGCAATTAAATTTTGGACAGGTAGTATTGAGTTTAGCAATTATTCCAGTTGCAGTCTATAGTTTACTTTGGATTCCTCACTTGCTACTCAACCCAACTCCGAATTTTTGGGATATGCAAAAGGAAATTTTGAGCTATCACGAACGGATTAAAAGTGGGCCTGATGTTCATCCTTATTGTTCTTGGTGGTACAGTTGGATTTTTATGATTCGGCCAGTAGTTTACTTTTATAAAGCTGCTGAAAACAAGGGTGAAATTGACCCAGTTTTGCCGTCTTTACCTGAAGGTTTTACTAAGACTATTTTTGATGTTCATGCGATGGGAAACCCCGCCCTTTGGTGGTTTTCAACTGTCGCTATTTTTTTGTTATTATGGATGTTGGCTAATCGAGTTTCAGTTTGGTTAGAAACCCGGAATGTGGCTTCAATGGAATTGATAGAACAAGTACCAGTTCAATTTCCGCCGACGGCACAATTGTGGCTGGGGTTCTATTTGGTAGTTAATTGGTTTGCTAATTTATTGCCTTGGATAAAGGTGACTCGCTGCACATTTTTATACCATTATATGGGTAGTTCTGTGTTTGCCGGATTAGCACTTGCTTGGTGGGTTGATAGGTGGCTACACAGTCCTCAACGTCGTCTCCGAGGTATGGGAATTACTGTTATTTTTCTAATTTTACTGGCTTTTGTTTTCTGGATACCTGTTTATTTGGGACTGCCTTTATCGCCTGATGGTTGGAGAATTCGGATGTGGTTTCCTTCTTGGATTTAATACCGTAACGCCGCCCTCTGGGCGGTATTGTCACCGCCAAGATGGCGGCGTTACTTCAAGCGTGGGTAAGTCCTGAATTTTAAACAATGCCCGATATACAGGTTCGCCGCGTTTTAAGGTAGCAAGTTCTCGTTCCGTAGGAATTGGTAAGGGATTTTCTGTTAGCCAATTACCGTCACCTTGGCGGTGGAAAGCCGGGTGAGATGAGAATCTATCGCGCATTTCTGCGGCTACTTCTTCAACGTCTGATTGGATAAAAACTTCGCCGTTAACAGATAGATATGTTGCCAATTCTGCAACTAATTCTGGTTGTACCATCCGCCTTTTTAGATGCTTTTGTTTGAACCAGGGATCGGGAAATTGAATTGTTACTCGCTGCAATGCACCTGTCGGTAAAGATGCTAAAATTGGCTTGATGGAATTGTTGGCATTGCAAAATAAATAGTGAAGATTTTGCAAGCCTTTTTCATCCCGCCAAGCATTAGCTTCTTCTACTAAGGGTTCGCGAATTTCTAACCCTAGAAAGTTCCAATCATTTTGTATTTGTGCCATTTGCCATAAAAAGCGCCCTCTGCCACAGCCGATATCTAAATGTAGGGGCAGATTTAAGTTAGGATAAATTTGAGTCCAATCTGGAGGACTTGCGGATACTTGATATTTAATGCAGAGTGGATTGACGTGCTGACGGACTCGAACTCTTGCCAATTTTGATAACTCCTTGATCGCATTATAGAATTTACAAATCACGCTTCGTAACGCCGCCCTCTGGGCGGTTATTTACCGCCTAGAAGGCGGCGTTACCTTTCCTAGAATCTAAACTTCAGGTTCAATTCCGGCTGCTCTTAATTGTGCAGCTAATCGTTCTGCCCGTTGTTGTATAATTTCTTTTTCTTGTCTTTCTCTTTCAATCGTTTCTGCTCCCCACAATAACATCTCTTCGCTTTCATCCCACCAACGTAACCAATAGCCTGTCCGATTTGCTTTTGTTCCTTGCCACACTCCCAAAAATAATCCTACTCCTTCAATCCAATGACGATTATTGACATCAGGTGGTTGTAGTTCATATCGCCCTGATGAATTTAATTGATATAGTTCTAGCAAACCCTCTCTAGGTTCAAATATAGCATAGAATGGTACGCGCAATATTTGCTCGTAAAAAAACCATTTTCCCGGTGGATAACTTTGTTTACTGGAATATTCATCGCTTTCGGTTGCTGATAAAAATTCCATCACGATTACCGGAATTTCCCCTTCTAGGTTTGGGGTGTAACTGCGACGAACTTCCTGATTAGGAAATGGCTCGACATTGCCGGCATAAAACCAATCTGGGGCTTTGATGGCTAGTTTGCTATTTAATGTAGCGCAAATTCCCATATTTGAAGCTACTAATATTCTATCTTGAATTAGTCTGGCGATTTCTAAGCTTTCTCGCAAGGCGGCGGCTAGAATTGGCTGGTCGATGTTTTCCACTGGCTCCTCATCTAAAATGAAATCAGCGGGTAATTTTTCCCAGGTAATCTTTAATTCTGCTGTGTTAACTGGCATGGTGTTTTACCTCTGATTATACTACTGGAGGGCTGACTGTAATACTTCTTGATGGATGAGAGATCGATCTACTAGATATTCTATCTTATTCTGCGAAAGTGGCTCGCCGTTAGCATAGTTTTCGATCCAAGTTTTACTGATTGAGTTAGGGTTGTCTGGCAATTCAGATAATAAGTAGCCGGGAATTTCTAAGTCATCCATTAATTGTGTTACTTTGGGGTCGTAACTGAGCGCAAAACAACGACATTCTTCGGCTAATCCCATAATTAAACTGTGATAGCGCATTCCGATGACCATTTCTACTCCGCGAAATACTCCCTTTAATTCTCTGGGGTTTTCTAAGGTGAGAATTTTGCTATCATTAGGTATAGCTTTGTGCAGAATTTCGGCAAGAGGTAGGTCTTGAGAAGATTGAAAGGGTAGGAGTAAAATAAAGGTTTTTGTGGCTTTTTGAAAGTCGATCAAGGCGCGGGTTAATGTGGCTAAACGAGTGGGGGTGAGGGTGGAGTGCGATCGCAGATTTACAGCAACTCTGGGTGCTGGCAAATCCCATAACCCTGCTACTGGTAAAGCATCCAAGGCCCAAACGGGATCTGGTGCTAAAGTAAAGGGAATTTGCCAATCCACGAGTAAGCCTGCGGAGCCTTTGTCGCGCACGCTGACGGCGTTACAGCCCCCAAACCAGCGTTTAGCAAGACTACGGGTGATGGGGCGCTTTAAGGGGCCAATTCCTTGAGCCCAGGCGATCGTTTTTAAGCCCAGTTGTTGAGCGATGCCCATTAATCCGCCATAATAAAAAGGGCTGGCTAGGCTGGTGGAGTCTTGGATTAAACTACCGCCGCCCCAAATGAGGGCATTGGAGGTACGCAAGGTTTGGAGCACGTGAAAGGCATTCATGCGATCGCACGTTTCTACCCCGTAGCGTTGATTTGTCTGGACAGGATTGCCAGAAAGCACAATTGGTGTTACATAATCTGGTAACATTTGTAGCAGCGATGCCAACAGTGCTTCGTCGCCGCCATTGCCTTTACCGTAGTAGCCAGATAAAACCGCCCGCATCTTTCCCATTTTGGATTTAAGATATTTCAATTAATTAGTCTCTATTGAATCTAAAATTTAAAATCTAAAATCTAAAGTTTTTTTATGCAAACTCTGTCCATCCCTACCTGGATTATCCACGTCTCTAGCGTCATTGAGTGGATAGCTGCCCTCTGGTTTATCTGGCTCTATGGCGAAGTCAGTCAAAACCGCGCTTGGTGGGCGTTATCCTTCGGTATGTTACCGGCTCTCGTGGGCGCGATGTGCGCTTGTACGTGGCACTATTTTGACAACTTGCCTTCCCTAGAATGGCTTGTCACTGTCCAAGCTACTATGACTATGATTGGTAATTTTACTCTGTGCGCGGCCGCTTGGTGGATTTGGCGATCGGCTCAGGGGGGAGTCGAGGGAGGGGAAGATGGGAAGATGGGGGGACTGGAAGATGGGGAGGATGAGGGAGAGGGGAAGATGGGGGAGATTAGCAATTAGCGATTAGCGATTAGCAATTAGCAATTAGCGATTACCAATTACCAATTACCAATTACCAATTTAATGACAAAAGAAACTATTTTTGCTCTATCACTTTTTCCCTACTTGGGTTTTTTGTGGTTTTTGACGCGATCGCGACAAGTACCTCGGTTGGCTCTGATTGGGTTTTACGGTACTCTAGTATTCGTTGCTATTACGATTCCCGCTGGAATTTATGCGAAAGTAGCTTATGGCGACTCGTTGGCCAATATCGATTGGCTGCATGGGGGTGCAGAATTATTCCTAACACTGTCTAATATTTTAGTAGTGCTAGGGTTCAGACAAGCGGTGATTCAAACCAGGCAATCGTCACAATAATGGAGATTCAAACCCTCACTGGCCATGCAGACGGGGTAAAATCGGTTGCGATCGCCCCCGATGGCAAAATTCTCGTCAGCGGCGGCGAAGACGGCAAAATTAAGCTATGGCTGCTGAGTACCGGGGAACAAATCCGTTCGATGACAGGCCATCCCTACGGAGTGAAAAATGTTGTAGTCAGCCCCGACGGGGCAACTTTTGCCACAGGTGGCGGTGATGGTACGATTAAGCTCTGGAGCCTGAGTAAAGGCGAACTGATTCGTACCTTCGTTACTGGATTGTCGCGTTTAGATTCAGGTTCAATGCCGGTGGCAATTAGCCCAGACGGAGAAACGATCGCCAGTCATAGCAGCAGTTACAGTCAAACAGTCAAGCTGTGGCGGATAAATACGGGGGAATTGATCGGCACATTGACGGGCCATGCAGGTTCGGTTAAAGCTTTTACGATCGGCCCCGATGGTGAGATTTTAGCCAGCGACGGTGCAGATAATACTATTAGGTTGTGGCGTTTAGTTACGGAAGAGTTAATCAGCACTCTAGCAGGCCACACGCGGGATATTTTAGCGATCGCAATTAGTCCTGATGGACAAACTTTAGTCAGCGGTAGCAAAGACGAAACAGTTAGAATTTGGAATCTGCATACTGGCAAACTGTTACGTACTCTCTCCGGCCATTCCTACGCGGTTAATTCAGTAACAATTAGTCCCGATGGCAAAATGCTTGCCAGTGGCGGTTATGATGGCTTAATTAAGCTACGGCGTTTGAGTAATGGAGAACTACTAAAAATTCTTTCTGGGCATTCGGGTTCAGTAAATTCTGTTGCGATCGGCCCTGATGGGCAGACAATTGTTAGTGGGAGTGAAGATAAAACTATTCGAGTTTGGCGTTTATAATTAGGTATAGAGGAAGAAGGAAGAAGGAAGAAGGAAGAAGGAAGAAGGAAGAAGGAAGAAGGAAGAAGGAAGAAAATATCCCGGCGATTGAAATCGCGTCTACACAAACAAAGTCCGCCTTCGCGGACTAATGAGATTTATGGACTTTACCAATCACCAATTACCAATTACCAAGGCGAACCAATCATCGTAAAAGCAGCCCAATAATAGGGATGAGATAAATTTCTATCTCCGCGCGCAACCAACTCAGGAGGTAAACGAGTACCGATCTCGCTTCCCGAATTATAAAGACGACCATCCTGCAAACGCACCTGTCCATGCAACATACCCAATTGCGCCTGTCTTAAAGCCTCCGCCTTAATCGGTGCAGTCCGCAATTGCTGATAAAATTCCGACATCAACCCCAAAGTTCCCGCATCACTGACATACCACAAACTCGCCAGCGCCGACTTCACCCCCGCCTGTACCGCCAACCCCGCAAAGCCTAACTCAGCACTCTCATCCCCCACAGCAGTAGTACAAGCACTTAACACTAATAACTCCACTTGTGGGTTATATAACTTCAACTCCTGCAACTGATTTAACCGCAGTTTCGTATCCCAAAACTGGATGTAAGAATTTTCCGCACCACCTGGTTGAAATTCCCCATGAGTTGCTAAATGGATAATCTGATACTGAGGTTGACTTCGTTGGGCCTTTAAGTTTGCTAAAGTAAACTTTTCATTCAGAAAAGAAACCCCAGGCCAAAGCTTCCCAACGATCGCAGATAGTTCCATTGGTACCGCAGGTAAACGACTTTGACCCGCAATCTCTGGAAAATCCGAGGCCCCCATCGCCAAAACTTCAGATTTTCTGATATCCACATAGTTCGTATCAGTCAAGCTCAAACTAGGAATCAAGCCTAGACTATACTTTTCAACTAAAAAGCGCTCGCCATCATACAAAGCAGCAACAGGCAGACTTCTTAGCCCTGAATCCATCGAAAATGTTAGGGTATTAATACCATGAGCATCTAACTCCTGCTGTAGCGGTGCAATCAACCAGTCGTGGAGTTGCTTTGCTCCTATTTTATAATCCTGCATCCGAGGGTTTCTAATATCATTAGTAAACTCTTTAGCTACTTCTAATACTTCTTCCCGTTTCACCGAAATACTTTTAAAAATTGGCTTTCCATCTGGCAAAAATAGCCGGAGTTCCAATTGTTCACGCTGTGCAGAAACATAAACCACCGCAGGTTTAACTCCCGTAACGCTAGCAATGCGTGAGAGGATATTTCTAATATTTTGAGCTGTGATTGGCTTTTCTGAAAGATTGCCCCCAAAGTAATTTTCAAATTCCCGACCTCGTTGCTGATCGAGATATTGCGGCGATAAATCTGTTAAACTCACTTGAGTTAAGGTGCTAAGGCTACTAGAGCGAGAAATTTCTAAGCCTGTAGCACTACCATCGGTTTGTCCTGGGATTGTCTTAGTTTGGCCAGACTCTAATGTGGCTGATGGTGAAGGTGTGCTGACAATAGTTAAGTTTTCTGAGTTGGGGATAGAACTAATTTGAATAGTGGGATTCTGTGTAGAATTTTGCGTGGTTGCAGATTGCGAAACTGAATTTTTGCTCGTTCCGCCATTAGCAGTCACGGAGGTATCTAATACTACTTCGGGCGTTCCTTCTAAAGTTAATATAATTGGGCTGGGACTTGGGCTTGGGGAAGAAGCTGGGGCATTTTTCAAGGGGGCTTCACTCGAACTAGAAACCTTTGTTAAGGACTCTTGAGGACTTCCTAATGCTTTTAAATCAAAATTTGTTAGTAATTCGCGAGTTGGGCCGATGGTAAATTGTCCGTCAGTAATTGCACCAGCGGTACCATTTTTCTTAGGATTTCCTACTACAAAAGGTGTTGGGCTGCTAATCCCCTGCTGAATGGCGATTGAACCCGCGCGATCGCGCCCTGCGGCGGAAATGCTAGCAGTAACTTGATTGGAGTCTCTAAATGTGTCTGTAGCTCTGAAGGTTCCATCGGTAATAATATCAATGTTACCGCCTTTTAAGCCACCGGCCTTGATCGCAGAAACTTGAATATTGCTTTGGCTTCTGAGGGTACTAGAACCGGCATTTCCTATCTGAGAACCTGAGTTAATAATGCCAGTGGCGATCGCGCCTGATGCTAAAATTTCGATATCACCGCCTTCTTGATGGCCGAAAGCATTTATATTTTCTGACTGTACGGAACCGGCGCTACGGATACTAATATTACCACCGGCACCATTTTCAGAGCGAGCGGAAATCGTCCCGGCTGCAATATTACCCCGCGTGGTAACGATGCTGATTCCTGCTTGAGAGCTGATGTTGCCAATATTGACACTACCAGCAATTAAATTAATCGTAGCGCCGTTTGCGCCGGAAATTGTTCCCGTACCAACGATCGCACCTGATTCTGCTGGTGCTTGAATTACTGTCGGGTCGCGAAATCTCAATTCTGAGGATGTTTCGGAGTCGCGATCGCCTAAACTAATCGTACCGCTACCGTCTGAACGTCCAATGGTAACAGAAGTAAAGCCATTGCGGAAAGCATTTAAGTCAGTAGCAGTCAAATCCAAAGCAGTTGTGTTACCAGACCCGCCGATAGTAATATTTTGACTAGAATTACCCGGTTGCAGTACCAAATTGCCATTGCCGATCGCTGAATCTTTGCCCCCTGTCAAGTCAATCTCATTACCAGTTAAGGTAATATTTCCCCCCGCTTCTTTACTGGTGGCATCGATCGCGCCTACAGTGATGCTATTAGTACCCGTGAGCGTAATATTTCCTCCTCTAACGCCTGTAGCGGATATGGGCCCTACTGTGATAGTTCCCGATGTCGATAAGGCTATATCTCCAGAAGAGGTGGAAGAGGAAGATGGGGATGTGTCGATCGATGCTACATTAATGTTACCTTGGGATCGCAGTGTTGTATTGCCGCCGCTTGATTGTAATTGCTGAGCTGTAATATTTCCCTGGTTACTTGTCACCCGAATTTCTGAGTTAGCGGTTGAAATGTTGCCAATTTTGATATCGCCGTCAGCTTTGAGATTAATAGAAGCATTTCCCGTTCCTAAAAGGGTTCCGGTTGTTGAGATCGAGCCTGAGTTACCAGTAGATTGAATAGTTACAGGATCGTTGAAGGTGACATCACTCGCGATCGCAATTGCCCCGCTACCATTTTCACTGCCGATCGCGATCGCTGTAAACCCGTTTTGCAGTGCTTGTAAGTCGTCTGCTGTTATATTCAGAGTATTTCCGCCTTGATTAGTCTGATTGCCGATCGCAATATTTTGATTCAGACTTCCTGGTTGCAATGTCAAATAACCATTGCTACTGACGGAATTAGCACCACCATTCAAGTCAATTTCTGCTCCCGTCAAGGTAATATTACCAGCACCAGTAGCGATCGCTCCCGCCGCCACCACATTACCTCTACCACTCAAAATTACATTTCCCCCTCCCGTCCCTTTGGCATCAATTTCTCCTACTGTTACATTCTGAGCTGCATTCACAGAAATATTACCACTGTTGCCATTAGTAGCAGCAGAACTAATTTTGTTAACTGTTAACTGTTGACTGTTAACTGTTAACTGTTGACTGTTAACTGTTGACTGGGCATTCTCCCCTGCACCCCTGCTCCCTGCTATAATCGAACTTGTACGGCTGGTGAGGTTAATATCTCCGCCTTTACTATTACCTTCCGTAGTAACTTTACCCACTTCAAGATTGCTAAAGGCAGTAGCAGTTACATTTCCACCCGTATTTCCAGAGGCAGATAAAACCCCTGCACGAATTGTGGCATTGCTTTCTAAACTAATATCTCCGCCCGTTGTTTTACCTGCCGACAAAAGGGAATTAAGTACAATATTACCGCTGCTACTAAGAGTAACATTGCCACCGATAGCAGATAAATTAGATGATGAAAGATTACCTGCACTGATTTCTCCGATACCGCCAGTAAGGTTAATATCTCCACCATTGGTAATAATATCCCCCACTGCGATCGCAGTTCCAGAGATCGATACTTTTCCGCCCTGAGTGCTAATTGTATCACCCGGACTCATAGAAAACGATCCCACCGCGTCGCGATCGGAGTCGGCCATAAAAGTAACTGAACCCGTAGTTGCCTTAAGCTTCAATTCCCCGGAAGCGAGGGAGGCGATAGTAATGTTGTTAGTTGCCTCCAATACTACATCAGCGGTGGCAGAGAGATTTTCCAGAGCTTTTGATGAGATTGTAAAATTAGTATTAGTACCAGTCGAGTCTTTTCCGAAAATACTACCTTGTGCAATCGCAGCATCATCTGCACTCTGTTCTGCATCGACAATGTTAATATTAGTTGGGTCAAGTAACAAAATACCCGCACCATTTATCCCCCTAGTATCAACACTTCCATCGAAAATCAGATTTTCTTTACCCGAAACTTCGACAAATCCCCCCGTACCGCCCCTAGCAGTGATGCGACCGAAAAAGCCTGTTGTAGCGTCTGCCCAGACGATTATACGGCCGCCGTTACCCGTTGAAATTGCATCTGCTGCGATCGTAGTATTGCGATCGATATAAGTACCAGTAGCATTCGGGACTGTTCCCATCCCCCGAAAATCTCCCCCAATCCGCACATTTCCCCCGCCAAAAATGCCGGAAGCGTCAATATTTGCGCCCAATAACCCCACTCGTGTACCTAAAACATTAACTGTTCCTCCCATAGTTTCAGAGGAAACATTCAAGGAACCTGATGCGATTGTCGTCCCCGCCGCTGAGGGTATAGTTTGGCCAGAAGCAGTCAGCACAATTTGACCCTCAGCATTCACAGCTAAACCAGTAACTTCTCCAATGCTACCTGTTAGCAATCGCGGCAAAGAAAGGGGTGTAATTTGTGAAGATGATGCCGAATTTCCATCTCCCATTCGCGACCCTGCTGCTATTTCCAATTGCAACAGATGTCCCGGCTGAGAGATCCGCAGCACATTTTCTCCAGGAATAGCAGCAATAGTAATTTGCCCTCCTGGTGCAGATAATTTCCCAGTATTAATTACCGTATTACCTAGCAATGTTAAATTTTGTCCTTCTCCAACTGCCAATTCACCTGCATTGACAATTGCTCCTGATTGCTGACTAAAATTAAAAGTATTGGGAGTACCAATTAATGCTGTGTAGTCATTAATTCCCGTAGCATTAAACCAGCCGTTATTAAAACCAATCCCATTGGCAGTAGTCGCCATAAAAGATCCCGGCACGTCCAATCTGGCATTAGCACCAAAAATAATCCCGGCGGGATTGACAATGTATAAATTGGAATTACCGCCACTAACAGAAATCAGACCGTTAATAACAGAAGCATCACCGCCAACAACGCGAGTTAAAATGTTGCGAATGGCAGGATTTGTCAAAAAATTGGCAACTTGACCGGAATCTAAACCAAACCGAGTAAAACTGTGGAAGAGATTCGCGCCATCTCCCGACACAGTACCACCTTTAATATCGTAGCGGTTGCCATTTGGGGCAACAACAGTACCAGTGCCATCAGGGGCCGGGACAAGTTGCTGAGCACTTGCCGATAGAGATTGTGGGAAAATTACCAATAATGTCGAGTTCTCTGGCCTGGAAAGCGAGTAAAGGGAGAGATCCAATATCCAAATTCCAGCAAGGGGAAGTGCTGCGAGAACCGACCGTATAGCACGTTGAGGTTTCATAGGGTTTTGCCTCGGTCTTGACCTCTATCATAGGAGTGAGATTTGAGATTGAAAAGAACTTACACATCAGCCACGCAACAGATTTTCTCGGCGGTGGTTTTACCGCTAGGATGGCGGCGTTAGCAACAATTAGTTAGAGTCGATAGGAGCGTTGCCACTCCTACCTCTCCTTCAGAACGGAACGTGATACTTTCGCATCATTCCGCTCCTTGATAACTCCATCCTTGTTATGGATACGATTTAAGACTAACTATCAGG
>NZ_JARFTR010000174.1 GCF_029167235.1 Kamptonema sp. UHCC 0994 | reverse complement strand
AATTGATGTGTCTCCTTGTTCATAGGCTTTAACTATTTTTTGGCGAAACTCGATCAAATAAGGTTTCATTTTTTCTGCGATCGCTACTGAACATAGTGTACCACAGATACATGGAATTTGCTATATATTAATTAATTGGCAAACATTTGAGTAAATGTCCATTGAGTCAGCATAAATCTTGAAAACTTATGGTTCAAAAACTTCCGATCTTTCAATAACAAACCATTCGTGATATAAAATTGCCAGAAAAAACTCTTCTCCCTTCACGCGATCGCAAACTGCCATAAACCCAGAGAAAAAGGGGTCGTCATCGTAGGTCGTGTCCTTAAGAAAAAGCGTCAGCGAGTTCCCATCCGCACTCCAAATAGTACGCAATATAAAAAGATTAGCGTGCTGCGATCGCCCAAGAAACTCCAAGAAACCGGGTTTCTGCGATAATTTAAGCATCCTACCGAAGATTTGGATAAGAAACCCGGTTTCTGAGTCCCACGCGATCGCAGATCTAATATCGGTCAAAAATGGGCTGTGACTCTTTGCCCGGAAGCAGAATAAAAACTGGAATTGAAAGTTGCCAAAATCATTGAGTATATGCGATCGCATCTCCCCCTGATTCTAACAATCCTCAAACTAACGGTAAAGGCTCCAAACTTCGCCACAAGTACCACGAGGCAATACTACAATAAGGTTTCCACTTTTGCCCTAAACGTTCTATAGTCTTGCGATCGGGAAGTGCATCAAGACCATAGAGTTTCCGAATCCCTGAACGTATACCCAAATCATCCACAGGTAAAACATCCCACCGATTGAGACGGAAAATTAAAAACATCTGAACACTCCAGCGACCGATACCTTTCACTCGCGTTAGATTCTTAATAATCGATTCATCATCCATGATTTCCAACTCCTCAATGGTCGGCAATCCATCGATCGCATGACGCGCTAAATCTTTGAGATAAGATATTTTGGGGCGCGAAATACCCACCTGGCGGAGCACTTCATCCGGCGTATCGAGGACATCTTGCGCCAGAGGGAATTGAGTGTTAGCGTAAAGCTGGAGAAATCTAGCGTGGATGACTTTAGCTACCTTGGTAGAAAGTTGTTGATGCAGAATTGACTGGGATAGACAAAAGAACAAGTCTCCCTCCAACTCGCGCTGATTTAATTGACACGCACCAAGTTGGTCAATGAGTTGTCCCAAAATGGGATCGGAATCCTTGAGATAGTCAATAGCGATCGAGTAATTCATCTACGCAAAAACCCAACATTGTTTGCGATCTGTATTCCAAATAGTACGTAATATAGAAATATTAGCGTATTGCGATCGCTCCCTAAGCCTCAGCCAAGAAACCGGGTTTCTGCGATAATTTTGGCATCCTTACCGAGATTTGGGTAAGAAACCCGGTTTCTCAGACCTCCACGCGATCGCCCCCTGAGCCCAGAAACCGGGTTTCTGCGATAATTTAGGCATCCTAACGAAGATTTGGATAAGAAACCCGGTTTCTGAGTCCCCCACGCGATCGCACTTTTCTGACTTCCTCACCTACACTCTGATATGCCACGTCGCCAAATTATCTTCCAAGCGGGTAATTACTACCATGTTTATAACCGAGGTAATAACTGTCAGCTTATCTTTTTTGAGCGAGAAAACTATATTTATTTTTTACGGCAATTAAAAAATCATCTGATTACTTATGGTGTCGATATTATTGCTTATTGTTTAATGCCGAACCACTATCATTTATTAGTTTACCTGCAAAATGATGATTTTTCCAAGCTGATGCAGTCATTTACTTTGTCTTATACTAAAGCTATCAATAAACGCTATCAAAGAGTGGGTTCACTATTTCAGGGACGATTTCAGGCGATTCATGTAGATCGAGAAGACTATTTATTACACTTAACCCGATATATTCATTTAAACCCAGTCTGTGCTAATATAGTTGAAAAAGCTGAGGATTGGGAGTTTTCCAGCTATCAGGAATATATTGATTTGCGCCAGGGAAGTTTACCTAAAATAGATGGAATGCGATCGCAATTTCACTCAGCAGATGCTTATCGTTACTTTTTAGAAGATTATGCAAAAAGCGATAAATTAATCCAGAATTTAACCTTTGAAGAATAGAAGGCTTTAAGAAACCGGGTTTCTGCGACAATTTTTGCATCCTAACGAAGATTTGGGTAAGAAACCCGGTTTCTAAGTCCCACGCGCTCGCTCCCTGAACCCAGAAACCCGATCCGAATTTAAGAATAACAAACACGGATTTAAACGCAGATACCAACAACAGACAATTAAAAATTGAGTTCATCATTCTCAAATTTCAAGCAAATTATCTCTGTATCTGCATTCAAAATCCGTATTTTCCCCCTACATTTCCTGCATCAACCGCAGATAATTCTGCCGCATCTCCGTCATATTTTCCATCATTTTATTAGCCATATCTTTCTCAACATCACTCATTTGCTGCCAAAAAGCAGCCGATCGCCGCGCCGCGATCGTATCTTGCCATAACATCTCCAAAAGTTGCGCCGCCATTGGATTCTCCGCGTCTATAAGATTGCACAATTGCTCAAACGCTCGATTCGCCTCGATGTGATTCGTAACATCCTGGGCCAGCATCAGGCATTTCTTCAGTTCAAGAATGGGATTTTGAGAAGAGTAAGTCATAATTAGAATCAGGTTAAGCTACAAAAACTATACTGCCATCCACCCCGACATAGTTATTATGACTCTAACACTTAAAGACCTAGAACGGATGCAAACTGTGCTCCAAGAATCTCATCAGGACTACCAATTAGAACTTGTAGAAGGAAAAATTAGCGTTATGGGGCCTTCAGATTACATTTCCGACGAAATTGGTTCTCGGTTGATCGTTTTTTTAGGCGCTTGGGTAATGGCCCACAAATTGGGGCGCGTCACGGGTGCAGCGGCGGGTTTTATTCTGCCAAATCCTGATGCCGATTTACGTGCTCCTGATGTATCATTTGTCAAGGCAGAAAAGCTCAAACGTAGTCAAATAAGTTTTGTGCAGCTAGTCCCGGACTTGATGGTAGAGATTAAATCTAAAAGTGATAGAATTAAACCCATTGTTGAAAAAATCCAATCTTTTTTAGCACTCGGATCTCAAATTGGCATCCTGATTGACCCTGACAAAGAAACAGTTACTATTTATCGTCTCACAGGTGAGCCTGTAGTGTTAACTAGCAGCGATACTTTGACGATACCAGAATTATTTCCTGGTTGGGAGTTGCCAATTTCTGAACTTTGGCCGCCAGTGTTTGATTAACAGTTAAAATATCGTGTCACACTAAATAATTAATTGCATTACAATTCTAACTCATGGATAAAAAACTGCGCGTCCTCTCTGGAGTTCAACCAACCGGAAATCTCCACCTCGGTAACTATCTCGGTGCAATTCGTAACTGGGTAGAAGGCCAAAGTGAGTATGAAAATTTCTTCTGTGTGGTCGATTTACACGCGATCACTGCACCCCACAATCCCGCTATACTAGCATCAGACACTTATGCGATCGCAGCTTTATACTTAGCTTGCGGGATAGACTTGGAATATTCTACCATCTTTGTGCAGTCTCACGTCCCCGCTCACGCAGAATTAGCCTGGTTGCTGAATTGTATCACGCCGATTAATTGGCTGGAAGACATGATCCAGTTTAAGGAAAAAGCTGTCAAACAGGGGGAAAATGTAAACGCGGGTTTGCTAAATTATCCCGTGTTAATGGCAGCCGATATTTTACTCTATGATGCCGATAAAGTGCCAGTGGGGGAAGACCAAAAACAACATTTGGAACTTACCCGCGATATTGCTGTCAGATTAAATCATCAATTTGGTACGCCAGAAAATCCAGTGTTAAAGCTTCCCGATCCGCTAATTCGCAAAGAAGGTGCGAGAGTGATGAGTTTAACTGATGGTACTCGTAAAATGTCGAAGTCTGACCCTTCCGAACAAAGTCGGATTAATTTGCTAGATTCCCCAGATGCGATCGCGAAAAAAATTAAGCGCTGCAAAACTGACGCGCTACGAGGTTTGACCTTTGACAGTAGCGATCGCCCCGAAGCTAGAAACTTATTGACACTTTATCTGCTACTATCTGGGAAAACTAGGGAAGAAGTGGCCGCAGAGTGTCAAGATATGGGTTGGGGGGAATTTAAGCCACTGTTGACAGAAACGACAATTAACGCGCTCAAACCGATTCAGGACAAGTATAAAGATATAATGGACGATCGCGGCTATCTCGAATCAGTTTTGCGTCAGGGGAAGGAACAAGCTAGTGCGATCGCCAACCAAACGCTTACAAAAGTTAAAAAAGCCTTTGGTTATTCTCTCCCTGATTGATAGGTAAAATAAGTTAAAACCGCCCAGCGAATATAATTCGCGGCTACACAAACAAAGTCCGCCTACGCGGACTATAAAAAAACCAGGTTGTTGAAACCCGCGTAGGCGGGTTTAGTTTGTGTAGAAGCGGTTTTAACCGCCCAGTTTAGACCAAGTAAAATCTCAAATATCAAATCGGATGAATCGTTTTCGTAACGCCTGTAAAACCCCCGGAGAATTTATCATTACCGCCGAGGTGACACCGCCTAAAGGAGGCGACCCCAGCCAGATGATTAAAATGGCTCAAACCCTCAAAGATAGAGTTCACGCAGTCAATATTACCGATGGAAGTAGAGCAGTATTACGGATGTGCCCCTTAGCCGCTTCCGTGATTTTATTACAACACGAAATAGAGCCAATTTGTCAAGTAGCTTGTCGCGATCGCAACCAAATTGGCATCCAAGCTGACCTCATGGGAGCACAAGCTTTAGGCATCAGAAATATCTTAGCATTAACAGGCGATCCAGTCAAGGCAGGCGACCATCCCAAAGCCAAAAGCGTCTTTGATTTAGAAGCAGTAAGATTGCTGCAATTAATTCAGAAAATGAATGGGGGTACTGACTGGAACGATCGACCTTTAACCGATGGTATTACCGATTTATTTGTAGGTGCAGCCGTCGATCCTCAATCCCCTAGTTGGTCAGGATTACAAAGTCGATTCGAGAAAAAAATAGCAGCAGGATCTCAATTTTTTCAAAGTCAATTAATTAGCGATTTTGACATTTTAGATAAGTTTATGAGTCAAATCGCCGCAGGTTGCAACAAGCCAATTCTGGCAGGAATATTTCTACTGAAATCCGCTAAAAATGCCGAATTTATCAATAAATACGTACCCGGAGTTAATATCCCACAGCACATAATCGAGCGCTTGGCAAATGCTTCAGAACCTTTAGAAGAAGGAATAAAAATTGCCGCAGAACAAGTTAAATTAGCACGGGAAATTTGCCAAGGAGTTCATGTTATGGCCGTGAAGCGGGAAGATTTAATTCCTAAAATTTTGGATCGGGCAGGAATTCCACCGCTGACCGTATTATAATTAAGTTATCGCTAGTAACTTCAACTCAAAAGGAACGTCATGGTTACATCCTTAGAAAATCAAGTAACGGCATCCCCCAAAATCGAACAGCATTTCACTTTGCGTGGTTTGCAGTGGCATCAGTTTAAAGCAATTCAAGCCAGTTTTGAGGATGTGCCGGGGGTACGGTTATTTTATTGTCAAGGAGTGTTAGAAATTGTGACAATTAGTAAGTTACACGATGCAATTAGATGTATGATGGGTTTACTATTGGGGGCATATTTCGTAGAAAAAAATATAGAATTTTTCCCCAGTGGCAGTTATAGCCAAATAGTTGAAGGCGTTGTCGAATATCAGGCAGATTTGTCTTATTGCTTCGGGAAAGATAAGGATGTTCCTGACTTGTGTGTTGAGGTGGTGATTACTAGCGGTAGTCCGATTAAACTGCAAAAATATAGACTAATGGGTGTACCTGAAGTTTGGTTTTGGGAAGACGGAACCCTGGCAATTTACCACCTACAAGAACAAGGTTATGAACAGGTATCTAGCAGCGAATTTATGCCAGAATTAGACTTATCTTTGTTACTGCGCTGCATTTTAATTAGTTCCCCTTTAGAAGCAATCAAAGAATTTCGTAAAGGTATTAGTAGCAATGACTAATTCAGAATTACCGAATCCCGATCGAGAACATATCAAAATAGTAGACTCCCAAATCTCAGAAGTAACCGTCTACACAAATCAAGCGCGGGTGACGCGCCGAGGTTTAGTAACATTAACTGGGAACGAGAAAGAATTAGTTATCGCCTCTCTCCCCCGAACAATTCAAACAGATTCAGTAAGAGCAACTGGTTCTGGTACAATAGCCGTAAACTTATTAGGGGTTCGCACAGAGAAAATATTTGCTACTGAACCAGTAGAAGAGAAAACCAGAAAACTATCTAAACAAATCGAGCAGTTAGAAGAACAAAAACGCACTATTATTTACCAATTAGCATCGAGAGAATTACAACTTAAGTTTGTTGAAGGATTAAGCGATAAATCAGTCGGTTTCTTTTCCAGTAGTCTTGCAAAACAACAAGTTGGCTTGAATGAAACAGGAGAATTGCTGAATTTTCTAGGACAAAATTACCGGAAATATGTAGGCTCAATCGCGCAATTAGAAAAACAGCAGCAACAGTTAGATAAACAATTACAAGCTCTCCGCCAGCAGTTACAGCAGATACAAAATTATCGTCCTCAAGAAAGTTTCAGCATTTTTGTTGCCATAGAAGCAGGTGATAGTGGCGATTTTGAATTAGAAGTTTCTTATATGATAAATCGAGCCAGTTGGACACCACTTTATGACTTGCGCGTAAATACCACCGACAACCAAATTAATCTTAGTTACTTAGCAGAAGTCAATCAGAATACAGGTGAAGATTGGACAAATATAGCACTTACTTTGTCTACAGCTAAACCTGGATTAGGAACTTTACCGCCTAAGCTTGACCCCTGGTATATTGATATTTTTTCTTTAGAAATTCCTCAAAATCCAGAATTTCTACGAGCCAAGAAGGCAAAGGATAGGGACGTAACATCTTTATCAGCAGCTACCCATGAGATGGAACTGGAATATATCGCTAGATCCCCCGCACCCGGAGCTATTACCGCTCAAACAGTGACAGCTACAGCCTCTACAGAAGGAGGTGTAGTCACATTTCAAATAGGAGGAAATAGCAATATTCCTAATGATGGAAATCCTCAAAAAGTAACTATTTTTAACGAAAATTATCCCAGTCGGCCTGAATATATTGCCATACCTAGATTAGTTAGTTTCGCCTATTTACAAGCTGTTGTTATTAATCCCCTGACAGGTGCTACATTATTACCAGGTAAAGCTAACATCTTTCGCGACAACACTTTTGTCGGTACAACTCAGTTAGAAAATATTGCTCCCGGTCAAGAATTTAAGCTTAATCTAGGTATTGATGAAGGATTAAAGATTGAGCGCGAATTAGTTGAAAGACAAGTAGATAAGAAACTAATCGGCAATCAGCGACGCACGAGTTATGCTTATCGGCTAATTATTACAAATTTACGACAAGTGCAGGCAAGCTTAACGCTAAAAGAGCAACTACCAGTTAGTCGCAACGAGCAAATTAAGGTGCGCCTTACCCTCACAAATCCGAAGGTACAGGTAGGCGAAATGGGGTTGTTAGAATGGGTAATCGAGCTTCCACCACAAGGAAAACAAGAGTTATACTATCAGTTTGTCGTCGAAAATCCTCCTGATTTAAATGTATTGGGTTTAGATATTTAGCCATTAGCCATTAGCCATTAGCCATTAGCCATTAGCCATTAGCCATTAGCCATTACCAATTACCAATTACCAATTACCAATTACCAATTACCAATTACCAAATTCTAATCATTGATAAACTCACCTTCACAGATAATTTCTGCTCTATTGATCAAATCATCTGGGTCCCAAAGAGAGCCTAAAGTTGTATTGAAATATTCCCCGCCATGATTAACTTCCATACGCGGTGCTTCTTTCGAGTAAGCTTTAACATGAGGAGTGCAACGCTGCGCCTGGTAAAAGAAATAAGCTTCAGAATTGATGCACATTACATGATAAAAATCCTTATTTGCTCCCGGTGCATCTCCCAACTTATATCGTGCTAAACCTCGGTTGAGATAAGCTTTAACATAAGTAGGATCGAGCTGCACTGCTTTGTCAAAATCTTCAATTGCCAGCCTCATTTCTTTTAGTTGATAGCGCACACAACCTCGGTTATAGTAGGCATAAACATTTGTTAAATCGAGTCTGAGCGCCTCGTTATAATCCTCAATTGCTTTCAGATCCTCTCCTAAGTGGTGATAGGATAAACCACGATTGATATAACCTTTGATGTAAGTGGGATTAAGCTGTAATGTTTGATTGAAATCATCAATTGCTTTCTTCTTGTCTCCCAAAAGATAGTAAGCTCGTCCTCGATTGTAATAAGTTTTATAATTACTAGGATTAATAGCTAGGGCTCGATCGTAATCGTTAATTGCTGCTTCGTACTCTCCTAAGTTTGCCAGGACAAGCCCTCGATTATTATAAATTGCATCGCTTTGAGGATTATTTTCTAATGCGCGGTTAAGATCGTCAATAGCTTTTTGATTTTCTCCTAAATGTCGCCAAGCATTCCCTCGGTTCAAGTAAGCCTCAAACAAATCAGGGCTAATATCTAGTGCTTGGCTAAGATCTGTAATTGCTCTCTGGTAATCTTTAAGGTAATAGTAAACTAGACCGCGATTGTTATAGGTTTTGGCATCGCTAGGATTGATTGCGAGTACCTGATTGAAATCCGCGATCGCATCTTCGTAGTCTCCTTTCTTAGCTTTGTTTAAACCGCGCTTGTACAATTGTTTAATATTCATCTGTTTTCCCTCACTGTTGACTGTTAACTGTTAACTGTTAACTGTTAACTGTTAACAGTTAACTGTTGACCTATTGCTCCTCAATATACATCGGCAAGACCTCCAATTCTGGAAGCTGAATAAGTTCTTTTTCTGTTTCCTTTTCCTTAACCGATATAGGCAAAAGCACCGTTTTTGGCTTTTCAATCCAACAACTTGCTAAAGGTAAAGTTTGTTCCAAATCTTCCAAAGGCCGGGGAATTACCATCACCGCGTTTAACTCGCCAATTCGCTCAGCTTCGTACATTCCCGCCTCAACCGCCATCGCCACATCTGCTACTGCACCTCTGATAATAGCGGTACACAAACCCGATCCAATTTTCTCGTAGGCGGCTAAGTGTACCTCGGCTGACTTGAGCATAGCATCGCAAGCACCGACCATTGCCGGAAAGCCCCGTGTTTCCAGCAGGCCAATCGCTTGATTGCTCAAGCGAGAGTAACCGCCGCCGAGGGAGAGTTCAGACAATCGTGCCCCAATGGGAAGAACCTCTTCCAAATTGGGTAAAGGTCTAGCAATCACTAACTTAGAAACAAATTGCCCAAATTGTTCGGCCGTCTGAGCGCCGGACTCTACAGCTAAACGGACATCAGAAATTCTGCCACGCACGATCGCCGTACAGTAACCGCTGCCAATTTTTTCATATCCTACTAAAGTCACCCCCGCTGACTTCAGCATCATATCAGCAGTCCCAACGATCGCAGGAAAACTCCGGGTTGAGACTAAACCCAAAGCCATATCCTTAAAGCTTTGTTCGTGGTGCGATCGCTCGTAAGCGAATGGTATTGGGGTTTGCGTGTCCATCTCAGAATCTCCCTTAGAGGATATTTGCTAAAAATAAATACTTATCTATAGTTTTAGTTTGACAGAGCCCAAGGCAGATTGGCGAAATAATTATAAATTAATTGCTACGGCAAAGCATTAGCGATCGCGATGCAGCCAATAATAGCGAAGTCTGCATAAATTATAAAGGGGGACTAACCGGAACTACTAGCAGGGGGAGATTTACCGTTTTCGTTATTCTTAAAATATGCGCGGTGCGGAAACAGTGTCGTCATTAGAGTATTTATGTGAGCTTGGCCGTGCATAATCCCAAGGGAGCCCGAAGGGGATGGCGATCGCTCTTCTTCTACCGGCTCCGTTACTGGCTGTGGGATTGTCTCCGTTACTGGCGGTGCGATTGGCGGTGCTGTCGGGGACACTTCCACAGGCAGCGGAGCAAGCTCAGGAGCGTCTGGAGTTGCCGTTACTTGGCGGCTATCATCTCCAATCAAAGAACCTGCGGCTAGCATTTGCGAGTTGCCAATGGAGGGATTTAAAATTGTCGTCCCTGAGCCAATACAGGCATTAACGCCAATTTTCCCCGAACCTACAACTAGCACCCCTGTGCCTAGGATAACGCCAGATTCTACGATCAGAGTACCTCCACGGGCGTGAAGGATAGTTCCCATACCAATGCAAGCACCAGAGGCGATCGCAATTTTACTATCTGGCTCAGCTTGGAGGATGACACCAGGTGCGATCGCCGCACCCTCATCAACAGTTACATCGCCACTCACATAAATCTGAGAGTTGCTAAGTAGTTGCAGTGGCGATACGTACATTTTGCTAATTGCTAATTGCTAATGGCTAATTGCTCATTGCTAATTGCTAATTAAAAGCAGTACCTACCCAATTGAAAACTGCTATATGAGTTGTAGACACAAAGGGCAAGTTTAGCGAATATTTTTGCAACTAACAGAGAACTTCTGTATAAAACCCGCCCGCTATTATCTGGGCGGGTTCAACAGATTTAAGGACGTTGGATCAATTCTTCAAGAACCCGCCGCTTAGCTTTAGTGTCAATGCCAATCAAGCGCACATATTCACCAGAATGCTCCTTCATACAGCCTTCCAGAGCAGCCAGCACTTCAGCTTCGCGATTTGAATCAATCGGAGCGCAAGTATGCCAAGAACTGGTACGGAAGCGGCGCTGATCGGCGTGTTCCGTACCAATTTTGTAACCTTGTGCCAGTAAGTTACGTACTTTCTCCACCGTCTCTTGAGCCAAGGAACCATTACTGGAATGAGAGCTATAAGCTTTAGAGCTATAAGCTGCCGAAGCTGTTGCCCCATTAGCCTTAGCTGTTTGAGCAACAGGGCCGTCTGGTCGCTGGATAATCTCTTCGAGTACCCGCCGCTTCGCTTTGGGGTCAATCCCAATCAAGCGCACGTATTCCCCTGCGTACTGAGTCATCAGCCCCTCGATCGCCGCAATTACTTGGGCTGTGCCTGTCGCCTGAATTGACGCTCCGCTTTGCCAAGAACTGGTGCGGAAACGACGTTGGTCGGCGTGTTCAGTACCAACTTTGTAACCCTGAGCCAAAAGGCCACGTACTTGTTCAGCAACTTCTGCACTCAACTTACCACTTGACACAGAGCCACTACTCTGATTACCGTAAGCAACTTTCCCATTAGACTTCGGAGCAGTAGAGCCATTAGAGTTATTCTCCCCTGGCCGTTGGATAATTTCTTCCAAAACACGACGCTTAGCCTTGGGGTCAATCCCAATCAAGCGCACATATTCACCTTTGTGCTCGTTCATCAAAGATTCCAGAGTCGCGAAGACCTCCCCTTCCCGCTTACCTTGCAAAGAAGGCCCGCTTTGCCAAGAACTGGTGCGGAAGCGGCGCTGGTCTGCATATTCTGTTCCAATGTTGTAACCTTGAGCCAAGAGGTTGCGTACCTGCTCAACAGTTTGCTGATTCAATTGGCTACTTGACGAGCCTGCATAGCTAGTTTGCATCTTCGGCGACCCATTTTTAGATGATGATTTATTCCGTTCGTCACGAAGCGGCGATATGCACGCGATGTTATCAGCGCAGCGATAACCTGCTCTGAGAGCATCATTAATTCCCACTACGTGGCGGGCAAAATGCAAATCCGCGTCGTGCACATCCGGCAAGCGGTCAGCTTGTTGTTGGTTAGTAATGATTGCTCCCGAAGGCACATACTTACCTTCGGGAATTTCCACATCCTGAATTAGCGCGTGCATCATTATAATGCAGCCATTATTCACCCTGGCATTAAACACAGTTGAGCGAAAGCCGATGAAGCAATCGTCACCGACATAAGCCGGACCGTGAATTAATGCCATGTGGGTAATAGAAGTATTTTTCCCAATCCAAACGGAATAAGACTTGCCATCGTCCCCTTCTACTCTGCCTTGCTCTAAACCGTGAATCACTACTCCGTCTTGAATGTTGGTGCCGTCCCCAATATGGAAAGGAGTACCTTCATCAGCCCGGATAGATGTTCCCGGAGCAACCATCACGTTAGAGCCAACTTGCACGTCTCCAATAATATTGGAAAAAGAATGCACGTAGGCTGTATCGTGAATTTTTGGCTCAGCTAAGTTCTTCGACCAAGGAGTCGGGGGAGCCGCAATGCTGCGGACTGCCATAATTACATTTCTCCTACATTGAAAAAATTTTTTGTTAACAGTTAACAGTTAACAGTTAACAGTTAACAAATTGCATAACTAGCGGGAATCGTCTTTTTTACTGTAAATGAGGCGATTTTCTACACTGACAGTATCAATAATCCCAACTACGAGAGCGTCTATCGGACGATGTTCGTTCCCTTCTGCTTGACGGGCGGCGCTGCCGCGAGTAACTAGAACCCACTCATCAAAACCAGCGCCCACACTATCTGCTGCCACCTCATATCCCGGCATGGGTGCACCTTCCTCATCTATAAACTGCAACAGCAGCAGTTTTGCTCCTCTGAGACTTGGCTCTTTTTGGTTACTGACAACTGTGCCGCGAACTTTGGCAATTTGCATTTTGATGGGATTGGGAAGTTTTGATGTGTGAAATACTAAGTCTCAAGTCTGAAGTCTCAAATCTCAAGTCTGAAGTCTAAAATCGAGTTTTATCCTTCATGCTTCAGTGATGCTCCGTCTTATGGTCTATTCAGAGGGCGAATGCCGCTGACGCTTTCCCGGAACTGTTCGACAGCTTCGGTGTAGCGGATGGGTAGGACGTATTCTAGGTTTTCGTGAGGGCGAGCGATGATGTGGGTAGACAAAACTTGTCCGCCATTCACACGCTTGACTGACTCAACGCCAGCGGCGACTGAGGCTTGCACTTCCGAGACATCGCCCCGGACAATTACTGTCACGCGAGCACTACCGATTTTTTCATAGCCTACGAGGGTGACGCGGGCGGCTTTTACCATCGCGTCGGCGGCTTCTACCACTGCGGGAAAACCGAGGGTTTCGATCATGCCTACTGCAATTGCCATTTGTTTTGGACTCCTAAATTAAGATTTGCAGAAATATTACGTTTGAGAAAAAGGGGTTGCAGCTTGCTTGAGGGCGAAGTTGCAATTTTAGTAGCCTCGGAATTGTTCTACGGCTTCGGTGTAGCGAATGGGCAGAACGTATTCGAGGTTTTCGTGGGGGCGGGCGATGATGTGGGTGGAAACTACTTCTCCGCCGTTTACCCGCTTGACTGACTCAACGCCAGCGGCGACTGAGGCTTGCACTTCTGAGACATCGCCCCGGATGATGACTGTCACGCGGGCGCTGCCGATTTTTTCATAGCCTACTAAGGTGACGCGCGCAGCTTTCACCATCGCGTCAGCGGCTTCGACTATAGCCGGGAAGCCCTTTGTTTCAATCATTCCAACAGCAATTGACATATTTTATCTCCTTTGAGATTTAGCAGAATCAAAGGTGCAAATCTTTGAGGTTTCTGAAAATTTGGACGGGAAGCTCCCCCCATTTCAGCCTGGGAAAACGGTTTTAACGTTACCTATTTTAAGAATACGAGAATGGGGGCCCGTTGACAATATAAACCGCCATTATAATTTTTAATAAGAAAAATTAAATTTAGTAATCAGTTGATTAACTTAATAATTCTTTAATAAAGTTAATATTGATAGTAGTGTTTGCCTCCGATTATCAGAATTATACTGTAATTTGTTGGATAAGTAAATATGCTTAAGTTCAGTTAATTTTGTGGGATAGGGCAGATTTTAGGCGATCGCTCTTTCTACTATTTACCGCTGAAAGCTGTATGCTTAAACACAAGAAAAAATGTTTTGCCAAAACCCTATAATCCAACTTTGGTCTGACTTCTAGAGTTTATAGGACTTGGGCGGCAGATCCCCCAACCCCCGGATCTTCGCGGGGGCAGTTTTTCAAAGTGAAATTTCAAGGATAAATTCAATGACTCAGTTCCTCCTGCAAACCTGTTGGTGGATACCTTTATACGGCTTGTTGGGTGCGGTTTTGACCTTGCCTTGGTCAACTGGGAGCGTCCGCAGAACAGGCCCTCGGCCGGCGGCCTACTTTAATTTATTGATGACTGTGTTGGCCTTTGTACATGGGTCAATTTTATTCAGGGCGACTTGGGGCCAAGATCCTCAACAGTTACTCCTGCATTGGCTACAAGTGGGTGATTTAGATTTGTCTTTTGCTCTGGAAATCTCCTCCTTGAGCGTGGGTGCGATGGAGTTGGTGACTGGTTTGAGCTTGATGGCGCAAATCTATGCCTTGGGATACATGGAAAAAGATTGGGCTCTGGCTCGTTTTTTTGCGCTATTGGGCTTTTTTGAAGGGGCGATTAGCGGGATTGCGATCAGTGATTCGCTGTTTCTAACTTATGCTTTGCTGGAAATGTTGACGCTTTCGACTTATCTACTGGTGGGGTTCTGGTACGCCCAACCGCTGGTGGTAACGGCTGCTAGGGATGCGTTTTTGACGAAGCGGGTAGGTGATGTGTTGCTGCTGATGGGGGTGGTGACGCTTTCGACATTGGCGGGGAGTTTGAATTTTGCGGATTTAGAACGTTGGGCGCAAACTGCGACTTTACCGCCGCTGACGGCGACTTTGTTAGGTTTGGCTTTGATTGCTGGGCCAGTTGGTAAGTGCGCTCAATTTCCGCTGCATTTGTGGCTGGATGAGGCGATGGAAGGGCCGAGTCCGGCTTCTATTTTGCGGAATACAGTGGTGGTGGCGACGGGGGCTTATGTGCTGATTAAGCTACAGCCTGTTTTAGCGCTGTCGCCGCTGACTGGTATGACTTTAGAGATTATTGGGACGGTGACTGCGATCGGGGCTTCGCTGGTGGCGATCGCCCAAATTGATATTAAGCGGGCATTTTCCCATTCTACGAGTGCTTATTTAGGTTTGGTGTTCATCGCAGTAGGGCAGAATCATGTAGATATAGCTCTGCTGTTGCTATTTACCCATGCGATCGCCAAGGCCCTAATATTTATGAGCGTTGGCTCCATCATTTTAACAACTAACACTCAAGACTTGACAGAAATGGGCGGTTTGTGGTCGAAAATGCCGGCGACAACGATCGCTTACCTTGTCGGCGCTGCGAGTATGGTAGCCCTACTACCCCTAGGTAGTTTTTGGGCAATGCGGCGCTGGATTCATGGTTTCTGGACAGTTCCTTGGTGGCTAGTTGCAGTGTTGCTGTTGGTAAATTGTTTAACAGCTTTAAATTTAACTCGCGTGTTTGGTTTGGTGTTTGCGGGAAAACCGCAGCCGAAAACTCGCAGAGCTCCAGAGGTAGCATGGCCGATGGCTTTGCCAATGGTATCTATGACAGTGGTAGCGCTATTAATGCCTGTGATGTTGCAGAAGTGGCAGTTATTAATTAGTTGGACGGGCCCTTGGGTTGATACTTCTGATGTTTTTTCTTGGGAAGAAGTTATTAATCAGTTAGAGGTACCTTTGTTGGCACTTTCTGGTTTTGTTGGGGCGGTAATTGGAGGTGCAATTTACATTTACGATTTCTGGCCGAAACCAGTACGTCTACCGAGTAAGTATTTGCAGGATTTGTTTGCTTATGGCTTCTATATTGACCGGGTTTATCGGTTAACTGTAGTGTTGGCAGTTGAGGCGATTTCAAAAGCTAGTGCTTGGGTTGACCGCTATGCGATCGATGGAGTGGTTAATTTATTTGGTTTGGCTACTCTTTTTGGAGGTGAAGGTTTGAAATATGGCGTTACTGGGCAGTCACAATTTTATGTCCTAACTATTATTGTGGGGGTAGGGATGTTGTTATTCTTGATGATTGGAATTTTTTAACAGCCGATTAAAGCAGATGAATGTAGAGATTGAGTGATTTGCGTTTGTCTGCGTTTTAGGTTTTAATGGATTAGGGTTATTTTGCAAATTAGCAGAATAGATTTTGAGCCGATCTGTCTTAAATTTAATAGGTTTTGAAATAGGGGGGGGGATTTAATTGATGCTTAGTGCTTTAATCTGGATACCAATATTAGGAGCGGCTATCATTGGGTTTTGGCCAGGAGTAATCGCGCCTAACATTTCTCGGAAGATCGCGTTCGCAATTTCCGGTGCAGCTTTTCTTTGGTCTGCATTCTTAGCAACTCAGTTTGATGCTAATTTCAGCGGTTTACAGTTTTCTGAATTTCTTCCCTGGATCGAACCCTTGGGATTAAACTACAACCTCGGCGTTGATGGCTTATCTTTGCCTTTGATAATTTTAAATACCTTATTAACAGGTATAGCCATTTATAGCACAGATGAATCCATCCGCAGACCTAGAGTTTATTATGCTTTAATACTGCTGATTACTGGCGGTGTTTCTGGTGCATTCTTAGCTCAAAATTTGCTGCTTTTCTTTCTATTTTTTGAGATAGAGCTGATCCCCCTTTATCTGTTAATTGCCATCTGGGGAGGCGCTCGCAGAGGCTATGCAGCTACTAAATTTTTGCTCTACACTGCGGTTGCTGGAATTTTGGTATTAGCATCTTTCTTAGGTGTAGTTTGGCTCAGTGGTGCTTCTACGTTTGATTTAGAAGCTTTGCAAACATCTTCTTTGCCCATAAAAACCCAAGTCATTTTACTATCTGGGATTTTGGTAGCATTTGGAATTAAAATTCCTCTAGTACCCTTTCATACTTGGCTTCCTGATGCTCACGTTGAAGCTTCAACACCAGTTTCAGTATTACTAGCAGGCGTACTACTGAAATTAGGTACTTATGGTATGTTGCGCTTTGGGTTATGTTTATTTCCAGAAGCGTGGGGGATCGTATCTCCTTGGCTAGCGAGTTGGGCAGTTGTCAGCATTCTTTATGGGGCAAGTTGCGCGATCGCGCAAAAAGACATGAAAAAAATGGTAGCCTATAGTTCTATCGCCCATATGGGTTATATCCTATTAGGAAGTGCCGCTGCAACTCCCGTGAGCTTAATCGGAACTGTCTTACAAATGGTCAGTCACGGTTTAATTTCTGGGCTACTATTTCTCACCGTCGGCGTTGTTTACAAAAAATCCGGCAGTCGCGATTTAGACATCATCAAAGGTTTACTCAATCCCGAACGAGGATTGCCAATGATTGGCAGTTTAATGATTTTAGGAGTAATGGCAAGTGCAGGCATCCCCGGTATGTCTGGATTCATTGCCGAATTTTTGGTATTTCGGGGTAGTATGCCAGCATTTCCCGTGCAAACATTGCTGTGCATGATTGGCACGGGCTTAACTTCAGTATACTTTTTAATCATGGTCAACCGCGCCTTTTTCGGCCGACTTTCCGATTTAGTGATTAACTTACCGCAAGTAATGTGGCGGGATCGCATTCCGCCAATAATACTAACTGTAATTATTGTCATTTTAGGAGTGCTGCCCTCAGTAGTAGTGAGACTCAGCGAGGCCACAGTCACAGCAATGGTAGCGCCAGTGCATTCTGTAGTTCAACTATCCCAAAGCTTTGAATCAAAGCTTTAGTAAACAAGCATCTCATTCCTTAATAATAAGAAAAGATAAAAATAGTTATAGAGGGTGAACCCAGATGACAAGAACCGCATTAAAACCATCTACCCATATTCTAAGCGCTTACATCGAACGTTTAGAATCTGGAGAAGCTTTACTTCCAGACTCAGCCGAAAATATCGTAGAAGTTGTAGGGATTCTAAAAAGTTACGGTGTGGTAATCGGTGCTTATTCCGACAATCTAATCTACATCGCCGACCATCAATTTTTAGAACTTTTCCCCTTTTTTAAATACTTTAATGGCGAAATTAATCTGCCTAAATTGCTACGTTACTTATGGCACGATCGCATCAATTATGAGTATGCCGAGTATTGTATGAAAACGATGCTTTGGCACGGGGGTGGCGGTTTAGATACTTATTTAGATTCCCCAGAATTTAGCCGCCTCGCTGAAAAGGCAATCAAAGCTAAACTTAAAGGCAATTGGCCGATTCAAGGACTCAATCAACTATTCCCAGATTTTTTGCCTGAACAAGTGCGAGTGCTAGCTTACTACAGCGGTTTAGGGCAATTCTGGCGAGTGATGAGCGATATGTTTATTGCCTTATCCGATCGCTATGACAACGGAGAAATTAAATCAATTCCAGAAGTTGTAGAACATATTAAATCTGCTTTAGTAAAGGCGGCAAATAACCCGATTACCTACAGGGTTAAAATTGGAAATGAAGTCTATGATATCATTCCTGCTGCTGCTGGCTTGACATTTTTAGCAGATACCGCCGTGCCTTATGTCGAAGCAATTTTCTTCCGGGGAACTCCTTTCTTTGGGGTAACTTCCTATAATGCTCAAGCTCATCAAATTTCCTCAAATCAAGCAGAATTTGCCTACGGTGCTTTATATGCTGACCCTTTGCCGATAGGAGGAGCGGGGATTCCGCCAACTCAAGCAATGCAGGATATGCGTCATTTTTTGCCAGAGTATTTACACGAAATTTATCGCATCAGTTGCCGAGGTGAAGATGATTTGCGGGTGCAAATTTGTCAGAGTTTTCAGAAGTCAATGTTTTGCGTGACGACGGCCGCAATTTTAGGGCTAGCACCTTATCCGATGGATACTTCTGATGCAGAGGAACAAAAGGCTAATCGGGCTTATTTGGAAAATTGGATGGATCGATTTGTGAAGTCTCAATTAGCTCAAGTTAATAAGCCAACTGATAGGGCGTGTCAACTTTTCCCAGAAAGAAAGAGTTAGAATTACAGTTAACAGTTAACTGTTAACTGTTAACTGTTAACTGTTGGTATTAGTAGCTAGCGAATTGGGCTACTAGAGCCGATCACACCAACCTTGTGCCGGAAGGTCAGTTCGCCACCAAACCAACCAGTAATTCCTAACAAAGTTGCGACAATGATAGAAATTGTCATACCTATTGGTAATATAGCTGCGATTGGATCGCCAAGGCGCATTACCCAATTAATCAGGGACAATACTAAGGCTGTAACATTACCAGCCATGTGCAACCAGCCAGCACTGCGATCGCGGACTCTTTTAATTCTTGAGAAGTCCAAAAAGCCCGTAATTCCTGCTAAAATACCACTCACAAAACCTGCGCCAATCAGCCAAACTGATGCTCTCGCCCAAAAGGGATCGCTTGTCAGCCAATAGCCGATATCACTACCCGCAGCTCCCACTAAAAATGCAACTGGGAAGATTACAATTACGGGGTGGAGGGGATGACCTGCAATGTTAAGGGAACTGGTTATGCCACTGTCATTATACTCGGAATCTAGACTTTCCAAAATCGGTGGGATATTTGGGAAAGGTGCAGTATCTCTTTGATTTATTTCCATGATTTCTCCGTTAAATAAGTGTTGAAAGAGTTAAGAGATTCTGATTGTGGAATGAAATTTACGACCACACGCGCTCACCATTTTCATCAGTACGAGCTTGTCTAATTACATCGGAAATTTCTTCAGCATCCTTGACGTGGTGAAGAGCTTTCTTTTCCTCGTCCGGTTCTTCGACAATAAAGTAAGTAGGAACTGTAATATTGTCTCCTGTGATGTCGGGAACATGATCTACGGCCAGTTGCTGGGCTTTTTCTTCGATGGATTGGGGCTGATCGGAGATACGATCGCCGGGATTTGTGGCGCGATTAATGTCGTTAATTGCTTTAGGATTGTCGCTACTCATAAATTCCTCTTGGGTGTTTCAAATTTTTTCGTTTTACATTCTTGCTTTTGCGTTATCCGCAGGGTTTCCCGTGATTTTAGCTGCCGATCTAGCAAGAGTTTACTTTTGGTGTAAGATTACGTACTATTGAACAAAAAAATGCCACCGGAAAGCATCTCTCAAGGGGGGTAAGTTTCAGCCACCGACATCGAAGGCGATGTCTTCCTGCGGGCATATTTTTGTTTAAAATTGTATAAATCCGCAACTCTCAACTACATAATGAAAACTTTCGACTGGATTATTGTCGGCGCTGGGATTACAGGTGCAACTCTTGGTTACGAACTGGCAAAAAAAGGTTTGACGGTATTATTATTAGAGCAAAATGATTTAGTAAAAAATGCTACCCGGTTTAGTTACGGTGGTCTTGCGTTTTGGTCTGGTACGACAGATTTAACTCGTCAATTGTGTCACGAGGGAATTGAAATTCACCGCTATTTATCTGAAGAGTTAGATACCGATACTCAGTTTCGAGAACTAGATTTGTTGTTGACAATTGCTGCTGTTGACGATCCTGAAAAAGTTGCTGCTAGCTACGCGCAGTTTGCGATCGCGCCTCGGCTTTTGAGTGTTGAGGCGGCTTGCGAGTTGGAACCTCTGCTGAATCCAAAGGCGATCGCGGGTGCTCTTACTGTCCCGCACGGTCATATTTCGCCAACAGCAACAACTCAGGGTTACTGCGATCGCTTTGTAGGTTTGGGTGGTTCCATCGAATTTGTTCAGGTGAGAGGATTTGTCCGGGAAGGCGATCGCGTTTCTGGAGTTAAAACGGCGACGGAGACTTATCTGGCGGAGAATGTGGCGGTTTGCGCTGGTGGTTTGAGTCGAATGCTGTTAAAAACAGCAGGGATTCCTCTGCGACTGTATTTCACCCGCGCTGAGATGTTGGAAATACCGCCTGAAATTGGGGGTGAGGTGAAAGTGCGATCGTTAATCATGCAAGCAGTGCTCCAACGTTTCCCAATGGAAGCGGCGGCGAGTGCAATTGAGGTAGATGCGCTGTGGGATCAACCCGGAAACCTGCTAGCAGCGCCAGTGTTAGATGCGGGTGCGATTCAATTCCAAGATGGTAGCATCCGTATGGGGCAATTATCTCGCGTGTTAAGCGATCCAGATGCTACTGTCGATCGCGCTGAAAGTGAGGCCGCAATTCGCGCAGGTGTGGGCAAATTTTTACCTGCTTTAGAAAAGTTACCGGGTACTTGGTATGATTGTTTAGTAGCTTTTAGTTGCGATCGCCTGCCTTTAATTGGCGCAATTCCTAATGTTGAGGGAATACATATATTTTCTGGATTTAGTAATCCTTTAGTATTTGTACCGCCTCTAGCTAAGCGATTTGCTAATTGTGCTGTGGGTGGAGATGATGAATTTATTCTACAATTATCTCCGGGTCGTTTTACTTAGTTGATATGTTTTTAAATTATTGAGAACTTACGCAAAGAAACCGGGTTTCTTAGAAAAATACCTGATTCTCAATTAAATATCTACGAAGAAACCCGGTTTCTGACCTCGCCACTAATATTGTTGCTGCATAACTTTTTAGAATTGATATTATATCATGTCCGCTTAAATACTTGTCATTTTAAATACTTGTCATTGCGAGCCAAGCGAAGCAATCGCCTAGTCTCTGCGATTGCTTCGGGATTAGTTTGCTTCGCCGAGCTCGCAACACCCTCAGATTGCTTCGGAAGCCTCGCAACTGCGCTTCGCTTGACGCGCTTCGCTTGGCTCGCAATGACAGATCGTAAGTAATTTGCCGGACATGATATTACTCTGCACTCAGACTAGCGATCGCCTGTGCAAACCATCCCGCTGCACTAATATTAGTTCCCTGATTTAAACGTTCTAAAGTTTCTTCTAGTAAAGCAATTGGCAACCCCTCTAAAGCTACAGACTCTTGGATTTGTGCGTAATTTCCAGTTGACTGTAACCGGAATGCAAAAACTCGTTTTCCCTTAACATCAATTGCCCAATATTCAGGGATACCTAAATCTGCATAGAGTTTTTTCTTTTCATCTAAATCAGTAGCTAAAGTAGTATCTCCAACTTCGCCTACTAAATCGGGAACTCGCCATTGATTCAAATTAATTCGGCGTGGTTCCCCTTCTTGCCATTGCGGTACACCTTCACCGATATATAAGACTAAATCTGGCGATGCGGCTCGCGTGTTTGGCTTTTCGATTAAACAACCACCTAAATCGCTGGCTGTTTGTTCGCTAAAGCGGTTGAACCAGAAACAAAATAGCATTGCAAAAAGACGAGCAATACTAGCATGATTAATTCCTTCACCACTCATATCATCAACAAAAAGGTAGTTGCCATTAAAGAACAGTCTGACTTTCTCAGAGGTAGGATCGTCGCGATATACCAAATAATCCTCCCAAGTAGCAGGTATCCACTTGGGAAACTCATTAGCGATCGCGCCTTGGCGGAATTGGGAAATTAAAGTAGTCATAGGTTAAGGCTACAGCGAACTATTACTGTAATTTTAACTTTTTTGTCATGCAGTTGACATCTCTAAAATTATATGGCACAATCTAGTTAATGTAAAAAGTTGCCTTCAACTTTTCTACAAAAAGACTGCGGCTGCTGAACCTAAGTCTTTTAACTCTTCAAAAATTATCTCTTCATGGAGGTTGCTCTGCAACTTGCCAGAAACTACTTATGCAGCAGCCAAAAAATCTAAATCGGCTCCTGCGAGCTTTAGCTCGTGAGGGTTTGGATGTCAGTTACAACAACAAAGTTTACTCGATTTGTCTCAATAGTTCCCTAAAATTTGACGGGGACGATCGCGCGGCTAAAACAGCAGAAATTTTGCTCCCAGAGGGTTTCCCAGTGGAAGCAAAAGCGCTTAAACAATTGGCGAATTTAGCACAAGTTCGCCATCCCAAAGGCGGTTGTGTTTGCTGCGCGATCGCGACTCCAGACTTCCATCCCGGAGATGCAGGAGTCGCGATCGGTTCCGTAGTCGAAACCCAAGGAATTATCGTTCCCGCTGCTGTCGGTTCCGACATCAACTGCGGGATGCGTTTGCACGTCGCCGACTTGACGATCGATCGCTTCCTAGAAAAGCGCGATCGCTTTGTAGAATTGATGAAAGGCGACTACTTTTTCGGCACTCGTGATGTCACCATGACAGCCAAAACCGCCCGTTCCATGTTCCAATACGGCATTCCCGGATGGCTGGATGGTATGCTGGATAAGGCAACTGGCAGCGCGATCGATTCTGACTGGGAACAGTTGACCAAGGAGTGCGATCGCGTCTATTTAAGCGGTTCCATGAATGGGGACGTAAAATGGGCCCCCGCCGAACTCGTACCCAGCAGTGGAATCGTCCGCGACGGCGGACTTGCAACCATCGGCGGCGGTAATCATTTCGTAGAAATTCAGGTAGTTGAGGAAGTTGTAGACAAGGCTTATGCTTACAATTGGGGAGTGCGATCGGGTCAACTCGCCTTTATGATTCACTCAGGATCGCGCAATGTTGGCAAATACATCGGCGGAATGTGGCGCGATCGCGCACGGGAAGCCTGGCCAAAGCACCTCAAAACCCCCGAATCTCGGCTTTTCCCCCTTTCAGTCCACGACACCCCCAACCTCGTTGCAGACTACTTACAAGCAGAAGCAACCGCTGCTAACTACGGTTTTCTCAACCGCCTGCTGCTAGCAGAATTGCTACGTTTGCGACTGCGACAAGTTTACGGCGATATCGAGGCCCCTCTAGTCTACGATTTACCCCACAATATCACCTTAGCTGAAGGTGCCGACTGGGTAACGCGCAAAGGCGCTTGTCCCGCCCATTCTGGACAACCTGCGATCGTCCCCGGTTCAATGGGTGCGCCGTCTTATCTGTTAGTTGGCCTCGGAAATCCACAATTTCTTAATTCAGCATCTCACGGTGCAGGTAGAGCGCGATCGCGCTTCGATCTCACCCGCCAAGGTGCAGACAAAACAGAAGAAAACTTGGGTTTAACCGGAGTAGATTGCATCACTCTACGGGAGGAGCGTAGAATAGAAGAAGCACCAGCCGCCTACAAACCAATTCAACCAGCGATTAATGCTCAAGTTGAAGCTAAAATGGTTGACATCGTGGCTATAATGCAGCCAGTGCTGACATTTAAAGCGTAATTAAACACGCTCTAGGTACGTCAAAATCAAAGCAGTTGTTGACTCTTAATCTACCCGTTAGGCGATCGGCGATAAAAGTCCCCGCTTAATAGCGAAAGTCGGTTAAAATTCAGATATTGTACCATTCTCTTATCACCCGCCAGGGGTTAAAACCCCCGTCTAACAGCAAAAGTCGGTTAAAACCGACTGAACAACTGAAATGAAGGTTTTTAGTCCACTAAGCGAGGACTTTCGCTAGAAGACAGGGTTTTTAACCCCTGGCAGTTGTTGCCACTGGTGTAAGATATGAATGAATTAAAATAGAGTAAATGTAAGAATGAAAGAGGAAGAATTTAGAACAAATAAAACATTATATTCTGGCTTCCGCCTCATTCTTCCACAGTCGGTTTTAACCCCTGGCAGGTGATAAGAGGTAGTACAAAATAAGAAATTTACCCACTTACCTAAATCCTAAATTGTCACCAAATCCCTCTAAATCTACACCCCCTCTCAATCGCCTGCTCAAATATGGACGACGTTACCGCGTGCAAATTTGGCTGGCAAGTATTTGCTCAATTTTAAATAAAATTTTCGACTTAGCACCGCCAGCATTAATCGGTGCAGCAGTTGACGTAGTAGTAAAAAAAGAAGATTCATTCATCGCTCAATGGGGCGTACAAGATGTCTTTTCCCAACTCTTAATACTTACTCTTCTCAGTTTCATTATTTGGGGACTGGAATCTGTTTTTGAATATGCCTACGATTGGTTCTGGCGAAATTTGGCTCAGAACATTGAACATGACTTACGGATCAATGCCTATAGTCACCTCCAAGAATTAGAATTAGCTTACTTTGAAGAGCGGAGCTTAGGTGGATTGATGTCTGTACTGAACGATGATATCAATCAATTGGAGCGCTTTTTAGATGCTGGTGCAAATGACTTGCTCCAACTCGTAACGACAGTGATAATTGTTGGGGGCGCTTTCTTTCTGGCATCTCCAAACGTAGCTTGGTTGGCGATGTTACCCATGCCATTTATTATCTGGGGTTCCATTGCTTTTCAGGGCTATCTCGCTCCCCGTTATGCCGATGTGCGCGAGAAAGTAGGCTTACTTAACGGCCAATTAGCAAATAACTTAAGCGGAATTACAACAATTAAAAGTTTTACCTCAGAAGAGTATGAAATTAAGCGAATTGAGAAAGAAAGCGAAGCTTATCGGCAAAGTAATCGTCGGGCAATCATGCTTTCTGCTGCTTTTATTCCTGTAATTCGAGTGATTGTTTTATTAGGTTTTACAGCTACTTTGCTAGTGGGTGGGATGGAAACAGTCGCCGGCAGAATGTCTGTCGGTACTTATAGCGTACTGGTATTTTTAACACAGCGATTGCTTTGGCCTTTGACTCGGTTGGGGGACACTCTCGATCAGTATCAGCGGGCGATGGCTTCTACAAATCGAGTGATGAATTTACTGGATACTCCGATTGCAATTCCCACTGGAGATATGCGGTTGCCAGTTAGTGCTGTCAGGGGAGATTTGGAATTTGAAAATGTCACCTTTGCCTATCATCAAAGACAGCCAGTAATTCGGTATTTTTCTCTGAAGATTCCAGCGGGTAAAACTATTGCTATTGTCGGTTCGACTGGTTCTGGAAAAAGTACGCTCGTAAAATTATTATTAAGGTTTTACGAGGTACAATCAGGTAGAATTACGCTGGATGGAATTGACTTAAATAAACTCAATTTGAAGGATTTACGGCGGGCGATTGGGTTAGTAAGTCAGGATGTGTTTTTATTTCACGGTACGGTAGCAGAAAATATCGCCTATGGCACTTTTGATGCAACACCTAAACAAATCGCAGTAGCGGCTAAAATTGCGGAAGCTGAGGAATTTATTAAGGAATTGCCGCAAGGTTATGAAACAATTGTAGGGGAGCGCGGTCAAAAATTATCGGGGGGACAGAGACAGCGGATTGCGATCGCACGGGCAGTTTTGAAGAATCCGCCAATTTTAATCCTTGATGAAGCGACATCGGCCGTAGATAATGAAACTGAGGCAGCAATTCAGCGATCCCTGGAACGGATTACGAAAAATCGGACAACGATCGCGATCGCACACCGTCTTTCTACCGTCCGCAATGCTGACTGTATCTATGTAATGGAACAGGGAAGGCTGGTAGAATGGGGAAGGCACGAACAACTACTCGAACAAAATGCAGTTTATGCAGCACTTTGGCGCGTACAATCTGGTTTAAAATCAAATATTGTAGGGGAGTAAGTAGGTGGATCGGGACTTATTATTATCTCCCGAATTGACAATAAACAAGAGGATAAAATGTTATTATTTGGTGTCCCTCCGCAGGATCAAGACGAAAACAACTGGCGACGTAAATTAGATAAATTTATCAAAGCTAATCAGCAAGAAATAGCGGCTTTAGCTTGGGGGTTATTATTAGAACGCGGTAAAGAAAGCGATCAAACTCTGGGAATTGATATTGAACCCACACCACATTTTGTATATTGTAGTAGAGAGGCGATAGAAACGCTGAACCGGAATGTTAAGGATCATATTCAGGAGATTTTGGGAGTTTTAGATGCTCACAATCCTGAGAAAGAAGTGGTGATTATTAGCATTGGTGAAGGTCAAGTTAAAATGATCCAATTTGAACCGGAACCCTCACCTGCTGCTTGTTTTGAGGAAGCTGCAACGGACGTAGATACATTGCTAGAACGTCTAGAAAAGGGCATGAAGGACTGTATATAGCAATCAATTATGTCCTAACCGCCAAGATGGCTAGGGGCTAGGGGCTAGGGGCTAGGGGCTAGGGGAAGAAGGGAAAGAAGGGGAAGAAGGGAATAGAATCAGCGAGTTTGGTGGAACTCAGAACGTTCTAATCGCCTTGGTGACTGCTATAACTGTTACAAGATATGAGTTACAAGCCTTTTCCCAGATGCTGAAAAAAAAATTTTCCCAACCCCTTGACAGTCTTGTAGTGTTTGTGTAGTATGTAGATGTGGCAAGTAGAGGAGAGGTCAAAAACCTCTACAGCAAAAGCCCTATCTGAACCTTGACAACTAAATATCAATCAATCTTAGAACGAACATTATTACAGAACAGACAAGCTACCAAATCCAAAATCCAAAATCCAAAATCCAAAATATTCATAGGAGGTGTCAGCATGGTTCATATTCGTTTTGAAGGGCGTTCTTACGATGTCGCAGAGGAACAGCTAGGCATCACGCCCAATATGAATGATGGAGCCGTTAAAGAACGACTTGCACAGCATTTTGATGTCGCGCGCGATCGCTTTAGTTCTTACGTCTTAGATCGTCGTCCTACAGGCGATTTGATTATACGCCCAGAGGCAGTTTACGGCTAATTTCTGCCAATTATTAACGTCTAATTGTAGTTAGTAATTTAGGACTTACGCATTACTTATGTAACGCCGCCATCTTGGCGGTGACTTGAC
>NZ_JARFTR010000052.1 GCF_029167235.1 Kamptonema sp. UHCC 0994 | reverse complement strand
CGGTAAAGATACCGCCCAGAGGGCGGCGTTACGGGTGTCGATTCTCCCCGTGATATGATAAAATGTATCCTGTATACAAAAATAGAGGTATCAAAAAAATAGGAATAATGACTTTAACTCTTTCGTCGGGTTCAATTCATCGCTCTGAGTCTCTCCACGAGCAAACTTATAAAACTCTTCGGACTGCTATCCTATCCGGGGAATTAGCTAGTGGAGAGCGTTTAATAGAAACTCAATTAGCCCAAATGCTACAAGTTAGCAGGACTCCAATTCGAGAAGCTTTGCGACAACTTCAAAGGGAGAATTTAGTAACCGATACCAGTGCCGGATTGCGTGTTGCTGCACTTTCCATCGCTGATGCAGTCTATCTTTACGATTGTCGCATTGCTTTAGAGCAGTTGTCAGTAGCAGAAGCTTGTCAAAATGTTACACCAAAACAGTTAGAAAAACTTGACTTTGTAGTGCAGCAAGCAGAGAATGTAAAAGATCAACAATTGCAGCCGTTAACGAATTATCAACTGCTGCACATGGACTATAATTTTCATCGGTTGCTAGCGGAAAGTTCCGGCAATCCCTGGTTAGTGTCTTTACTAGATCAACTATTTGATAAGATGGCACTATTGCGAATTCGCACGATGCAGCAAAATCCAGGCGTGCTGGAAATTCGGAGCGAACACCGCCGGATTTATCTAGCTGTAGTAGAACGCAATCAAGAACTAGCAGCAGCGGCAATTAAAGAACATTTAATTGCTAGTAAAGCGCGAGTAGTCCGAGAAATTAAGCAACTACAACAGAAATCTAATTTTGCGGATTTTGTCTGATAAAATTTTGATAATAAGGAGCAATCAAATTATGACCTCAGCCAACTTGAATACCAAACGGATCTTTATCTGTGGCTCGGCTTTACGCGGACAGCCAGACCACAAAAATCTGCAAACAGCTAAATTTATTAGAGAAGCAAAAACTCAACCGAAATATCGCCTTCATGCTGCTGGCGACGGTTGGCATCCCGCAATTTATGAAGTAGAAATTGGAGGGATTTCTATTCCTGGTGAAGTGTACGAAATCACCTTAGAAGAGTTTGACAATTTAGCATCAACTGAACCGCCAAATATGTATCCCGCTGATGTGGTACTTGCTGATGGAGAAGTATTGACAGCTTTCCTCTATCCTCAAGAATTGGTGCAGAAATATAACTGGCCAGATATTTCAGACTTGGGAGGTTGGGCTGCTTATAAAGCCAGTGCTTGAAACAGAATAAGTAGAAGGACAAAATTCAAATAGGACTAAAGCCTTGGCACATTAAACAAAGGTATGTAGTTGCGCTTCAGCGCTCTAAACGGTGTATGAAAGAGCGCTGAAGCGCAACTACGTACCCTGGGAGTTTTCACCTACTTAAAAAATAGGAAAAATTATTAAAATGTCAGCAAATTATCCACGAGATATGATTGGGTACGGTCGTTTTGCACCCGATCCTAAATGGCCAAATCAAGCCCGAATTGCAGTGCAGTTTGTAATTAATTATGAAGAGGGGGGAGAAACTTGTATTCTGCATGGCGATCAGTCTTCAGAGACATTTTTATCGGAAATTGTAGGTGCTATTCCCTTAATGGGAGTGCGGCATCTTAACATGGAATCTTGCTATGAATATGGCAGTCGAACAGGTTTTTGGCGGCTGCACAGAATATTTACACAAAGGGGAATTCCGGTTACAGTTTATGGGGTAGCTATGGCCTTGGAACGCAATCCAGAAGCAGTGGCAGCGATGTTAGAAACTGATTGGGAAATTGCTAGTCACGGCTATCGCTGGATTGATTATAAATATTTTGGGGAGGAAGCGGAACGGGAACATTTAAACAAGGCGATCGCACTTCACACAAAAGTTACTGGTAATCGTCCCCTTGGTTGGTATACTGGGCGTACCAGTCCTCATACTCGCAAATTAGTTGTAGAAGCAGGTGGATTTCTTTACGATTCTGATAGCTATGCTGACGATTTACCCTATTGGGTTAGCGACTACGGCAAACCTCATTTAGTCATTCCTTATACGTTAGATAATAATGATATGAGGTTTGCAACTAATCAAGGATTTAATTCGGGCGATCAGTTTTTTGCCTATCTTCGAGATGCCTTTGATGTACTTTATTGTGAGGGAGAAACAGCACCAAAAATGATGAGTGTGGGATTGCATTGTCGCCTGGTAGGAAGGCCGGGAAGGGCCGCTGCTTTGGCGAGATTTTTGGATTATGTACAGCAGCACGAACGGGTGTGGTTATGCCGTAGAATTGATATTGCTAGGCATTGGCATGAATATCATCAACCCAGTTTGTAATAATGGCTTTTAAAGTTAATAATAAAAATGGATGTGAATTCTAGGATTAAGTAGTGATTTTACCGGTTTGCCGCCTTTAATATGTTGTTCAACGATCGGTGGCACGTCACTGGGTTTAACTCTGCAATACCAAATCTCTTCAGGGGTGATTCGCACCGTAGGCCCGACGCTACACTGTCCCTGGCAATCGCTAGCCTTTACTGCGATACCGGGAAGTTCAGCAGCCTCAAAGGCTGCTAGCACTTCTGCTGCGCCGTTTCTGAGGCAGGATTGGTACTGGCAAACTAATATGCAGGGAGGTTGGGGATCGGAGTTAGTGCGATCGCCCTCTATTTCTGGCATGGGTCAGGATTTCTCCACTTATTCTTTAATACATCTTAACAATCTTAGTCGCATGGTTACGATATCTGAAAAGTGCTGTCATTGAAAATTACACCAATAATGCCTCAATTTCCTGTAACACTTCTGCTAACGTGGGAGCCGAAGAAGAAATAATATTCTCTTCGCTCTCCTGATGCTTATGGTGAGGTAAATTAGGTAAATTTAATCTAGGTTTATGGTCAGCATTATCATAACGGAAAATTAAACAGTTCGAGGCATTCATATACTGATAAGAGTACATCTTTCTGTCAACCATTCTCTCTGTATCAACGAACTCGCGAAAATATAATAGCGAACCATCTTTGAAAGTTATTTCACCTTTCACAAAACCTTCAAAATCAGTTCTATATTCAGAATATAACTGAAAATTAACGATCGCGTTACAAGATTCTATCGCTTGGCGAAGCTGTTGACAATAGCCTTCAATTAATTTAATCAAAAAACTCTACTCCTTTTAATAAATAGAGTTTGTCCTGCAAAGTTGTTAACATCCTAGATTCACCAATCCATTCATCAAACTCCATATCAAGTCTGTGCTGAATTTCATCATTAGCAAACCTTCTCAAAAATTCGACCGTAGATAGCTCATATTTTGTTTCAAATTCTTGTAATCGTTCCAAAGTGCGTTGAATCCCTTTTTCAAGGCTTTCTATTCTCTCCCTAAGCGCATCTTGGAATAAATGTCTGATAAATTCTGGTTGTTCACATTTGATTTTTAGTTCGGCCATTGGCTTAACTCCTTTGGAGACTTATATAATTTAATCAGGACTTACGCAACTCCCACAATTAGAGGGAGGTTGAGGTTCAGTGCGATCGCCCTTTATTTCTGGCACGGATCAGGATTTTTCCACCTATCCTTTAATACATCTTAAAATAATCTTTGTCGCATGGTAGAAGCAAGTTATTCTCTATTTCTTGCCGCACCTCGTTGCTGACATAAGCATTATTCAGACAAGCCATCAGCAACACATTTGCTTCGTAATATTCCGTGAGCAATTTTTTCTGTTCGCCCTCGAAAATCCAATCTTCACCAATTCGGCAACTTTTAACTATCTTAGTTCTCACCTCTTCAGCCCAAGCCTGACCCTTATCTTGCACCCAATCTATTAATTGGTTATCATCTTTCTTTACTTGCGCTTTCAGCTCTTCTAATCTTTTCCTTGTTTCATCATCAATATTAGGGTCAATCTTAAGAGCCTCATTAATAGCAAAAACACGCACAAACACGATCGCAGTTGCTGCATCAAGAGCGCGGTAACGGCTAAAGTCACGACGATCTAAATTACCAACAATCTCAAGGGCTTTATCCAAAGAAATGTTTTTTAAAGCTCTGTATAAAAAACTAGCACAAGCAAATACGCATAGACAATTAAAGTCAATTAGGAAGCCAAGCGTGCGCTGAGGATCGATATCAATGTCACTATCAAGGTAAAAAGAGCGGATAGCAGCAGGCTTGCACGAAACAGTTTCTGGAAGACATTTCTGAATTTCAAGAGATTTTTTGTTTACCCACTTGAGAAATTCCTGTAACTTCTTATCTTTAGCGACTAGACTATCAACCTCCTGTTTCATTAACTTTAAGAAATAATCTGCTGGATACAGTGGTACAACTGCTAACAAGAATACTTCCCGCCAGCGTTTATCAGTTATATGGCTGACCAGCTTTGATAAAGCCTCTTTTAATGTATCTGGATCGGATCTATTGGCAATTTCTCTTGCTGTGAAATACTCCAAAAATGTGAAATGGGAGAATGAATAAATATTTTTTGCTCGCTCTACCAGTAGTCCATGCTGAGCTTCGATACTTCGCAGCACTAATTCACTATCTAACTCCAGTTGTTCAGGATTAGTTTTAGTGACATCAGGAAAATTACGGATGTATTTACTAATAAGCTTCACTAAATTTATCTTCGACAAGAAGTAATCTTCCTTCTCGAAAGTAGTAAAAGCAATGTAACTGAGCAAATATTTTCTGTCCCCTAGTGATAGATTTTTATAAAACTTTTCTTTATCAAGATCGCGCTCAATATTCCGCTTTTTATCCCATTTTACAAGTAGAGTATCTGTGGCTTCCTTGTAAACCTCATAGCGATTTCTTGAAACAAATTCACCTTTGTCTTCAAATAATAAACATAATAATGTTAGTAGCAGAGGATTTTTTGTCAGTTCTTTAATGCGTGGTTGTCTCTCCAAATTTTGCCTAAATCGTTTAGCCTTTTCTTCCTTTTTTTCCTCTTCATTAGAATTAAACCAATTTTCGACAAATTTATGTATTTGTTGCTCGTTAAAGTCCGCGACTTCAACCTCTGTAAAATTTTCAAATGTATATTCTTGTACAGCAATCCGACAGGACATCACAAACCGATTTTTGTCATAGCGCTTAGAAAAATGAGTGATTTCTGATAAAACGCGACTATTGCTGTCTTCCTTTACTTCATCTAGTCCATCGAGTAAAACCATCATTTTACCTTGCAGCAATAGCTGTTCAATTTCCTCAGCTTCAATATTGTAATCAGAAAGCTGTTTGGTGATATATTCTAATAGAGTTGGGTTTGTTAGATCGTCCCCAAAATCCTTCAAGCTAATAAAAATAGGAACACTACTACTTTGTAAATTACCCTCACTACACTGAAGGGCTAAAGATTTCAAAAAAGTCGTCTTACCTGCTCCGGGCTTACCAAGCACCATTAGTCTAGAATCTTTCTCAACGGCCTTCAATCCTGTTATACTTGGTTCAGAAGTTCTGTTCAGTCCACAGCTATCGAACTTATTCGGATCGTTAAAGCCTTGCAGTAACTCAGCAATTTCTAAGCGTAGGTCTCTAGTAATTTTTTCTAAAACATTGACATGGGTATAAATATCCCTTACAGCAATTGGACGGGTCATAGACAGTACCCGCATCGTGCTGCATTCTTTTTTGATAAAGGGTTTAACCTTTTCCCGTACATTTTGGACTAAAGTATCAATATCAATGTCTAGATCCGGCTGCGATCGTGTGGGTGCAGGTTCTTCATGTTCTTTGTAGACAATATCTTGCCAGTTCAGCCCCAATTTTTCACAAATTTCGACAAAGTTCAGATACTCAATACCTATGCCATTGAGAAATTTGCGAATGGTGTCTCTCGATTTTCCCATCTCGATAGCTAAGGCATTCTGGCTGGGAAACTCGCTACGCTGGAGAGCCAGCTTAACATGAGGAATATACTTTGGAGCGACCCTGATTGAACGCGACATAGCTTAATCCTTACTTTGAGAGTAATGAACCGATCGTAGCATTATTTTTTCTGCGATGTGGGAGTTCTGCCAAAGTCAGACTTTTGTAGTCAGTTGCCTTAAAAGTCAGCCACAAATCAGGCAAAGTTAGTCAAGATATCAGTCAACCTGGGTTTTTAATAGATTTATTGAAGTGAAGAACACCTTGAAACACCAGGAATTATTGATGTATAATACAGCAAATTTAGATATCCCTCAGCCTCAAAGCTCGGCCTTAATAGAGTTCAACAGCTACGACAAATCAAATCTATTTATGAAAGTGCGCTGCGACAACTGCGGTAGTTTGGCGTTTCGCCAAACCCTCCTTATTGACAATAAACTAATTACCAAAACTGAATGCACGGTTTGCGACCACTGGAGCGAGAGTGGTCCTAACGGGGAGGTCATCGATACTTCCCATTCAGGTAGATATTCACACTGATTAATTTATCATGCTTGCCATTATAATGCAACCCGCTTGCTTAGTAGCGGGTTTTATTTTGTATTTATTATTTATTTGCTCAAAAGTCAGTCATAAGTCAGTTGAAAACATCCTATAAGTTAGTAAGCGGAGCTATAAATTGTATTTAAGTAAATTTTGAATCTAGTGAGGTTAGTATCATGGATTTTATAATCGGTGGGCTTTTTTCGTGGATAATTGGTAAAATATGTGATTTACTTCTGAAGTGGTTAATTGGTAAAATATATGATTTGCTTCTGAAATGTGATTTGCTTCTGAAACGGTTAAAAAGACAATACCCTAAACTCGGCAGGAGGCGGAAATAATTACGCTGGGGCGGGTTAACAATATTTGCAATACAAGTGATAAATCCAGAAAACCCGCCCCCGGCTCAATACTTTTGAACAAATGATCAAAAGGACAATAGGTATCTTATAATTAATGTTCACCCATAACCAATTTGAGAGTATAACTACATGGAACACACAACCCTAAATCAGTCGAACAAACAAACTCAACAGCAAACAGCGATTTCTGAAATCACAAATGCAGTCCTCGCTCAACTCAATCCCGATTATGAAATAGCTTGTCGCCAAATAAACACACCCACAAACTCTCTGGAATACATCAAATTTAAGGATTTTCCCGCAGAACATCAAGAAGGCATCCGCAGAGGGCTAGAATCGATCGCACAGGGAAACTCAATCTCGATGGAAGAATTCAAGAGTGAAAAGCAATCTTCCTAATTATTTCTCTGCTTTGCCTGCTTTCCCCTATAATCTAAACACACCTTTCGATCAGCTAATTTAACAGCATCGTTGGGTGTTTTAGTGTGTATTGTTAAACATCAGGTGGTAAAGTTAAGTGCCCTATCAAATTGCCTTTGAATACCATAAAGTAGCGCCCAAACTCCGACAGTTGAAGCAAGACAATCCCGAAATTGCACAGCAAATCTATGATGAACTAGATAGACTAGCTGTTGAAAGAGAAAATTTTATCACCGGCGCACCAGAAAGGCCAGAATCATTTTTAGTAGGAAATATCAGAATTTTATACCTTGTTTATCATACAATGCAACTTATTAATGTATTTTCCATTATCGAGTTGCCATAAAAACTATCCTTGGGTTCAGAACTCGCAAGATGCCGATCATTATTATTGTTTGCGCTGTGAATTTGCTACAATAAAAAGAGCGATACAAGGAAGCATAAGCTATGAAATTTGAACTCTTTAAAAGAGTAGCCTTACGAGAAGATTTACCTCAGTACAAACTGTGTCGCGGTGATATTGCCACCATTGTCGAACATCATCCCGATCCAGATGAAGATGGGTACAGCCTAGAAGTATTTAATGCAGTAGGAGAAACCTTAGCAGTAATTACCGTCGGCGAGTCCCAAATTGAACAACTTTCCGAAAATGAAGTGTTGCACGTTAGGCGTTTAGACGAGGCGGCATGAATAGAGCTTTACTCTAATCTTCACTATGCTAAAATTGTCATAAATTCTCTAACATTGAGGTAATAGCCATTGACAAATCCATCTGATGAAATCTCAGAACCCTCAAAACCAAAAGAGGACGAAAAAGCCACCCTAATTGCCGAACTCCAACAGGCAGGAATTAAACATACACCAGAGAAAATACTACGGATTGCGAAACTGTCTGATGGCAAAATTGTCTTCTTAGAAGAAGGTAAAGGCGGAAAACGTGGTAGTGGTCTTAAACACATCTTAGAAAATCACCAACAGGAATTTGCTACTCGCGGACTCTCCGAAACCAACCTGCCCGATGCTATAATAAATGCTGTCACTCAAGGTGAAATTGTTGACTATCAACAAACAAATAGACCTATTTATAAGATTAGCTTCAATAACAAAATTCAGCTAATTGCTGTAACTGTTGCTGACAATGGTTATATCGTCTGTGCTAACCCAGGTTCACTTCGACGAAGCCGATAAATTAAGGGGGAGAAAAATGATCCAAAAAATCAAATTAATGCCAGATTATTACTGCTACCCTTTGTGGGGCTTAGACCCAGATAATATTGGCGATATTGACCCGGAAACATTGCCACTTTTACCAGATACTATCGAGCGTTTAAAAGCATACTCAGAAGCATATCAAGCTGGTTTAAACTGGGATTACCCCCCTGATTCCCCAGAACCAACAAAAGAGGAAATAGAGAGTTATGAGCGAGATGGTATAAGCTTATGGCTGCAACTTCAAAAAGAATTAGCCCCCGATTATGAAGTCCATTACTTCAGCCAGAAGTTACGAAAAGTTGTCGATCATCCCAGTGAGTTAATGGCAACTGTATAATCTATCAAAAGGAGCTATCTATTCCATTATCTCATAATGACTCGTTTCATCCACGACCAATTTGCCAAAGATTACCTAGAGGAATTACTCTCACCACTAGGGGAAATACAATCACCTCGCCGCGTTGCTGGCGAAGTCCGCCAAATTGACGTTTACTTCGTCCCAAATCCCACACCAACAGCCGATAGAACCGCACTAGGATTATTAGGCAGACTTGCAACAACTACCGCTCTTTTTGAACCCTTCCGCAATCCGGCTACACCCCCAGAAATCTGCGATTGTCTGTTAAAATTGCTAGAAGTAAGGGGCGAATTGCAGAGAGAAGCCAACCGCAACTCACGCAACCTATCCGAGTCTGAATTGCCGAAATTGTGGATACTTACTCCCACAGCATCAGCACAATTATTATCAGGTTTTGGTGCTACCCTCAAAGCAGATTGGGACTCTGGCGTGTACTTCATGCCAGAATATTTGAGAACAGGCATTATCGCCATCCACCAATTGCCCAGAATTCCAGAAACTCTGTGGCTGAGAATTCTAGGTAGAGGTAATGCACAAAAACAGGCAATTGACGAACTAGAAGCATTACCAGCGGATAGCCCCCTCCGCATAAATGCGCTAGAATTGTTTTATCAATTGCAGGAAAACTTAGGCTTTAATCAAAGTTTAGCAATAGAAGATAGGGAGTTAGTTATGCGATTACGACCTCTTTTTCAAGAACGATTGGCAGAAGCAGAACAGCGCGGTGAACAGATTGCTGAACGTCGTGTTGTAGAAAATTTATTGCGCGTCAGGTTTGGCTCATTAGATGAGGAATTGTCAGCAATTATTGAGCCTTTATTAGCTTTGTCGCCAGAAGAATTTACCCCCTTGCTGGTGCAATTATCCCGCGAGGAACTGTTAGCTAGATTCCGAGAGCAAAATCTTTAGCTATCGTAAATACCCGGATGATCTGAGGCGGCATGAATAAAGCTTAACTTTAATAGGACTTACGCAGGTCGTCCCAGAAACCGGGTTTTTGAGAGCATCTGTGGGTAACAACGAAGTATTTTCGTAAAAAACCCGGTTTCTTTGCTTGGGTGCGTAATTCCTGTTTAATCTACACTACGATTTGTTTGGCGGTACGATCGCACTCCTAAACTGTCTGACTCCTAAAAAGTCTGAGCGCGATCGCCCTCTATTTCTGGCAAGGGTCAGCATTGCTCCAGCTATATCTTTAATATGTCTTAACAATTTTCTCAGATATTCCCTACTTCTATGGGGGATAGGTCTGTGTCGCGCTTTCATCTATGATCTACCCAGAGAGATCAATCGCATACCGCCGATCATGCCCAAAACTGTAGCCGACGTAATGACCCGCGACCCCATCTTGGCGCGACCTGAAATGCCTCTTTCCGAAGCCATTAAGATTTTAGCCGAACGGCGGATTAGTGGCCTGCCAGTGGTGGATGAAAATGAGAAATTAGTAGGCGTTATCTCCGAAACAGACTTGATGTGGCGGGAAGCAGGGGTAACGCCCCCAGCATATATCATGCTGCTCGATAGCGTGATTTACTTGGAAAATCCAGGCCGTTACGAGCGAGAACTCCACAAAGCTTTAGGGCAAACAGTTGGAGAAGTGATGAGTCGCGATCCCATTACTACTACACCCGATAAATCTCTCCCAGAAGCAGCGCGACTAATGCACGAGCGTAGCATCCATCGCTTGCCAGTGATCGATCCCACCGGCAAAGCGATCGGCATTCTAACGCGGGGAGATATTGTCCGAGCAATGGCCGCTGAGTATTAATTATCAACCAAGAGTTAACGGTTAACGGTTAACAGTTAACAGTTAACAGTTAACAGTTAACAGTTAACAATTACCAATTAACAATTACCAATTAGCAATTACCAATTTAATGAGTATTACCCCTGAGTCTGTCCAGCAATTGCTAAGTTCCCAGGATTTAGGCGATCGCTTACAAGCGGTAAATAAAATGCGCCAACTAGAACCGGCCACAGCTTTCGACCTGATCCAAGGTGCGATCGCCGATAAAAATGTCCGCGTCCGGTATGCAGCCGTCAGCCAAATGTCCACCCTCGGCGAACAGAATTTGCCTCAAGCCTTGGAAGTCCTGCGCGAAAGCCTCAAAGACTCCGAACCCGACGTACAAGCCGCCGCTGCTGATGCCTTGGGCGCTTTGAAGCTAACCGCAGCTTTTGAGGAATTGGAGCAACTTTACCACAGCACCTCCGAGTGGCTAGTCCAACTCAGCATCGTCGCCGCCTTGGGAGAAATGGGAGAACCGCGAGCTTTTGAACTGTTAGAAGTTGCTCTCCAATCCAGCAACGAACTGATCCAAACCATCGCCATTAGCGCATTAGGGGAATTAGGCGATCGTCGGGGAGTGGCCGCGATCGCCCCCTACGCCTCCAATCCTGACTGGCAGATGCGCTACAGAGTCGCCCAAGCTTTGGCGCGGTTAGGCGGCCCTGAAGCTGAAGCCACTCTCAAAACTCTAGCCAACGATGAAGTAGAGCAAGTTGCCCAAGAAGCCAAAGCTGCACAAAATACCCACTAATTTAAAGATTGCGAGGGAGGAACTATGGATGGATAATCCATCTCCCTTTCACTACGCGCTACGATCCAATTGTTGCTACCGCTGGCGAAAAGCAGCGCAAGGAGACCGAAAATGTTCCTCAACGAACTAACCCCAGTGTTAAAAGAACTAACCCAGCAGCCGATCGCTTTCTTAGGCGGATTTGTTTCTGGCCTACTGCGACTCAACCTTTATGACGACCCAGTAAAAAGCTGGCTCGACGAGCAAACCGGTTCGACTTCCTACACTCCCCCTACAACCGAAGAAAACAACGGTAAGAGTAGCGGGCCTCAGTCCATTAACATCGATTAACTATCACAATTCGGCGATTAAAATCGCGTTTACACAAGCAAAGTCTACAATTCGGCAGCCTCAGCGAACACCTACTCATACCAAATCCGGCTTTATACCATTTCTCTAAAAGTATGCTACAACTTTCATCGTTGGCTTTATTACATACAATCAACTAAAAGATTGTTACTGTTGCATGAATTTGGAGAAATGGTATTACTACCCCATTTATTGTCATTGCGAGCGAAGCGAAGCAATCGCAGAGACTAGGCGATTGCTTCGCTTCGCTCGCAATGACGGATTATTGCTAATAAAGGGGATGACTAACCCGGATTTGGTATCAGACTCTAGAATTTAAACCCGCGTAGGCGGGTTTTGTCTGTATAGACGCGGTTTCAACCGCCCAGTCAATAGAGATTGCAAAACTAGCTAATGAGGTGCAAGCGGAATTTCAATAATAAACTCACTACCCTCAGAAGGTGCTGAAATACAAGTCAAATTTCCACCATGAGATTTAACAACAATAGAGTGGGAAATAGACAGACCCAAACCAGTACCAGACCCCACAGGCTTCGTTGTAAAGAAAGGGTCAAAAATCTTGTGAGCCACGTCAGGAGTCATACCGGGGCCGTTATCAGCAATTCTAACGATCGCATTTCCACCTGTTAACTCTGTGCGAATTGTAATAGTGGGTTTTTTGTCAGCATCTTCGCTATTGCTTCTAACAGATTCCAAAGCATCAATCGCATTGGTAAGAATATTCATAAACACCTGATTTAACTGAGAAGCATAACAGGTAATTTGCGGCAGTGGAACATACTCTTTAATAATATCAATTCCTAATTTCCCCCCTTCTTTTCTCAGGCGTGGCTGCAAAAGCATAACCGTACTATCGATGCCAGAATGAATATCTACTGGCTTCATTTCTGCTTCATCAAGGCGCGAAAAATTCCGCAAACTCAGGACAATATCGCGGATACGTTCTGCCCCTACCTTCATCGAATCCAGAAGTTTTTCCAAATCTTCTACTAGAAATTCCAGTTCTATTTTATCTATTTCAGATTGAATTTCAGGTGCAGGTGTAGGATAGTGTTGCTGGTAAAGGTGAATGATATGTAGCAAGTCTTGGACGTATTCACTAGCTGGAGTTAAATTACCGTAGATAAAACTGACAGGGTTATTAATTTCATGAGCTACACCCGCCACCATTTGCCCCAAGCTAGACATCTTTTCAGTTTGAATAAGTTGGGCTTGAGTGACTTTTAGTTCAACTAAAGTTTGCTCTAAACTGCCATTTTTTTCGTTTAATTCCTGCGTGCGTTCTTGCACTTTTTGCTCCACTGAAGCGTAAAGCAAAGCATTTTCTAGGGAAATAGCAACTTGGGAAGAAAGCAGCCTTAAAACTTCCAATCTGTCAGGAGTAAATACCCCACTAGTTAAATTATTTTCTAAATACAGAATGCCTATGAGTTTGCCTTGATTGATAATCGGCGTACACAATAAAGACTTGAGTTGCTGTTTGACAATATACGGATCTGCGGCAAATCTTCCCTCAGCAGCAGCATTACTTAATACCACATCAGAACGAGTCCTTTCCACATAATTAATCACACTAATAGGTAAATCCTGAGATTCCTCAATTGGAGTTGATTGCTGCACAATAACATCTTCTGTAGGTGGTGTTGTTCCCGATTTTTTTGCTAAACCTCCCGTTACAGATGCTTGAGCAGAAATCAGCAATTTTCCTTCGCTTAGCAAGATGAGAAATCCAGATTGTGCTCCAGCATTTTCAATTGAAATTTTCATCAATGAAGCTAGCAATTTATCTAGGAAAATCTCACTGGAAATTGCTAAAGATGCTTTCATAACTGTAGCTAAGTCCAGCGCCCGTGCATCGCTACCAGTAGAGGTATGAACAGTAGAATTTAACGATTTTGTAAAAGTTTGATTTGCAGGTAATAGGTCTCGTAAATAAGCATATCTTTCCTCTAAATCCTCCACTTTCCGAGTAGCACCCCAGCGTTTATAGGCGGAGTAAGCTTCTCGCAAGTGGATGTTAGCATACTTCGGTTTATCTTTATTAAACCAGAAATTTGCTGCTAGTTCATTGGCTAAAGCCTCATGTTGAATAAACTCATTTTTCTTGGCTGAAGATATGGCGCAATCGTACAAATCAATTGCCTCTGATTCTTGACCAGAAATGCGGGCAATTTCTGCTGCAACTAAAAGATATTTGTGCAGGAAATTATCTGGACTATTTTCAGCCCAAGTTTTCATCTGCTTTTGATTAGATTCTAACTTCGCCCAATATTCCTTTTGCTCATCTTCTGAAACTTCTGAGTAAAGAGCGGCGAATATTAACGACGCATAAAAATTATATTCTGTAACTGGAAAAACCCCTGTAATAAAATGTAGTTCTTTTTCCGCAGAAGCAGCCCATTTGAGTGCTTCAGTTAGATTACCGTAGAAATAAAAAACCTGAGCTTTAAAAATATGATAGAAGCACAACGTGAAAAAGTTTTGATGTTCCTGACAGCTTTCGACATACTCTAATTCGCTGATTTCTTCGCTGCTAAAATCGTTTTTTTCTGAAGTCAGCTTACTCAAGTTACTCAGAATTAATTGCAATCCCTTCAATGTATCAGTAACCATCTGATTTTTAGTCTTCTGGGAAAATTGCAAATAGCTAGGCACTTCTCTAAGCAGTGTGCCAATATTTTTACCTTGAAAAAATGAGTAAATTGCTTTGTAATTGAGAATGTAACCTGCGTACTGTAAATCTCCAGAGTTCAAAGCGGCTTTATACCCTTCATTATTAATAGGGATAGTCTCTTTTATATGTTGAAACCAGTAACTTAAAGCATTAGCAAATACAGTAGAAACTTTACCTTTAAGTTCCAAAGTTCCAAATTTATCAGTCAGTTTCAGCGCCATTAAACCAAACTCGTAGGCTGATTTATACTCTCCAAATACTGCATTGAGGAGAATGCCATAATTAGCATAAGAGAAAGATGATTCAGGAGCATGACCGTATTTGAGAGAAAGATTAACTGACTTGAGGATACTAAAAGTCCACAAAGCAGGATTAATAAAGTAAGCCGATGGTAACAAATTATTGAATAATTTTAAGGCGACTTTTTTCTCCGGTAGCGTCATTTCAGGTTCATCTATTAACACCGCGACTTCTTTATTACCTTGACTGGCTTTTGCTTCTGCAAATTCGGCTCCAATTGCCGCATCTAAACCATCTTCGGGCAAGTCAATTCCTAATAAGGTAATAGCATTTTTCCCGGCTCTGACTGCTTCTTCATTTTTCCCACGCAAAGCATACTGTACGAGAAGAAGATTATAAATTTCTGCCTTTTCTAAATCCGATCTTGTCTTCTTCAGAGTTAGGTTGATAAATTCTTCTGATTGCTCAAAATTGCCGTTTAAATACTCAACTTCAGCCCGTTCTTTATGCAAAGCCACAGCTAAGTCATAGTCTACATTCCAAATATCTTCAGTTAAGCCGTCCATGCTGGCAGTCAAATATTCCCTAGCAGCAAAGTAAGCAGTTGCCTCTTTCGCTTTTCGCGCTGCTTCTAAGTTTAATATTGCTAATTCCATCTGTTCTTCCTCATCTAGAATTAGTGACCTACCAACATTAAGATGATCGACCAATTCAAAAATTCTTTCTGCTCGATATTCCTTCGGAGTATTTGCTAGGATTTGGCGACCAATTCTGAGGTGAACTGCTTTTTTTTGCGAGTCCTCAATCAGGGTATAAGCCGCCTGTTGCACGCGGTCGTGCAAAAATTTATAATTAAGAATTAGTAAGGGGTAATTAGTCAATTCTACGGACTTAGCCTCTAACTCGGAAGTTGGGAGAATTAATCCTTCTTGAATAGCTGGTAAAAGAGCTTGAAAAGTTTCCGAGGCTTCTTTTTCGTGGATAAGACAGAGGGTGTTTAAATCAAATTGATTGCCCAAGCAAGCCACAAGGCGTAAAATTTGCTGCGTTGATTCTGGCAGCTTCTTCAATTTTTGGATCATCAATTCCACCACATTATCAGTGATGGCGCACTGCTCAATCTGAGAAATGTTCCACTGCCACTCGCCTTTACTGTCAGACTGTGGGGGAGAAAAAGTTAAGAGGTTTTCTTGATAGAGAGTTTTCAAGAATTGATTGACAAAGAATGGGTTGCCATCAGTTTTACTAATTACCAATTCTGCTATGGGTTTTACTGATTCTTTATCGCTGTGTAAAGTCTCGGCAATCAAGTTAATAACGTGATCAACCTCTAAAGGTGCTAAAACAATTTGATTGATAATTGCTTCCTGGTTTCGCAGATTGTCCAGGGTCATTATTAAAGGATGTGTGGGACTGACTTCGTTATCGCGATAAGCACCAATTACAAATAGATATTTTGTCTCTTCATCTGAGAGAATTAATTCTATTAGCTTGAGGGTAGCAGAGTCAGCCCACTGCAAATCATCTAGAAAAATTACTAGAGGATGTTCCTGCTGACAAAATACCCGGATGAAGTTTTGAAAGACTAGGTTAAAGCGATTTTGCGATTCAGTTGGCCCTAATTCAGCTACGGGAGATTGTTGGCCAACAATCAATTCTATTTCGGGGATGACATCGATAATAATTTGTCCGTTTGGGCCGAAGGCATTGCGGATTTTTTCGCGCCATACTGTTAGCTGCGTTTCACTTTCTGTCAGCAATTGTCGTACTAATTCTGAGAAAGCATTGACTACGGCTGAGTAGGGAGTAGTTCGCTTGTACTGGTCAAATTTTCCCCAGATGAAATAACCATTTCTGTTAGTAATTGGTTTTTCTAGAAGCTTAACTAAGGCTGATTTGCCAATGCCAGAATAGCCAGCAATTAGCATCATTTCGCCTCCTCCGATTCCAGGTAGAGGGGTGTTGACGCGCTCAAAGGCTGCTAGCAACATTTCTATTTCTTTTTCTCTGCCATAGAGCTTTTTGGGAATTTGAAATTTGTCGGAAATGTCTTGGCTACCGAGAGGAAATTCCGCAATATATCCAGATGTTTGTAATTGAAAAAGACAGGATTCTAAATCAGCTTTAATTCCCCACGCACTTTGATACCTTTCCTCAGCAGTTTTGGCGAGTAATTTCATTACAATATTGGCAATAGCTTGCGGAATTTCCGGTTTAATTTCGCAGGGCGATAATGGCTGTTTGGCGATGTGACAGTGAACTAATTCCATCGCATCAGTAGTGTCAAAAGGCAGTTTGCCTGTTAGCAATTCGTAAAATGTTGCGCCGAGGGAATAAAAGTCAGTGCGATAATCTATTGTTCGATTCATTCTGCCCGTTTGTTCGGGCGACATATAAGCTAAAGTACCTTCTAAGGTATTAGGATTCTTAATCTGGGTATTTTCGCGGGTCAATGCTGTGGCAATGCTAAAGTCTATGATTTTGAGCTGTCCAGTGGTGGGATTAAGGACAATATTGGAGGGATTAATATCTTTATGAATAACATTTTTTGCATGAATTTCTCCCAAACTTTCGGCAATTTTGATAGCAATACTTAGGAATCCAAAAAATGTAAGTTTTTGGGAAGCCATGAAGATCCTTAAGGATTCACCGCCAAAGTCTTCTAATATCATTACTAGACTGTTCCTAAAAGGTTGCAAGCCGTAGGCTTTGACAACGCTATCTAGGTTTAGATTCTGAATAATTTCATATTCAAGTCTATATCTCGCAAGTTCTTCTGGTGCGGGATATTCTTCTTTTATAAGTTTGAGAATAACTGGTTGATTATCCTGTTCGATGCGGCCTCGATAGACTAGGGATTTACTACTTTCGTAGATTAAAGCTATAACTGCAACGCCGGGAATCGCGATCATAGTGGGGTTCTCCCTGATTGAGTTTGATTTCTCGTTGCTATTGCTCATTATTACTCAAGGTTATATAGATGAGCTGGGTTCCGGGCGCTCCGCCCTATCTTGCGTTTTTAATCGGTTTCAATGCAGGTTGATTGCTAAGGACGCTATATTTTCCCAGAACAATGCCCGTTGCATCTGTTGCGATCGCAGACAATACTCATAATATCATTTTGTCGAGATGGCTGCAAAGTTTTTGGGAAAAAATACTACTTGCAGGATGGCTTTTTGCCATACTTGCTTCTGTTTCTGCTTCCTGAATCATTATATTAATTTGTTCGTCTAGAGCCTCTTCAATTTGTTTGTCTTGTTTCTGAAGCTGTTCTGGAGGAATGTAAGATTGTACTGCTTCTAAAATACGACCATACAGCATACTTAGTAACTGATGTCTAACATCAGCACGAAAAGATTTGAGTTTAAGCAAACGAGTCACTTGATACTGAGCTTGCAATCCCACAGCAGCAGCAATTTCTCCCATAGTTCTTCCTTGACAATGAAATAGCTGGAGGGCAGTTAGAAATTGTTGAATTTTCTGAGGATTTTGACGCTGAAATTGCTTAATCCATGAGTTTGTCACCTGGGCGATCGCATCCTCTAAGCAAAGTAAAAGTTGTTGGCGATATAATGTTAAAAACTCTGCTTGTTCATCTTGAGCATCCAGGTTATTTAAGGTTTGTGTGTCCTGAAAATTGTTGACTGCATAGCTATTTTTTGAACTATCTAAAGATTCAGATTTTGGCGAACCTCCTCGCACTAAAATTCGATAATTTCGCAATCTAGATGCTAGCTGCTGTAGCCGGATTGTCACCATTTTAGACGACATTTTTGGGCTAGTTTTAGTTTCTATAAATTGCGCGATTTGTTGCAATTGCTCAGGTGTTGGTGGCTGGCACTGCCTTCTCCCTCCTCCTTGGCGTTGCTGAAGTCTTGCCGCGCGGTAGACAGCATGATAACTTTCTAAAAGTTGGCAAGATTGTTCGATTTCAAAGGATGTTAGCTGGTAAAAATCCGACAAAATTCGCTCTAGCTGTTTGGAACGAGTGTCATTAAGTATTGCCCAATCGCTAACCATATAAACACCGCGTTCTAGCAAGAAAGAATTTAATTCAGAATGATGTTTAACCCTTCTATAAGTCCAGGTACTTAAACTGCTTTGTTCTGGATCGAAGCTTTCCAGAATAATCTTAGCAATTGATTTGTAAGAACTTGAGGTAGAATCTTCACTAGAAAACTTGTTAAATCGGCCATCTTCAGAGAGAACAAAGGGCAATAAATCATGGTAAGTGAAGCCGTGAGCCGCCCCAAATTGAGTTTCAAGATGTCGGCAAGCTTGCTCAATGTGATGGGAAATAAAGCATAGCAAACAGCGTTCTGCAAATACAGATTTTTCTAATTGATTGGAAGGAGGAAATTTCATCCAGTCCCGCAATTGCCGCTGAATTTCATTATCAGATACATCGCCTTGTGCAGTACCTTTAAGAAATTCTGAAGCAAAAAAATCCTTTGCCTCGGCAATTACCTCGATTTTGCACCCTCCGGCAATATCAATTTTTACAAGTGTCCAGTATTTTGAAGCAGCACCCATAGCAATTACCATTACCAGATGTATAGTAGAAGGCAGATTAAAACCACTATATCTATTAGTGTGAATAGTTCACATTCTGATTGTAGCTAAAGGCTTACAAAACTGCTGTGGGATTTTTTGAATAAATTTGGTAAGAGCTTCTGAAGGATTTTTTACTTCATAAGCAGACTGCAAAACATCTGGCCACATCTGGCGCTCGGCAAAATAATTAGCTTTGGCATAAGCAATCTTTTCTGGCGTAGCCCCCTCTTGCTGTAATTGCTTTTCTAATTTGTTTAAATCTGCGGTAATGCGATCGCGTTCCTCGGCTGGTATTACCTGGAATGAAACTTGGAAACTGTCAATATCATCATTACTTTTAAGCAGCACCCAATCGTAACTTTCTCCTGGTTGCAGAGGTGGGCCACTATACATTACGCTGTTATTGTTAGCCGTGAGTTTCTGACTCCACAATACTTGCCCGGTACGCCGTCTGCGAATCTGTATTTTTGATACATTTCCTTGCCAAATAAATAAAGGGCGATCGCTCCAAATTCTTATTTCTTCCCCTGACAAAGATTCCGGGGAAATTGTACAGAGTTCAACAGCGCCGCGAGATCCTCCTGTTTCTTCCTTTCTCGGAGGTTCTTTCTCATATAACTTATCCCAAGGTAGCTTTTCTCCTTGTGTTTCTGCCATCGCATTTTGCATGGATAACTGCGGTAACAGTTGGCAAAACAATAATGGAAAAAATAGCAGACAAATGGTCAATGCCTTGTAAAATTTCATTTTGAATCCTTCAGCAAACTATACCCTGAAAAACGTAAATCTTTGACGAATTTTTTCTGATTTAATTTTACCAGTATTGGTAGCGCGTAGATAGCCAGTGTCACAGCAGGTAAAAACCAAGGAAAAAGTAGAGCGAAAGTAATATAAAACTGTAAGCTGATTAGTCCGTAGGTAGCCGTTACTATTAATAGTAACCAAACTGCTTGCTGACGACGCGCTAGGACAATCGCAGCTCCTTTTCCTAATAAGATCGCTAGCGCCATTATCCATAGATCGGGAATAGGAACCACCAATCTTTTATTTAAGAAGTGATGTATCATATAAGCGTGAGCTTCCCCACCAGTAAAATAGCGACGCTGGTTGTGGCGGCGCTGATTAAACCAGTAGCTAACTGCTGCTGGAATCTTAAAATTATCCTCTCCATCTCTAATTACTCCCGCTTCGCTATATCCTCCAGGTGCAATCAGCACAACTTGCTGCTTTAAATGCTGCAAGTTAGGGAAATTAACTTTACTTTCTAGAAGTTTCCAAGCGGGGATATGCTGATAGATATATTCTGGTGGAATTGAAAAATCAATGATTGGCTGTAACCACATTTGCCCCCAATCATAAGATAAACTGGTAATCGGTTGCAGTTGCGATGAAGGCGAGAATAATGTTTTGTAATTAAGTCCTTTTTCCCGATTAAGATATGCGATTGCTTCCGAGAAAAGTTCTGTCTTGCTGTCCAATTTTGGACTAGGCAATTGAGACAAATCTTGGCTTCCTGTTGCCGATTTTTGATTTACTGCCAGAGGTGGCTGTGAACGAGATTCTATGTTCAAATGATAAGCTAAAGCCAGCATATAAGCTAAGGGCATTTTTGCGGAACTGGAATTTTCTTCTGGCACTAATCTCATGTACCAGTGTACCATATTAATATGACCTTGAAAACTCCAATTAGGGCTAGCAATTTCTGGCAGCACTTTTAGCCATCCTTCGGTATCGTCGCGGACAGATGCGAATACAAACCAAGTGGGATCGGGTTGTTTTTGAACGGCGGTTTGTATGGATTTAGAAAGTATGCGATCGCTCCCCTCATGGGGACGATCTAATAAATAATCAATCCCGACAACTCTAGCACTACTTGCCGAAAGCTTATCAATTAAACTAGCAAGATATTTGCGATTCATTGGCTTAGGATTAGAGATTTTTGCCTCTCGTATTGACTTATCATCAATTGCGACTAACAGCACCTTCGGCATCGCCACCGTCGGCAATTGACCGGTGAGATCGCGATAAATTGCTTGTGCTAAAACACGCTTTTCTAGTAGCCAATCTTGTACTGAAAGTGATAAGCTGACGAATGTTAAAGCCAAAAGCGCGATCGCTTCTATACGAGTTGGTAAAAGCGGCTTAATAAACTCTCTAAAACCGTAAGGTTTAATCTGAAAGAAAACTGCTCCCGGATGACAAAATAGGGAAGGAACTAAGCAAGCAGACGGATAAGTTAAGCTCTTTTCCAGTCGGAGATATTGACAAGCAGCTATCAAAGAATCTTGTACGTCTTTGTGTTGGGCAAGTCCTTGGAGAAACCGAGCTAAAAATACCTGTGCCACCTGATTATGAATGGGTTCTCGCATCACCGCTACTTGACTTAATCCTAAATCAATTAACGAATTAGCAATGCTCAAACCGCAACAAGAATTGAATAGGGCAAACTTTAATCCGCGATCTTTTGCTAAGAGAAGTTGGGCTTTAATTTCGCTAATTGATATGCAGGCATCGGGCGCGATCGCTAATTCTCCCCCCGTCATTACCGTTTCGTTGCTATGTCCCGCAAAAAATAGTATATCCCAACCCCTTTCATCGGCTAAAGCTTGACAAATATTTGCTTTGAGTTCCACAATATCTAATCCTGGTTGCCAACCTACAAATTTAATCTCAGCGATACGATAAAGGGAGCGAACTGCAACCCGATCGCCTTGAAAATTTAATCCCGTATCGTCTCCTAAAATTGCTAAAATTCTTACCTTTTTTCCGCGTTTATGCTGCTGATTGATATTGGTTTCACTGCGAACATTTACGGGAGTACGCACAATACGAATTTCCCCCAATGTCGGAAAATCAGCCCCTATTTCCCAAGATTCCCAAGGCAAACGCTCGATCTCAATTGGATGGCAAGTGAGAAATACATTAACATTTAGATGTTGGCTGCCAACAATTCCTGACTCACTAACTCCTGGCAATCTACTATTAGCAATTTCTGCGCGAATTTCAAATAACTCTGCACTTCGCAGCCAGTGATGAAATTCTGACAGCAATCTAGCTTCAGCTTGAATCAGTCTAGCGTGCCAATCTATAGGGGGTGGCGCAATGCTACCGCTAGCTTCTACACGCCCTCTCAAAGCTAATTTGTAAAAGCTTAAATAAATTCGCTGCCACTCTTGATATAAAGTCGCGATTGATTCTGGATAATTTAACGTTGCAGACAGTTGTTGTCCTGTACCCCAAGACAATTCAAACAGGCAATTTTGAGAAAACCGCTGAATTTTCAACCTAAAAATTGTCATCGATCTCACTTTTTAATGAGGACGGAAAGCAAAGGGAGGTAATGTTAATATTGCTCCATTGCTGAGGGTAAGAGTGACAGTAAATTGTTCGTCCCAGGTTCCCGCTACTAGACTGTAAAGATAGGGTTCAGTAGTGTACTGGTCGATCGCTTGTTCAACCAGTACGCTCATATTGTCGCTAACTTGCATTTTCGTACCTTCCGGGAGGGGAGTACCAGAGGGGGAACCTCCTAATATTAACAGCAATTTCCACTCTGGGATATTTTCTGTTGACAGCATCGGCCAACTGAGGGCATAAAGCCGCAGAGGAATTGATGCTAGATTCAAGGTTTTGCACGCTCCTCTTGCGGCTGGCGAAATTGCTGTACCCCGGCGCTCTAATTGGGTGACAATAGCTTCTAGTTCTTCTATAGGGGATCGCATTGCTGTTGCTCCAGCCAAACCCAACTTTTCTGAATTGAAAGCGGGAAGCAATACCCAAGACAATTCTCGCGCTAAATCATCTATTTCGTCTTGTAACCACAGCCAGACATTTAATATTCCCTGAGTTAATTTAGACTCTTGATTGGGGCGTATTGACTCTTGATATAGCCAAGTTAAAAGCGGCGGACTGACCATTATTTCTGTGATTTTTTCCCAAGTTAATAGCTCCCATATTTCTCGATTACCCGATTGTAATTGTGGCAATACTGGAGACAATTGAGCCTGCATTATTAATAGGGGATTGATGGGGCGAACTGGAGTAGCTGGTAGGGCGATCGCGTCTGGCTGTAAATAGCGTAAATATAGTAGTAAATCATCAGAGTTACTATTAAACCAAGCCCAAGGTAGGCGATATGTCCAGTCATTTTCTGCTAACAAATTAACCGAACTAAATTGCTCAATTAATTGATCGTAACGAATAAAACCAATAATCCTAGCTTCTTCAAGTTCTTCGGCTATTTCTACAACAACATAAAAATGAGCGGTAAATTCTGGCAAATCAATTGCAGCTCTAGGGATAGATATTTTTTCATCTGTGAAACTGCCAATTGCCAGTAAGCAGATTTTAAAATCACCTAATTTTAGATTGCAAGCAGCTTCAATTATATTAGCATATTCTGGGTGTAAAATCGAGCATTTTTCCTGATTGATATAAAATTCTGGCGCACGTTCCTCCGCCCACTGGCGGAAAGCAAACAGCGCTAAAACAGTCAAATAAGTCTGCCATTGCCGTTCTGGATTTTTGATTTGGCGGCTGATTTGAATTGCCTTGTTAATCGAGACAGGAGCGATTGCTATCGCTTCTATTGATAAGCTTTCAAAGTCAAGCTCAGAATTAGTTAAGTAATTGGTCATGGGTTAATATCTCCTCAGAATTCAGCGTTGAAATAAAAGCTGTTCTGACCGATGAAGGTTTGCGCTGTCGATCTATATATCTGAGAGTCCAGAGGGTATGCAAGGGTATAGGTATGTTGCTGTACTGTCTTCGCTAAAGCACAACAATATACCTATAAGTAAATTATTTAACAATCGTTTTATCCCACCTTACTGAGCACTCCTTGATTGGGCAATTCTACCGTAAAACTTGTTTGAACATTCGCAGATTCTACGTGAATTGTGCCTCCTAAATGTTCTGCCAGTCTTTTAACCAATGCTAACCCTAAACCGGTTCCTCCTTGCTTCCAAGGATCGGCACTTTTAATTCTGTAAAATTTGTCAAAAATCCGGGAAAATTCCTCAGTCGGAATCTCTGTCCCAAAGTTGGTTATTTTTAGTTTAACTTTGCCTGGTTGAGCGCGAATACTAACAATAATTTGCTGACCAGGAGGCGTATACTTGCAAGCATTATTTAACAACTCGCTGACCAGACGATCCAGGCTAGAAATATCAGAAACTAAGGGAGGAATTTGTGTTTGCGGAATGTCAATAATTATGGTAAGTTGCCGAGCTTCCGCTCGTTCTTTAAAACCTGCCACCAGTTGCGGTAGCCAATGCTGAATCTGAACAGTTTCTAACACTAAAGACTGTCTTCCTGCTTCTAGCCGTTGCAAATCTAATAAATCATTAATTAAAGTGATTTCTCGGTCGCATTCCCGCTGCAAAACTTCCAAATATTGAGTTGCTTTTTGGCGTGTCTGAGGTGATAGTTGATCCTGCTTCATGCAGATTTCCAACATCCGAATTGCCATTTTCATATTAGCTACAGGAGCTCGCAATTCGTGGGAAACTGTACTCAAAAAGTCATCTTTAAGCCAGTTTAATTTTTCCAGAGATTTTACTTGTGCTTGCGCGGCTTCATAGAGTCTGGCTTGACGGATAGCGATCGCACACTGAGTTGCCACCTGCTGTACCATTCGTAGTTCTAATTCCCGGAAAGCGTAGTCTCTGTCATTAATTAACCACAAATCGCCGATGACTCCCCGATCGTCAAAAATCGGGCAGGCTAGCATTGCAACTTTGCCCCGTACAGGATTAGGATTAGTGTTACAAAACTGTAAATATTGAGCTTGGAAAAGCACCTGGTAAATTTCTGGGTAATCTGCCATCAAAGCCACGCGACCTCGATCGGAAAACATAGAATTAGTCCATTCATAACAGATTGTTGAAGTGTCAGCATCTAGGTCGTATAATGAGGCATTACAGCAGCGCACACCTAGTCCTATTCCTAGTTCTTGAACGGCGGTTTGTAAAATATGATTTTCATCAAGAGAATCCCGCACTTTATCAGTGATTCGCTTGAGCATTGCTTCAAAGTCGAGGGCCTGTTGTAGTTGAGCTGTGCGCTCTTTTACCTGGCGTTCTAAACCTCTGTGAAGGCGTTGGGCGATCGCGCTCACTAAGCGCTCTCTTTCTGTCTGCTGGTAGAGAGCTATTTCTGCGGCTTTGCGTTTAGTAATGTCCATTGTTGTGCCGACCATTCTTAATGGTTGGCCATTTTTATCGCTATGTAACTGAGTTTTTAAAACCATCCAATGAATGCTGCCATTAGTCCAAATAACGCGAAAGTCAAACTCGCAAGTCTTCTTTTCTTGAACAGCTAAATTTATAGTTTGGCGGGCAAATTCCCGGTCTTCTTGGTAAACGTATTCGAGAAAGGCTTCGCAGCTTCCTTGAAAAGTACCTAAAGATAAACCTAATAGCTGTTCAGTGTTATGATACCAAATCAGTTGATTAGTTAGAATATTCCAATCCCAGATTCCAGTGTTGGCAGCTTCCAAGGCTAACCTTAATCGTTCTTCGTTCTGCTGTAGCGATGAATTAGCTAATTTTATGCTGGTTATGTCAAAGGCGATAGCTAAATATTGAAACGGTTTTCCCTGTTTATCAAAAAAAGGTACAATTCTAACGTCAAGCCAGAAATAGCTTCTATCTTTCGCTCTGTTATTAATCTCTCCTTGCCACACTTTACCTCTGGAAATGGTTGACCAAATACTGTTAAAGAATGCTTCAGAATGATTGCCAGAGTTCAGCAGGCGTGGATCTTTACCAATCAGTTCTTGCCTAGAATATTGTGAAATTTGACAAAATTTGTCGTTGACATCATTAATAAGTCCTTTAGCATCTAGTGTTACCCAGATAGCAGTTTGATCTAAAGCAGATTTAAGGTCGGACAATTCTGTAACTGAGGGTGGAATTTCTAAGTTAGTCTGTTGGTAGGAGGGACACTCGCCTTTACTACCATCAGAGCTTAAAAAAATCTTACTTAGCAAACTTTTTCCAAGATTATTTAAGAATGCCTTGATATTAAAATAGCTACTATCAAAAGGCTGTTCTACAATCGTAGTAATCAAGCTCATCATTATAACCCCGATCGGTAACGATTTTCATATTATTGCAATCTATCTTAAACATTTTTTGTATTTTTGATCTCATTCTTGAGTAATAAGAATCCCCAGTAATCTCAAGGAGCAATAATCACAAACAAAACGATCATGTAAGCAACTTGCACCAGATATTAAGTTTTGTAACTCATCAATAATAGTGAAAATAGCGAAAGTGCTTATAAATAAAGAGTTCCAACCATTTTTTTTATAAAGTCTACCGGGTATTACTCACCCGGTTGCCTAAAACACCTAGTATTTGCCTGCGGCGCTGGCTAAAACTGTAAAGGCGGCCGGCACCGGAGACGTATTAGTTGCGATGCCGGCCGCCCTACCTCAAAAAAACAATCAAAAATCTAAATTAAAAATGGAAATTGTATTTTCTATAATTATTCCAACCTACAACCGTCACAATGAATTATCTAATTGTCTTAAAGCATTAATTAAAATTGAATATCCACAAAATTATTTTGAAGTAATAATAATAGACGACGGCAGCAAAATACCAGTAAATATAACTAAATTTAAAAAATGGCTAAATATATCACTAATAAGACAAAAAAATTCAGGACCAGCGAAAGCAAGAAATACAGGAGCAGAAATCGCAAAAGGAAAATTTTTAGTATTTACTGATGATGATTGTATAGCAGACACTAATTTACTGAAAAATTTAGAAATTAGGATCAAAGAAAAACCAAATTGTTTAATAGGTGGCAAAACCATAAATGCTTTACCAAACAATATTTATTCTACAGCTAGTCAAGAATTAATTAACTATCTTTATAGTTATTATAATAATCCTGAAAAACCAAACTTTTTCACTTCAAATAACTTTACATTACCAAAAAGTTACGGTTCTTCCGTACTTAGTATGCTAAAATATTAAAAACATCGAGTATTCAAGTTAAACCATGAAAAGATTAATGACACAACTACTAAATTTGCCCGGTGTAATAGTAGAGAATAGTTTGGAGACAGAATCGACGATTATTTTATCGGTTAGAGTCAGAAAGAAAACAGCAATTTGTCCACGATGTCGTCAAAATAGTCATCGTCTTCATCAAAACAAAAGACATTTAGTTATTGCGCCGATTGGGAATAGATGAAATTAGTTTAGTTAAAGGACAAGGAAAATTTATCGTGGTATTAGTAGATTTAGAAACACATAAACTTTTAGGGTTGGTGTCAGAAAGAAAACAATCATCAATC
>NZ_JARFTR010000225.1 GCF_029167235.1 Kamptonema sp. UHCC 0994 | reverse complement strand
GTAAGTCACCGCCCAGAGGGCGGCGTTACGTATACCAATTAAACCAGCACAAAATCCAAAGTAGAAATCACACCATTAGCCCCTAATAAATTCGCCAAGACTTGACCATTACTTGCGACTTGGAACACAGTTCCGCCAAGAGTAGGAGTAATTTGTAATTGGTCAAAGGAAAGCCCCCCCGCCAGTCCAAATTTATCCAAACCAACCTCAAAATTAAGCACAGTATCCACACCACTATTAGGACTCAAAACAAAAACATCATTTCCTGTTCCACCAATCAAAGTATCTTCCCCGGAGTCGCCCATAAGCCAATCATCCCCTGTGCCGCCAGATAAAATGTCATTATCTTTACCTCCCGCAAGTGAATCATTTCCGTCATCACCATTAAGATTATCTTCCCCTTCATTGCCATAGATCAGATCGTCTCCGCCGCCGCCATTAATACAATCACTTTGACCAGATCCACCGACAGCAACAGATACGCCTTTATTGTCTCCGTAGATAGTATCATTGCCCTCATCGCCGCAGAGTTGATCGTTACCGTTATCGCCTAACATCAAATCATTGCCGCTACCGCCACGAAGACCATCATTTTCCTTGCCACCTCGAAGGGTATCATTCCCTTCCTCACCAATAATAGTGTCCTCTCCTTCCTGACCATTAATTAAGTCATTACCGATGCCACCAAATAGCACATCGCGCCCCTGTGGATCGGTTTTAAAGAAGTCGTTAAGACCGCCATAAATGGTATCGTTACCGCTGTCACCCACAATCGTATCCGAGTTAAGTTCACCCCAGATCAGATCGTCACCTTTACCACCGTAAACTAGATCGTTCTCTTTGCCAGCATGGATGGTATCGTTACCGTCACCACCACCGATGATATCGTCGCCGCGATCGCCAAAAATCAAATCTTCCTGATCGGCAGAAGCAACCTCGCCATTACTACCCGGATCGCCCAAAATCGTATCATTGCCTTCGCCACCATAAAGGGTATCGGAGTCAAGTTGCCCAAATATGCAGTCATTGCCTTTGCCACCGTAGGCAATATCCTTGCCTTCACCGCCAATTACGGTGTCATCACCCTCATTACCATTGAGGTAGTCATTACCGCTACCGCCAAAAAGTAAATCAGGATTTAAGTCGGGAACAGATAGATCGTTGACACCACCAAAGATAGAGTCATTGCCACTGTCACCGATCAGGATATCGGAGTTGAGATCGCCCCAGATCAAGTCATTATTTTTCCCGCCGTGAACGAGATCGTTTTCCTTACCGGCGTAAATGGTATCGTTACCGTCACCGCCGCCAATGATATCGTTCCCCTCTTCGCCAAAGATCAAATCTTCTTCTCCAGCGCCATCTCCGGGATTTCCGCTACCGCTATCGCCGATCAGGATATCTGCACCGAGATCGCCATGTAGGGTATCAGCGCCGCGATCGCCAAATAACCAGTTATCGCCAGTGTTGCCCGTCAATAAGTCATTTCCCTGATTTCCGCTAAGGATTTCGATCCCACCAGCGAACAATTCATCTCGCTGAAATTTGACTTTTGGCAGTATGGGCGGCGCAGTAAATGTAAACTCAGGTTTTTCAGGAATTGGAGTGCAACCACAACTTGTGTCTGGTTCCTCTACGGGGGCGAAAACCCCAGTAGGTAATGGCGTTGGCGTAGGTGTTGGCGCGCCAATTGGTTCGGGAGTTGGCGTAGGAGTTGGCGTAGGAGTTCCCGTTGGCGTAGGTGTTTCCGTTGGTATGGGTGTTGCCGTTGGCGTAGAAGTTGGAGTTCCCGTTGGTGTTGGCGTAGGAGTCGGAGTTCCCGTTGGTGTCGGTGTTGGTGTCGGTGTTGGTGTTGGTGAAATCGGCCCTAACACAGCGGATACGCTAGCAGCCGCAGGGCTAACTGCACCAAGGTTATCAGTGGCGCTATAAGTGAAACTGGCCCCTGTAAAGTTGCCCGTAGATTTGAAGAATAACTGACTAATTTGAGCGGGTGTCAGCACTTGGCCAGGAGTGATGAGAACACCACCGTTAGCGGGGTCTCCTAAATACAACAAGCCTTGTTCAGCGGGCGGTAGAGTGTTTATTGTGTAGGATGCGATCGTACCATCAGGGTCACTTCCTCCTAGTCCTGGAATCTGAACTGTACTCCCCGGTGGCAAACTGACATTAGCGTTGTTTGTTAGTGGCGGAAGGTTGACACCAGCTTGGACTGATACATTGCCTGTAGCAGGGCTAACTGCACCAAGGTTATCAGTGGCGCTGTAAGTGAAACTAGCACCTGTAAAGTTGCCCGTAGACTGGAAGAATAACTGGCTAATTTGATCCGGTGTTAGCACTTGGCCGGGAGTAATGGCTACGCCACCGTTAGCGGGATCTCCTAAATACAACACGCCTTGTTCCGCCGGAGGCAAAGTATTAATTGTGTAAGATGCGATCGCGCCATCAGCGTCACTTCCCCCTAGTCCTGGAATCTTGACAGTGCTCCCTGGTGGCAAACTGACATTGGAATTGTTTGCCAGGGGAGGGAGGTTAGGAGTAGGCGGGATCAGGGATACAGCGGCGGGAGCAGGGGTACTAAGACCGAGGTTATCGGTGGCGCTGTAACTAAAACTGGCTCCTGTAAAGCTGCCCGTAGATTGGAAGAATAACTGGCTAATTTGAGCGGGTGTTAGCACTTGGCCGGGAGTAATGGCTACACCACCGTTAGCAGGATCTCCTAAATACAATATGCCTTGTTCCGCCGGAGGCAAAGTATTAATTGTATAGGATGCGATCGCGCCATCGGGGTCTGTTGCTCCTAGTCCCGCAAGTTTGACTGCACTCCCTGGTGTGGCGACGTTATTGGCATTAGTCGCAAGAGGAGGAAGATTTGGCGCTGCGATCGCGTTGACAGTAGCAGCAGCGAGGCTGACAGCACCACTGTTATCGGTGGCGCTATAAGTGAAGCCTGCACCTGTAAAGCTACCCGTAGACTGGAAGAATAACTGACTAATTTGATCCGGCGTTAGCACTTGGCCGGGAGTAATGGCTACGCCACCGTTAGCGGGATCTCCTAAATACAACACACCTTGTGCTGCCGGGGGCAAGGTATTAATTGTATAGGATGCGATCGCGCCATCGGGGTCACTTCCCCCTAGTCCTGGAATCTTGACAGTGCTTCCTGGTGGCAAACTGATATTGGAATTGTTCGCAACTGGAGGCTTGTTGAGAGGATTAGGAGTTGGAGTTGGAGTTGGATTTGGACTTGGATTTGGACTTGGATTTGGACTTGGAGTTGGACTCGAAGTAATTGTAGTCGCAACAGTTGCACCAGTAGCAGTACCGTCATTATTGGCGGAAGTCGGATCAAAAGTCGTAGAAGTGCTCTTGGCAGTATTACTAAGAGTGCCTGTTGCTGGTAATGGTAAAGTTACTGTTCGCGTTGTATTCGTGCCATTTGCTAAGCTAATAGCTGACCAAGTAATCACCCCTGTTATCGGATTATAATTGCCATCTCCTGACGGTACAACTCCCGTTAAACCTGGGGGCAAAGTATCAGTAATAACGACACCATCAGCAGTTGATGGCCCATTATTTGTTGTGGTAATTGTGTAGGTGACATTTGCTCCGGCTGTGCCTGCACTAACACCTGTTTTGGTTGTGACTACATCGGCACTGGCGGCAATTGTTGTTGCCACAGTTGCACCAGTCGCAGTACCGTCATTATTACCTGGAGTCGGGTCGGCTGTACTAGAAGTGCTCTTGGCAGTATTGCTAATAGTGCCTGATGCTGGCAATGGTAAAGTTACTGTTCGCGTCGTATTTGCAGCATTTGCTAAGCTAATTGTCGGCCAAGTAATTATCCCTGTATTGGCATCGTATACACCACCATCTGAGGGTACAACTCCTGTTAAACCTGTAGGTAAAGTATCAGTAATTGCGACATCGGCCGCCGTTGATGGCCCATTATTTGTTGTAGTAATTGTGTAGGTGACATTTGCTCCGGCCGTGCCTGCACTAACACCTGTTTTGGTTGTGACTACATCGGCACTGGCGGCAATTGTTGTTGCCACAGTTGCACCAGTTGCAGTACCGTCATTATTACCTGGAGTTGGGTCGGCTGTACTAGAAGTGCTCTTGGCAGTATTGCTAATAGTGCCTGATGCTGGTAATGGTAAAGTTACTGTTCGCGTCGTATTTGTGCCATTTGCTAAGCTAATTGTCGGCCAAGTAATTATCCCTGTTGCTGAATTATAACTACCACCATCTGACGGTACAACGTTTGTTAAACCTGTAGGTAAAGTATCAGTAATTGCGACATCAGCAGCCGTTGATGGCCCATTATTTGTTGTGGTAATTGTGTAGGTGACATTTGCTCCGGCTGTGCCTGCACTAACACCTGTTTTAGTTGTGACTACATCGGCACTGGGAGTAATTGTTGTTCCTACAGTTGCATCAGTTGCAGTACCGTCATTGTTGGCTGGAGTTGGGTCGGCTGTACTAGAAGTGCTCTTGGCAGTATTACTAAGAGTGCCTGATGCTGGTAATGGTAAAGTTACTGTTCGCGTCGTATTTGTGCCATTTGCTAAGCTAATTGTCGGCCAAGTAATTATCCCTGTTGCTGAATTATAAGTGCCACCATCTGAGGGTACAACTCCTGTTAAACCTGTAGGTAAAGTATCAGTAATTGCGACATCGGCCGCCGTTGATGGCCCATTATTTGTTGTAGTAATTGTGTAGGTGACATTTTCCCCTGCTGTGCCTCCGGTGACACCTGTTTTGGTTGTGACTACATCGGCACTGGGAGTAATTGTTGTTGCAACAGTTGCACCAGTTGCAGTACCATTATTATTGGTGGGAGTTGGGTCTGATGTACTAGAAGTGCTACTGGCAGTATTACTAAGACTGGCTGTTGCTGGCAATGGTAAAGTTACTGTTCGTGTCGTATTTGCAGCATTTGCTAAGCTAATTGTCGGCCAAGTAATTATCCCTGTTGCTGAATTATAACTACCACCATCTGACGGTACAACGTTTGTTAAACCTGTAGGTAAAGTATCAGTAATTGCAACATCAGCCGCCGTTGATGGCCCGTTATTTGTGGTGGTAATTGTGTAGGTGACATTTGCCCCAGCATTGCCTGTAGTAGCTCCTGTTTTAGTTGTGACTACATCGGCAACAGCAGACGCGATTGTAGTAGTAACTTGAGCGTTAGCAGCCGTGCCGTTATTATTGCTAGAAGTGGGGTCAAAAGTTGTCGCGGTGCTGAATACCTTGTTAAGGAATGGGCCACCAGTAGCAGGGGCAGTAGCCACTAAATCGTAAGTGACACTCTGATCAATAGCTAAAGAGGCAATACTCGGCCAAGTAACAACTTTTGTTGTAGGGTCAAAAGTGCCACCACCTGTCGCGCTACCGAAGGTTAAATTAGCAGGTAACGGGTCTTGAATTACGACGTTAGTAGCAGTGTTAGGCCCTTTATTTGTAGCAGTAATTTTGTAGGTGATAGTACCATTAGGCAATACAAATGTAGGGCCAGTTTTGACAGTTTCAATGTCCGCCTGTTCCGTAGGCTCAGTTAAAGTCTCAACTTTTAAGTTTTTGATTTCATGTATGTTTGTCGCACCTCCAGTTGAACTGGCGAAACCAAATTTAAAGGTTGATGGCGCTGCTCCGTTAGCTGCGGTAACGTTGAATGAAGGAATAACTATTTCGCTTGGGTCAAAAATCCCATTGCCGTCTAAATCAACTTTAACGGAGAGAACATTAGTTGCTGTTAAGGTGATTTCAGCAGTTCTTTTCGCATCTGCGCGAGTAGTCACCAGCGCTGGATCTGGAACGGCTAAGCTAGGAGAAAGAGTGCCTGTTCCAGTTAAGTAGTTATAGCTGTTCGTTGGAGTTACAAGGTCTTCCCTTCCTCTAACTGCTACTGAGCTTGGTGTCCCTCCAGGGCCGCCATTACGCTCTCCATTTGGATTGGAAAAGTTGCCATATTCGTCTAATCCAACGCCCAGATAGCCTCCAACTATACCTGCTTTACCACCACCGATATCTTGAGCATAGCCCAGGGAACCGGCAAATGTGCCAGCTTGTGTTGGATTTGCACTCCCATCAATTAAAAAGAAACTAATGCCATCCCCGCCGCTAGGATAGGTGGCACTGGGACCGCCGCCGCCGTAGGAAAAGAAGTCAAAGGTAACTCTAATCCCGGAATTGGAAGGGATAGGGTTGTTGTAAATGACAAAAGCTGACTGGTTACCATCAACAGTAGTTAATCTCAAAGCACCACTACCAACCGCATCGGCTGTGCCGCTAGGTGCACCGGGAATAAGGCCAGATGAACCGATTGGCGCTGCGGTTAAGTAAGGGTCGGCGCTAACACCTCCACCATTACCATAGATCCAAGGGCCAGTAACAGTTGCGTCTTGAAATTTTTCTTCAATTAAAGTAGCAAGGACAAAACTATAAGCTGCCAAAGCTTCTTTTTCAAATGCTAAAGAAGATTGAATTTCTCCTGTCGCAAAATCCAAATGCCAGTTACCCCCAAGTGCTACACTCCCAACCAAACTCTCGGAAGCTGCAACTTCTGCGCTCGTAAATTCACTGAGTTTTTCCACAAAAGTAACGCCCAATTTTCCGGCCGCTACATTACAGGATACTAAGAGAATATTTCCTCTATCTGCTAGAGCCTTCCCCCATTGCTGTAACTGTTTTTTATAGATTTCTAAGTTGCTAATATTTAGTTCTACTGAACCTAGCTCGATTTTTGCTTCGCTACCGTGAGCAACAATTTGAAGGCTGTCAACTAGGCTATAATTAGCTAAAATTTGAGTTATTTGCTCTATTCCATCCCGTATTGAATCGAGAATAAATACTTCTGTGCCGAGTTTTACTCCCGCAGCAAGGCTCTGATAATCATCAACTCTTGAATCAATAAAAACAAGGTATTGTTTCTGTTTTTTTACTGCGGTGAAATTTGGTTTCGTTAAACCCAAATTGCTAGCACTGTTTTTGCTAAAACTCTGAGGCTTTTGGCTGGCAAAAACAAGTTGAGTGGAGATGCTTTCCATGATTTAATTACCTGGTAGATACGCTAATGTTGACAAAAAAAGTAACGATTGCAGCAGTTAATAGCGCCGATAAAAATAGCCGCTGTTAAAGAAATTTACCTACGACAAATGACTGAGCGCGTTGCAAAGCAAACTATCGCTCAGTTGTGATAAACAACTCTCAATCTGGTTGACGAAAGTTACGTTTTTTGGTGTGAATTTTGATGGAAACGAAAACGATAGAAAAGCGGAAATTAAGACGCTTTGGACTATGACAGCAAGGAACACATAAATGCAATCTTGCAACCTGATGGAGTATTTCATTAGATAAAGAGATCGACAGTAGATGCCCCAGCTTTAAGCTGGAGGTTTTTAGTTTAGTTTTTTATAGTAAATGCCCTGATGAAATCCTTGAAAAAAGCTGTAGTAGATATAGCGACCCAATCTTTGCAGATAGCGATTAGCCTGCGATTGACTAGCTGACAAATAGTTATCAAATACCCTAGTAGCGCATCCTAATTAAGGTTATTTGAAAAAACGTCATCTGCCTTTATGGCTCAAGTTGGTCACTATTTTGCGTAATAACAGGAGATGCTGAAACTACAAATCTAAATTGGTGCGCTTATTAACAATAGAACCTAACACAAGCTATCTAAACTTGTGTCAACTAATAAATTTAGCTCAATTTGAAATTTGAGTGCGGAACTTTCAAAGAGGCTTACAGACAAGCTTACCCAAACACCCAACAAATGCAAGCACACCTTAACAAATTTTTTTCCTTAAGTATCCACTTAAAGATACACCCTACCTAAAGTTATAACTTTCTGAGATGATAGTCAATAGATCGCGGTTCGCAGTGGAGAGTCTTCAAAACCTTGATTGTATAGTTTTGTTATTCAAAAGCCGGATGGAAAGCGCTAGACGACCTGGGAAGCGGGATTACAGAGTAGCGCAGCATGGTATTTGCCGGTGAGGCTGAACCTTCTGGCGATCGCATCACATAATTTTTAGGGGTTTTCACTGAGGCGCTTACTCCCACAAACAGATAAAGTGAGAATGTGAGTGTAGCGGCTAGAACTAATTTTTCACGCATTGCAGGCTCCTCCTTTCACCAGATGCCTTGCAGCATCACTCCTCTTTCATCTCCATCATAAGAGCGATGTTAGACAGCTTGACGCGATCGCTGTCAGTCACTTGCTGTGACAATTATCACGGGCCCATGAGGAGATGGGGAGCAGGGAAGCGGGGGGCAGGGGAGCAGGGGAGACGGGGAGAATGGGGAAGAGAGAGAATTTATCTTAAATTTCCGGCAAATTACTTGCGATCTGTCATTGCGAGCAAAGCGAAGCAATCCCAAGGCCTGGCGATTGCTTCGCTTTGCTCGCAATGACAAGTCTTTAACTGGAGATGACATTACCTCCCCATCTCCCCTCTCCCAGGGAATTGTCAGAAGGAAAGAACAATTAAGCCTCCCAGAAAGGTAGAATTAGCCCGTAGTAGGTTATCTGACACAGTGAGGGTACCGACAATATGCTTGCATACATTCTGGCCTTGGCGGTCGGTCTTGGCAGTTGTGCCGTTTACATGGCAGCGTTCTTTTTTCCTGAAGTCCATCGCAAAAGCGACTTCCTCTGGAGTGGTGTAGGACTATTCTATGCCTTAATTTTATGGGTCTGTGCCGGACGGATTACCGGTGCTGTCCTCCTAGGTCAAATCGCCAGCGTTGCTCTATTGGGTTGGTTTGGCTGGCAAACCCTGACCTTGCGTCGAGAACTCACACCAGTGGCTCAGCAAACGCCCATTCCCAATCCAGATATTGCTGGAAAACCAACAAATTTAAAAGGTGTGGGAGGCTTATCCCAGGTTCCCGGACAACTGACCGGCTTATTTGGCAAAAAGAAAGACAAAATTCAGAAAAAACCCACCATTGTTCGGCCACCCAGCTCAGTTGAATCCAAAGACGCTCCGTCTACGGTAGTAGCTAAGGCTCCTGAGTCTGTAGATGTTACCAGTCGGGATCTGGAGCAAGTTGGATCGCGAGAGGATGCGATCGCATCCTCTCCAAAGACAGAAACTCAACCTTCGGTAGTCCCAACTGCTGATACAATCTCAGACGCTACCTCTCTTGTGGAAGATGTCGCCAGTCAATTGATAGAAACTGGCTTTGCTACCACTCCATCAGAAGTAAAGGTAGAAATTAATATTGAAGCAACTGTCTACCCAGATGCGACTCCGCCAAATAGCGACGCATTTGATGCAGAAGACGACTTCGCTGAATCAACCCAAAAACCATTACCCTCTGCTTCATCGACGGCTACCACAAAAACGGTTAAGACATCCGGCGGATTTGGGGGTTTGTTGGCTAATATCAAAAACAGTTTGGGAGGTTTAGGCAGTTTTGGCAAGGGCAAAAGTAAGCCGGCTGATACTGCAAAAAAAGCTAAACCTCCTAAACCAGAATCTCAAATAGCAACATCCCCAACTGTTGACAAGCTTGATGACATTTTAGATTCAAATTTAGTTGAGAACGTCCAAGAAGTAGCAGTAGAAGCGCCAAATGCAGAACCTGCTGATACTAAGGCTGAGGAAATCGCAGAAACTCCTTTAGCGCAAACCACCCCGAAACCGGAAGATTTAATCTCCCCAAGAGAAACTAATGAAAATCCAGGTTTAGATACCGCCGCTGGACAAATACAGGAAACTGAGCGATCGCTTCCTGAAATTCCTGTTGTTAAAAATCCCGAAGCTCTCACAGAAGCCGCAGACGCACTGGAAGCAGACACCCCAGCCCCACCTGTAGAAATAGCACTCTCTCAATCACCTCCCCCTGCTGAGCCTTTAGGGCCAGGAGATCCAGCAGAAAGGCTGGAGGAAGGCGTATCGATTGAGGATTTATCAGCGGTACCGATGGAAATCGCTTCGGTAGAGGTACCGCAGGCTGAAGTCGAGGGCGATCTGCCATTAGTTCGGCCCAATCCGCCCGATCCGAAGCTTGTGGAAGCTGCGAAAAAAGTTGATGAATCTAACTCTAAGGATAGTGATGATGGAGTTACAAATTAACATCTGATACCAAATCCAGCTTAAATATCCCCTTTATTATTTAGTCCGCGTAGGCGGACTTTGTTTGTTTAGTAGCGGTTTCAACCGCCAAGTAATAAAAATGACAGAAATACGTTGTCTGTGCGTAAGTCCTGAAGGTGTCATTGCGAGCAACGCGAAGCAATCTCAATGTCTGGCGATTGCTTCGCGTTGCTCGCAATGACATACAAGACCAATAGCAATTAGCCATTAGCCATTAGCCATTAACAATTAGCAATTAGCAATTATTTAGTCATTCCGCAAAGCAGAAATCGGGTCTAATAAAGCTGCATTCCGAGCGGGAATTACCCCAGCTAATAACCCAACTGTAAAGGACATTCCAAAACCAGTAGCTACTGACAAAAAGGAAATTACAAAGGGAAACTTAAAAATAGTTGCCGCCCCAAAAGCGATCGCAATACCTAATGTAATTCCAATCCCGCCGCCGATGGTAGAAACTACGACTGCTTCTGCTAAAAATTGGCTCAGGATTGCTGAATTGGTAGCACCTACGGCTTTGCGAATCCCGATTTCCTTAGTGCGTTCTACAACTGAAACCAGCATAATATTAGCAATACCAATACCGCCAACTACTAAAGAAATTCCTGCGATCGCTACCACCATCACTGTAAATAAACCTACCACATTACTCAAAGTGTTAACAATTTCTACTTGATTAATAATTCTAAAATCATCAGGTAGAGGCGGGTAAATGTTGTGGCGCAAGCGCAAAAGATTAGTTACTTGAAATTGAGCATCATCTAAAGAATCTTCCTCATTAGTTTGTAGCCAAAACCCACTAATAGCAACGCCTGCTAAGGCATTTTTACCCACAATCCGAGCCGACATATTTGTGAGAGGAATATAAACTCTGTCATCCTGATCCGTGCCTCCTACAGAGCCTTTTGCTTCCATTACTCCAATTACCTTGTAACGTCCTCCCTGAATGCGGACATCTGAGGAAATTGCATTAGCACCAACTCCAAATAATTGATCTCTAACATTAGAACCAAGGACAACTACAGGTTTAGCAGCATTCAATTCTTCTTCATTAAAAAACCTGCCTTCTTGGGGATGAGTATTCTTAACATCTGGATAATATAAATCAGTTCCTAAAATGGCAGTAAATGTATTTTGACCGCTATAAACTACTTGCACTTGACGTTGTAAATAAGCCGTAATTCCCTTAATTGCTGGAGCTTGTTTAGCTGCTTTAGCATCATCCCAAGTGAGGGTAGTAGCAGAACCGCTACCTAGATTAATTCCCCCTGTCCGAGAAGCACCGGAGAGGACTAATAACACATCTGTACCTAAAGCTTTTAACTGTTCCTCAGTAGATTTTTGTACTCCTTGGCCTACAGAAGAAATGGCAATTACAGAAGAAATGCCAATAATTACGCCTAGCATCGTTAACCCAGTGCGTAATTTATTATTCCACAGCGCCTCGGTCGCCATGAATAAAATTTGAGATGTTGATATTGAACGGGTGCGATCGCGAGTATGCAAACTCATTTTTAATATTCCTATAAACTAATTGTTAACTGTTAACTGTTAACTGTTAACTGGTAATTGGTGATTGGTAATGGCTAATTGCTAATTGGAAAAATTTCTCCCCCGCTCCCCTGCTCCCCTGCTCCCCCGCTCCCTGCTAACGCAAGCGTGGCCCAGGTTGTAAACCAGGAATACCTGATGATGGACTGGGGGAGCGACGAGCTCTGGAACTGGGCGGAGAACTAATAAATATTTTTTCATTTCCCTTTAATCCAGAGCGAATTTCTGTTTTGTCATTAACTGTAATTCCAGTCACTATCGGAGTAAATTTAGGCTTCATATTTTCGTCGGCAATAAAGACTCCTGTGCCATTTTCTTGACGTACAATCGCCACTGTCGGTACGACCACAGCATCTTTCAATTCCCCGACTTTAAACTCCACATTGGCATTCATTCCAGAGCGGAGCAACCCTTGGGGGTCATCAACAATTCCCACTTTGACTTCAAAACTGGTGACGTTTTGCTGGACAATTGACTGTGGTGAGATTTGATTGACTTGACCTGTAAATGTTTTGCCGGGATAGGCATCAGCTTGAATTGTCACCTCTTGCTTAAGCCGGATTTGGGAAATATTAGTTTCCGCTACATTTGCGACTACTTGATTTGTGGAAGCTAAGGACAAAATTGAAGAAGAAGTCGCTGAGGAAACAGCACTTCCTGCGGTGGTGGGAGTCACAAAAGCACCTGGATCGGCATATTTACGGGTGACAATGCCGCTGAAAGCAGCGCGAATTACGGTATCGTTAATCAGCGCTTCGATGGTTTGGACGCTACCCTTGGCAGAGGCAACTTGAGCGCGAGCTTGGGCGATGTCTTCTGGGCGGGAACCTGCTTCTAGCAAGGCTAAGGCTTCCTGTCTCTGCTGTACTACTGCCCGTGCTTGAGCGATGTCTTCTGGGCGGGAACCTGCTTCTAGCAAGGCTAAGGCTTCTTGTCTTTGCTGTACTGCGGCCCGCGCTTGGGCAATTTCTTCTGGGCGGGCACCTGCTTGTAGCAGCGCTAAGGCTTCCTCTGCTTGCTTGACTTGAGTTTGGGCGCGATCGCGCGTAGTACGGGAAGTATTCAAGCTCTGGAGAGCGATCGCGCCTGCTGTATATAGTTCCTGATTTCTTTGTAGGTCATCTCCTGCTTGGCGTAGGGCATATTGAGCATCTGTAAGGCGGGATCTGGCTTGGGCTATGTCTTGCGATCGATTACCATTGATGACTTTTTGCAGGTTAGCTTGTTGTTCGGCTAGTTGCCCCCTAGCTGCGGCAATGTCTTCTGGTCGATTACCATTGAGCAATTTTTGCAGGTTAGCTTGTTGCTCAACGAGTTGCGCCCTAGCTACGGCAATATCTTCTGCTCGATTGCCATTGAGCAATTTTTGCAGGTTGGCTTCGGCGGAGGCGACTTGTCCTTGAGCTTGGGTAAGTTGGCCTCGTAGGTTGGAGTCATCCATGTATGCCAGCAATTGCCCTTGTTCAACGCGATCGCCCTCTTTGACCAGTAAACTTTTAAGCATTCCTGATGTTTTGGGGCTGACATTGACTGAACGTTCTGGTTGAATAGTGCCATTAGCGGAAACTGCGATCGGTAGGCTCAGCCTTTCGACGGAAACAGTCTTTTGCCCGCGCCGAGTTTCACTGCTCGGTTTCGCGATCGCCATGCTATAAACGGCATAGCTTCCTACTGTCAGCAGTGACAGGATAAGTAGCCCAAGCAGCCCCGAAACAATAGGTTGTTTATGAAAGCGTTTTGCTAAGTCCATATAAAATTAGACCGACTTGGCAAAGAAAACGTTCAATTCATTTCTTAGATTTTTCTCAATAAGCTCTGGCGAATATTTCTGGCGAAGAATTCGCGGCTACACAAATGAAGTCCGCCTACGCGGACTGTAGAGATTGCAACCCGCACAGGCAGGTTTTGTATGTGTAGTAGCGGTTTTAACCGCCCCTTTGACAAATAGTGGTCAATTCTCTACCATTGCCTTGTTAGGAAGATGAAGCATTAACCGACAAAAATTTTATGACAACAGGGAAATTAACCGGCAAGGTGGCGTTAGTGACAGGTTCAGCTAGAGGGATTGGTCGGGCGATCGCTCTTAAACTAGCAAAAGAAGGTGCGTCACTTGTCATTAATTATGCTGGAAGTACCGCTCAAGCTCAAGAAGTTGTAGAGGCGATAGAAGTTGAAGGCGGGAGTGCGATCGCCATTCAGGGAGACGTGAGTTCTGTTGCTGATATTCAACGGCTATTTGATCGCACAATTGAACATTTTGGTAAAATTGACATTCTAGTTAATAATGCCGGAATCCTGACTAACAAAAAAATTGCTGACTTTACGGAAGCTGAATTTGACAAAATTTTTGCAGTTAACGTCAAAGGTACTTTTTTCGCTTGCCAACAAGCGGCTCAACGCCTAGCCGATGGGGGACGCATCATTAATTTTTCCTCTTCAACTACTTTGATGATGCTACCAACTTATGGAGCTTATGTTGCGACTAAGGGAGCAGTTGAACAATTGACGCGGGTACTGGCAAAAGAAGTAGGTCAACGCGGAATTACTGTTAATGTTATTTCTCCAGGGCCAATAGATACTACCCTATTTCGAGAAGGAAAAACCGAAGCCCAAATTCAATATTTTGTGCAAGCGTCAGCTCTGGGACGTTTGGGAGAAGTGCAAGATATTGCTGATATTGTAGCATTTCTAGCAAGCGATGATTCTCGCTGGATTACCGGACAAAATATTCGGGCTAATGGCGGTATTATCTAAACCTGATTTCAGGATAGTTAAACACTGTTTCCCGGCCAATCGGCACAGAAAATAAATTATACGACTTATGAAGGAACAAAATCAACATCAAGAAGAATTGAATACCCAACGCATTGAAGCTTCCAGCGACGGTGTTTTTGCCATTGCTATTACCTTACTGATCTTAGAAATCCGCCTCCCACACACGGATGCTACACATCAGAGTGTTGCTACCGCATTAGTTTCTCTTTGGCCCTCTTATTTTGCTTACATTTTTAGCTTTGTAATGATTGGGATCTATTGGGTTAATCATCATTACATTTTTAGGATTTACCAGAAGACAGATCATGTGTTTAATCTGCTTAATATATTCTTCCTAATGTGCATCTCGTTTTTACCTTTTCCAACGGCGGTACTAGGCGAACATTTACTTGATGTGAAGGAGCAAAAAACCGTAGTAATATTTTATGTATTTGGGTTATTATTACCAGCCGCATCTTGGTTCCTAAAGTGGCTCTACGCTTCTTCTCACTATCGGCTGATTGATAGTCGTCTTAGCCCGCATTTTGTTAATTATCTTACCAAGCAATATGGATTCTCGGTAATTTTTTACTTGTTTGCACTCGTTGTCTCAGTGTTTCAGCCAGTAGTTGGTATTGCGATCGCAGTTGGGTTGACATTTTTGTATTTGCTGCCGTCAAAACAACCCGTGTATCGAGATCCGCCTACATTGTAAATAGGACAAATTTTCAAACAAACTTAATCTCTCAATTTTCCATTCGGAAAATTCATAAAATCAGTTAGTAGTTAGTAGGGTGCGTCAGATATCAATAGGACTTACGCATGGGCCTCCAGAAACCGGGTTTTTGAGATGATCTGTGGGTAACAACGAAGTATTTTCGTCAAAAAACCCGGTTTCTTTGGTTGTGCGTAAGTCCCGATCAATTTTTTGCTAATAGTGACAAAATTTCGCCTGACGCACCTACAGTTAGTAAATTAAGGAAGAAAAATATGTTGCTAATTGCCAGCATTATTGATGTTCTTTCGGTAATGATGGTGTTGATTTTACCTATAGTGCTAGTTTGGCGCTATACAATTTGTGGGGTTTTTATGGCAACGCTAATAATTGAAATAAATATTATTTTGACTGATGCTTTGATTTCTAAATTACGTGGGCAACAGCTTGACAATGAGAATGTCGAATTCTGGATAACGATATGGATACCCGTATTTTTTTACTGCATTTTTATTTTGCTTATCAAGTTTCTTTTAAAAATATGTAAAAAGGTGTTTGAAAGCTGAGGAGGTGACTAAGTTCTTGCAACTCACCTTGAATTTCTCTAAAATATATGTCAGTTTGCTCAGATACCAGGTTTTGTAATCATCCCTATTATGTTACTCTCGGCAGAAAATTTTCTGGAACTACTGGTTTGTAAGGCTTTCGCGTAGCGAAGCATAAATTATTGAGAATGGCTAAAATCCAGCGATCGCGACCCTACACAAAGCTATTGACACCCATAACACACTCTCCCTATCGGGACAAACGCCTGAATTCCCAATAGCGATCGCGATCCTCTGGTTCGGGATCTGGCCGCTCGAAAACATCAACTTCCTCTGGTAAAAGCCACTTCTTATAACAATCTTGTTCAAGAATACAGGTTTTACCGGGCTGGATGGAAGAGACTGGCAACCACACGCCACCATTGAGTTTGCCATTCTTTGCCCTTACACCAATGAAGAGGAAGGGAAGCACCATATTTGAACCATTATGAACTTCAAACATCAAGTTGCCGTTGTCAGCTATACCGATAACCTGCCAACGGAATTTTCGTCGGGCCTCAACGATAGCTTGCTCTTGCTCTGTGAATGGAGGCGGACCCTCCTCAATGGCTGCCCACTCTTTCTTCGTGAACAATTTCCTTGCTTCTAAGCATCTCGCTTTCAACCATTCCTCGAAACCGCTTGCAGCTTCGAGGAGTCCCTGTTCGTGTTCCCACTCGAACACAGGAGACTCTTCCCCTGGAACTAACATTGATTCTCTGAAATAGGCTAATGCTAGGTCAGTACGACCAAAATGTAGCAAAACGTGACCATCATCCGATTGATAGTCAGTAGGAACATTGAATACCTGTACTAGATAGCTACTTCCCTGACGATAGAGCTTGGCACCACCAAACTGTATAACGAACTCTTTGTATGATGGTGGCACGGGAAGATCTGACTGCTCAACTAGCTTTCGTTGTTCATCTGATAGTGGACCGTCCACAACATGGAATTTGCGAGTCTTAATTCTGTCCATTTCATCCTTAAGCCAATCAAACATACAGCACTTTCCAAGTAAATAGGTACACAAAACAGTTTTTGCAGGAGCGATGCCCCCGTGTAGAGCCTGATTTCAGATTTTTGTGTGCTTTATAAACGCATAATCTGTTGCAATGTCTGCTCCTTTTACTTGAGTTTTTTAGTTTAGTTATGTTAATGAGATGATAGTTACATCAATTATTAGCGATCGCGGCTCGTTTACGCTCACAACTGGCGTACTGGCAAGAGAACCCATTCCTGGTAGTGCCGCCCTCAGTCTTGTTAATGGCGGTTTGGAAGGATTTGTGCGTGCTGCTGCACTGGAAATGCCCCGAAGCATCCGCATTAATGTAATCTCTCCTCCTTGGGTAAGTGAGACTCTGGAGGCGATGGGACAAGATGGTGCCAATGGTATGCCAGCAGCTAAAGTAGCTTTGGCTTATGTAGACAGTTTGGAAGGAGAGCGTAGCGGCGAGATTATTGACCCGCGATCGCTGTACCTTTTAAATATCAGCATAACCCTGAGCTTGACCCCTGAAATTAATCTGCTCAATATCCCCAAAAGCGCTAAGATAAAAGCAAAACCAGCTTTGTAACATCTTGAGCATCCGGCTGTGACAGAACTAAAATCCTATAAAGATACCGTAAACCTGCCCAAGACTAAGTTTGATATGCGTGCCAACGCTGTCAAACGGGAACCCGAACTGCAACAATTTTGGGCAGATCAACATATATACGATCGCCTGTCACAGAACAATCCGGGTGAGTTGTTCATTCTCCACGACGGGCCACCCTACGCTAACGGGCAACTCCACATCGGCCACGCCCTGAATAAGATTCTTAAGGATACGATTAACCGCTACCAAATGCTGCAAGGTAGGAAAGTCCGTTATGTCCCTGGATGGGATTGTCACGGCCTGCCAATTGAGCTGAAAGTCTTACAGGATATGAAGCCTGCCCTTCGGCAAAAGCTGACGACGATCGAACTTCGTCGCCAAGCGCGGGATTTTGCGATCGCTACGATGGAACAGCAACGGGAAGGGTTTAAGCGTTATGGGGTTTGGGGAAACTGGGAACACCCTTATTTGACGTTAAAACCAGAATACGAAGCTGCACAAATCGGCGTTTTTGCCCAAATGGTGCTTAAAGGTTACATCTATCGCGGGATGAAGCCGGTACACTGGAGTCCTAGTTCTAAGACTGCTTTGGCTGAGGCAGAATTGGAGTATCCCGAAGGTCACACTTCTCGCAGTATTTATGTTGCCTTAGCGATCGCGAAGTTGGCAAAGTCCGCAAAGGCGCTGACTCCTTATCTGCCGAATCTCCACTTAGCAGTCTGGACAACTACGCCTTGGACAATTCCCGCCAACCTAGCTGTAGCAGTTAATCCCGACTTGACTTATGCAGTAGTAAAATTCTCAGGGGAAGGATTGAGCACCAATGGCGCTCAAAATTCGCCAGAGAGTGAAGAATTGAGTGGAATTGAAGTCAAAAAAACGCCAGAGAATAAAGAGTTAAGTACCAAGGTAGAAAAAACTCTGATCGTGGCCGCTGACTTGGTAGAAAAATTGTCAGCTACCTTCAACACCAAACTAGAGGTACTGGCTACCATCCAAGGCAAAGACTTAGAAAAATCTACCTACAAACATCCCTTATTTGACCGCACAAGTCCCGTTGTCATCGGTGGCGACTACATCACGGCGGATTCCGGTACGGGTTTAGTACATACCGCGCCGGGACACGGCCAAGAAGACTATCAAGTAGGTCAACGCTACGGTTTACCTTTACTCTCACCAGTTGACGATAATGGTAATTTCACCGTAGAAGCGGGACAATTTGAGGGTTTGAACGTCCTCGGCGATGGTAATGGCGCGGTAATTGATGCTCTGGCCGGGGCCGATGCTTTAATTAAAGAAGAAGTTTACGCTCACTCTTACCCCTACGATTGGCGGACGAAAAAGCCGACAATATTTAGGGCGACGGAACAGTGGTTCGCGTCGGTGGAAGGATTTAGAGAAGCAGCATTAAAAGCGATCGCAGATGTAAAGTGGATACCCGCCCAAGGCGAAAATAGAATTACCGCAATGGTAAGCGATCGCAGCGATTGGTGCATCTCCCGTCAACGCAGTTGGGGCGTACCGATTCCTGCATTCTACGACGAAGAAACCGGGGAACCCTTGCTGAATGAAGAAACGATCGCTCACGTACAGGCGATCTTTGCACAAAAAGGTTCCGATGCTTGGTGGGAATTGCCAATAGAAGAATTATTGCCAGAATCCTATCGCAATAATGGCAAAACCTATCGCAAAGGTACAGACACAATGGATGTCTGGTTTGACTCCGGTTCCTCTTGGGCCGCTGTTGCCAAAGGCCGAGAAGAATTGCACTATCCTGCTGAAATGTATTTAGAAGGATCGGATCAACATCGCGGCTGGTTTCAATCCAGTTTACTGACTAGCGTTGCTAATAATGGCATTGCTCCTTATAAAACTGTTTTAACACACGGTTTTGTATTGGATGAACAAGGCCGCAAAATGAGCAAATCTCTCGGTAATGTCGTCGATCCTGCCGTTGTCATCAACGAATATGGTGCTGATGTCTTGCGGTTGTGGGTATCTTCCGTAGACTATTCCGCCGATGTGCCCTTGGGTAAAAACATCCTCAAACAGCAAGCGGATGTTTACCGGAAAATTCGCAATACAGCGCGGTTTTTGTTGGGAAATTTGCACGATTTCGATCCAGAAAAAAATGCAGTTAGTTATGAAGAACTGCCCGAATTAGACCGTTATATGTTGCACCGGATGACGGAAGTATTTGCAGAAGTAAAAGATGCTTTTGATAGCTTCCAGTTTTTCCGGTTTTTCCAAACAGTGCAGAATTTCTGCGTCGTTGACCTGTCGAATTTCTATCTGGATATTGCCAAAGATCGGCTTTATATCAGTGCAGAAGACTCCTTACGCCGCCGCAGTTGCCAGACAGTGCTCGCGATCGCGGTGGAGAGTTTGGCAAGGGCGATCGCGCCTGTTTTATGTCACTTAGCAGAAGATATTTGGCAATACATCCCCTATCCCACAGCTTACAAATCAGTATTTGAGGCCGGTTGGGTGCAAATAGATAACCGCTGGCAAAATCCAGAGTTAGGCAAATCCTGGGAATATTTGCGACAAGTTCGCGGGGAAGTGAATAAGGTTCTAGAATTAGCACGGAGTGAAAAGGCAATTGGTTCTCCTTTGGAAGCTAAGGTTTTGCTTTACGTCCCCGATGCGGAAAAACGGGAAAAACTGCAAGCTTTAAATCCGAGCACAGAAGCCTTAGCAGCCAAATATCTGCACCCGCATATAGAGGATGAAAAGTCAAGAGAACTGGAGAAAGAAGTATCAATAGAACACGCTGAAACGGGAACAGATAATACTGTCGATATTGCTAATAGTGAAGCCAAACAATCCTTCATCGAACCGAGGGAAATTGTCGAAAAAGTAGCAGAATTTATCAGGGATTTACCGAGGTTTTTGGGTCAATTTTTAGCAGAAAATCAGGAAGCTGCCGTTATAGTTATCCTCCTATTCGCATTGTTTGCAGTTGCGAAAGCAATCGGGGCGGTACTGGATACGGTTAATCAGATTCCACTGCTGGGAGGCACATTTGAACTCATCGGTTTTGGATATACAATCTGGTTTGTGTGGCAACATTTGCTATTTGCAGCTAATCGGCAAGAGTTGTCAGAAAAGGTTGAAACTCTGAAAGTAGAGGTATTGGGGAAAGAAGTAAGAGAAACGACTGTTGAAGCGAAAGCGATCGCATCTCAAGAGGAGATTAAGGTAGAAGTACCAGCAATCAGCAATACTGCGGAAATTGTATCTCAACTCTCTGCTGTCAAAAAGCCTGCATCGGCAATCAAAAAGTTACACAATTCTGCGACTGGTAACGGTGTAGACGAGTTGCGGTATCTGTTAATTGCTTCTCAGGTGGAACTTTTAGAAAGTTCTGAAGGTTTAGAAGGAATACCCTACAGCTTTAATTCGGAAGACTTGGGGGTTGGTGTGGTGAAAGCAGACGGACAAAAGTGCGATCGCTGTTGGAATTATTCTACTCATGTTGGTGAATCAGAGGAACATCCTTTACTTTGTGAAAGGTGTGTGCCAGCATTAGCGGGGCAATTTTAAGTTAATTAGACTTCTCCAAAAATTAGGTTTTTTTCAGACAGACTAAGAGTTTAAAATTCTTTTTTGGAGAGGTCTATTGATTGCCTAGTTTTTTAACCAGTAGCATATTCAGTTTCTTCTGTCGCAATATGCTTACTCTTCATTCCAAGCACTAAGAAACTCTATTTGATTTTGCATTTCTGTCCCTGACTTGGCAGAAATTAGACTCAAAAGGCGACGCATTTGTTCTCCCACAGAATAATTTTGCTGTCCTAAAATAATTCCTGCATGAGAGTCACCTCTTTCTAGCCAATTGGTATGGATTCTATAAAAATCCCTAGTGTTGAAACTATAAATTACCCTTTGATTCGCAAAAGCCCAAATCAGTTGATCTTCATCACTCCGAGATAACATCCCTGTTTCGGCAACTGTAATGATATCTACACCACGACTTTGTAAAGCTTGTAATAGTTTTTTGCTGCGGGAATCTTCATCTAAGTAAAGACGAATTTGGCTCATGCTATTGCCTACATTTTTAGCTTATTTAATGCTGCCAAACGTTCATATTCTGCTTGTTCAGCCGCTAAATCTGCTTCTATTTCCGCTCGATTTGCGTGATAATAAGTCAGTGCAGCATAAACCTGTGCCAAGGTGAGATGATCCAGATCCGCTGCTATTTCCTCAGCATTATTGCCTTGTTTGTATAAGGCCACAATTCGCTGCACTGATGTGGCAGTTCCTGCTATGATAGGGATGCCATTGCGAAGGTGCGGATCGCGGATAATTAAAGTGCCAATATCAGTTAAAGTTGGCATAGAAATCTGGAGTTAAAATTCTAATTTAATTATAGCATGAATTTATTAAATTTTTGAGCTATACTAAAATCAATTTTCCCTAAGTGTTCCACAAGATAAGAAGCCGCAGGATTTGCTATGTCAATCACTGTTCAAGAAGTTTACGATCGCGTTCTCTCTACCCTTTCGCCAACCGAGAGATTACGCTTGGCAACTCTTATTCTCAACGATTTGGTGCAGCAAAATCTATCTATCGTCGATGAAAGTGAGACTTGGAATGAAGAAGATAAACTTGATGTCACCACATTTTCTTTGCAGTACGCCACCGCCCTTTTTCCTGAAAACGAGGAGATATAATAGTGTCTTTTAATCCTGGTGATGTGGTGACAGTAGATTTTCCTGGTGTCACTGGCATTAAACGTCGTCCGGCTGTAATTCTATCATCAGTTATATATAACACAATCCGCTCTGATGTAATAGCTGGACTCATTACTACACAGACAACTGCTTTAGGTTCAACTGATTATATTCTCCAAGATTGGGCAACAGCAGGTTTACGACTTCCTTCAGTTTTTCGCAGTTTTATTGTCACTCTACCGCCATCTTCCAATTTAGTTCTAATTGGTCATTTGTCGGAACGCGATTGGAAGGAGGTTCGTGCTTGCTTGAAAGTTGCTCTTGCGGATTTGGAATAATATAGTTCTTGTTGTTTGACAAAGATTGGTGTGTTAACGCTACATTGCTTCTACATAGTCACAAAGTGTAGTTGCTTCGGGAATGGGTAAACCTTTTAATTCTGCTTTTACTTTCTTGGGCGGGGCTGTGTAGGAGATGGGTTTCAATTGCATTGATTACCTTGCCGCGATCGATAGGTCTGAGAAGTTTTAGGTCTTCTAAAGATTCGGTTGTAAATTCTATTTCATAAGGCATATCTAAGCTGTAAATTATGTTTTAAACAGTTCGATAAAAAAGACTTGACAAAGGGCTGAAATAACTATAGACTACAGCTTACAGTTCTCGATGCGAGAGAAGAAATAAAAACACCACCCCCAATACATAGCTGCCGCACCCTTACCTATCTGCCGAAAACCACAACGAACAAACATCGGGAGATGTCCTTCTGGTGGTTGCAAATTAAAAGTTAGATCATCGTAGTTTAACCACTTACCTTCTTTTAGCCAACCGACTCTAAAGCCTAGCCTATATTCAGCATTGCCATTATAATCTACTTTACCACCACATTCTAACCAAATTTTTTTCTGGACGCTAAAGCCAAAGCGACCCTGACTATATTTTACCCACAACTGGTCAATGATCTGTAAATCATCGCAAGGAAAATTATCAAGGGAGTACGGATCTAAGTCACCAAATCTCTCCCGTATAGAAGCTTTCAGCATCAATTTTGATGTTTCTATATCTGCCTCTTTCCACTTTCCTGTTGCCAATAGATCCCGCAAAGGAGTATAGTCAATACCCCGCCACGCCGATTTAAGAGAGTTTGGTGTTTGAGGTAATATTTGAGTTTGAGGTAATATTTGAGTCTGAGGTGATAGTTGAGGTAATTTATTACCAAGCGCCTGCAAAACTTCAGTAGCAGATTGATAACGTTTCTTACTAGCAGGTTGAATCATTTTATCTAAAATCTGACCCAATTCCGAACTAACAGACGTTTTCAAGTGTTCTCGCCACACCCACTCAAACTCGCTCACATCAAATAATTCAAGCGGTTCAACTTGAGTTAACAGACATAGACAAGTCACACCTAAACTATAAATATCACTAGCATAAATAGCTTTTCCCGCCGCTTGTTCCGGTGCTGTATATCCAGCACTTCCGATCGTTGTTCCCGTTACCGCTAAAGCTGTTTGAGTCGCATATTTCGCCGCGCCAAAGTCAACTAAAACCAATTCCCCATTTGACCTCAAAATAATATTTTCTAGCTTAATATCTCGGTGAATGACTTGGCGAGAGTGAATAAACTCAAACACTGGCAATAAATTATTAAGCAAGTCGCGAATCCGCCTTTCGCTAAAATATCCCTCAGCTTCTAGTGTTTGGGCTAAATTTTGACCGTCGATAAATTCTTGGACTAAATACTGCCGTCCATCTTGACTAAAATATGCTAATAAATCGGGAATTTGAGGATGTTTCCCCAACTGTTCTAACCGTACTGCTTCCTGCTCAAATAATTCAGTAGCTTTCTGAATATTAGAAGTGCCTTGAGCTTGGGGATAGAATTGTTTAATCACGCAGACTGGTTTTGAGGGTTTATGCTCGTCAACCGCGAGAAAAGTGCGCCCAAATCCCCCTTGTCCAATAATTTTTTGGGTTCGGTAACGGTCAGCCAATAATAGTTTATTACCACATTTTTGACAGAAGTTAGTGCCGGATGAGTTCTCGTTGAGGCAATCAGGGTTTAGACATTTGCTCATAAAAACTCCTTAATTTACTAATGTCAAATCTTATAAACTTTGCTTTTAGAATATTCAATAATACCTACAAAATCGGTCAAGCTACAACAGGAGACTGGCTAGGTATCAATGCGATCGCTGAATTTGAATACAATCCCTAGAGACAGGGAAAGGCATAGTGAAAACAAACAGGCAAAAGTCCGTAGGCGTAGCCAGCCGCAGGCATCGCGCCCCTAAAACTTCAACCACCGGGAAACTACCGCACACTCGTCACTTCCAGAGACTCCTGCTTCACACGACCCGCCATCGCCGCCAACTGCAAACTCATAAAAGCATTCAAATCCTCCAAATCGTACCGCGCAGTCGTAAATACCTGCTGCATTTGCTTTTCCGCTTCCACCGTCAGATATCCCGTACTAAGAGCTTGTTGGACAACTTCACGAATCACCATCATAATAAATGCTCCTTGCTTCTCTTGCTTCTAAAACAAGTATCTGATTTTCCCCCAAAACTCTCAGTGACACTACCTTCTATCGTCCTGTGATACTTTGAGAGGTAGCCTGTGACTAGCCGTTATAGTCTTAGTGACCGCGATCGCTCCTAGATCGATCTCAAGTTAAGAGTTTGACAGCAGATTCTTTCACAAAACACCAGGAATCTGAACCCCGCCTCCCCCATTGCCTAACCCGCAGGACAGACAAAGAGAGAGGGGAAAAGCGGAGAACAAAGGTGAGTGTGGATATATAACCACCAAGGCTTAGGAAGTTATTAATTGCTGAAACCATTGCTTTTATTGTCTTCTACCTTCTATCTTCTGCCCTCTGTCTTCTGCTATAACTTAAGATCAGCTGGAATTCGGGCTATCTCCACCTTTTGCTATAACTTAGGATGAGCTGGAATTCCCGGTATCTCTGACTTCGCGAGACTCTTGTCTAACACGGCCAGCCATCGCCGCTAGTTGCAAACTCATAAAAGCATTGAGGTCTTCAATATCGTATTTAGTAGTAGTTAGCATTTGCCGCAGTAAATTTTCGGCTTCAACCGTCAGATAACCCGTACTAAGAGCTTGTTGGACAACTTCGCGAATCATAATCATAGGAACCTCTAACTTTTTCACTGCCTGGATGACCCAAGTATTAGGTATTTCAACCGATCGCACAGTGATAGGAATGCTCTAGTTTTGGTGACGTTTTCGGAACTAGCAAGTGATGGTTTGGTTGGTCTTTCGTGACTTGTTATGGAGACAAAGTGTGATCGCGATCGCTAGGATCTAAGAGGGAGCAGAGGAGCAGAGGGGCAGAGGGGTAGGGGAGCCGGGGATCAGAGGGGCAGAGGAGCAGAGGGGAAATCTTCGTCTCCCCCTCTCCCCTGCTCCCCATCTCCTCTGCCCGACCCATTAAGTCGTAAACTCAAAATTTAGGGCGAACAATTTCAGGAACATTGCTCAACCAGCTCAAACGTCTATAATTGGCAAGCTTAAATAGTCAGGACAATAGTATGGCACCAGCTTATAAAGATTTGCTTCGACAACTTGATTCTTTATCGGAAAGTTTTCCGACTTTGGGTAGCCGCTTATCTCAGGCTGCCAAAGAACTACAAAGTGCTGGCATTCCACCCTCCGATAGTTTAGTTGAAGAACTCACAGCCTACGGCAAGAACTTTACGATCGCACGCAATCAAGCCCTCGAACTGGGAAAATCCTTGCGATCGCCAAGTAATCCCGTTTCCCTCCAAGACATCCGAGATGTAATACAGGCAGTTGCAACGGCACAAGGTAATGCCGAAAAACGCCAAAAAGCCTTAAACATACTCGATCGCGTTTTAGCAATCGTTCACCGAGAACAGAACAATTTTCCGCCTTTGGAACCAATTCGCGACAAAGCCAGCGAACTTTACCGTGCTATTAACGATCCCAAAGCCACTCAACTACATCCAGACGCGATCGCCTTAGTTGAAGAAAAACACCCGTTCTCAGCTTTGCTAACTCTAGTCGAACAAGCAGAAAATTTAGATGATAGCCAGTGGGTCATCCTTGAGGAGAAAGTAGGTGCGGCCTTTGGTAAACAATTAGTTGTAGCCATATCCAGAGGTAAATTAACATTCACCGCGATCGCAGCCACTTCTAATTTACCTATTGCCCCTCAGTCAGTTGAACCAGAACGCTCCCTTAGCTTACCTCTGACTCTGCCCCAAGTTACTGCTGAAGCCTTGCCAGAAGTGATAATTATCCCTTCGACTGTAGCAGTCGCTAACAAACCGATTACTGTTGACCCAGACATTACAATTTTGGAGTCCCCCGCATCTGGTACTCCCATCCACGAAGTGATCGTGGTTCCTAGCGTTAACGTAAATCAACCTCTACAAAATGTGCAGGGACAGCACATTGTATTTGGACAAACCCCCAGTAGTGATGGATCGCAACAGCCTACCTCTGTTGGATTGAAAGTGCTCGCCCACATTCAAGGAGTAGGCGATCGCACTTTTGCCGCCCAAGAATATGCTGGCAGTCGCGGCAAAGGTCTTCGCTTAGAAGGATTTCAGATTAATATAGATTCAGCAATTCCTGGCTTAACCGTCCAATACATGGCTCACGTTGAAGGAGTTGGCGACACGCCTTGGGTTAATGAAGGAGAATTAGCCGGTTTCCGAGGTAAATCTAAGCGAATTGAAGGATTTGCAATCCGATTAGCTGGGCCACAAGCTGCTAACTACGATGTGTTCTACACTGCTCACATTCAAAATATTGGTGATGCAGATGTCGCCTCTAATGGTAAATATTGCGGTACTCGCGGTAAATCTCTGCGAATTGAAGGGATTAAAGTTTGGGTACAACCATCAAAGAGTGCTGTAGCTGCTGTAAAACCTCAGCCTCCGGCCACCGTTGGACTGAAAGTGCTCGCTCACGTTCAAGGAGTAGGCGATCGCACTTTTAAAGCTCAAGAAGATGCTGGCAGTCGCGGTAAAGGTCTTCGCTTAGAAGGATTTCAGATTAACATAGATCCGGCAATTTCTGGCTTAAGTATTCAGTACATGGCTCACGTTGAAGGAGTTGGCGATACACCTTGGATTAATGAAGGAGATTTAGCTGGTTTCCGAGGTAAATCTAAACGAATTGAAGGATTTGCAATCCGCTTAGCTGGGCCAGAAGCTTCTAAATACGATGTATTTTACACTGCTCACATTCAAAATATCGGCGATACTCCTCCCGTTGCTAATGGTCAATATTGTGGCACTCGTGGTAAATCTCTCCGAGTTGAGTCAATGAAGGTGTGGGTAGTAGCTAAAAATTAAGAGTTACAGCGGTTTTCAGAGGTTTGGAGAGAGGTCAAAACTGTATCGAAAAGAGTTGAAAACCGCTATAAAAGTTAAAACAGGATTTACCGTAACGCCGCCCTCTGGG
>NZ_JARFTR010000021.1 GCF_029167235.1 Kamptonema sp. UHCC 0994 | reverse complement strand
GGTATTGTCACCGCCAAGATGGCGGCGTTACGGATCTTTTGCGTAAGTTAGGATGAGGATAATATAGTCCGCGTTGCTCTGCATTCATCTGCGGTTAAAAAATGATATTAGGCAAACTTTTCTAGTATGCGGACGATAAAATTTACTGTTAAATAGCCTACTCCTAATACAAGAATCACAAACAGAGCCATGCTAAAAATAGAGCGAAATTGCTGAATATATTTGTTGTCTGATTTCATCTTACAAGTTATGATTTTCGATTGGTATAGCACGAGGTAGAAGCCCATCTTAGCAAGGTTTTCAGCAATTTAGCTCTTTTTGCAGTTGTCACAATGGCCACAACGCATAGATTTAGCTGTTTCAAAGCCAAAAGCTTGCAACAAAAATTGCCATCGACACTGACGAGTTGTGAGATAATGGGACATTTGTTGTGCTGCTGTGCGGTTGAGTTGTTCGCTGGGGCGCGATCGCTCAGATTTGTTGATACTGTAGTTAAAGGGATCTCGCCACTGAAGCTGACCTGAACTGTGCAAAACTGATAAGGCGATCGCACCTTCGGGAAATTTGCGGGAGATTGCTTCAACTTCTCCTTGCAATGGCAGTTTTTTGGCTAATTGTTGAGCTATTTGATATTGCGATCGCAATTTATCCTCAAAAAATTCTTGCCGTTGCTTATCTTCTGGATATAACCAACCTGTCGGTTCACTTATTAAGGTTAATGCTTCGGCTGGTTTACCATCACGTCCGGCCCGCCCGACTTCTTGAATATACTCTGATAATAGCAGTGGTGCTTGAAAATGTACAACCCATCTAACATTAGATTTATTAATACCCATACCAAACGCTGAGGTGCAGACAACAAACTGAATATCTCCATTTAACCAAGCTTTTTCTATTTCTCTTCGTGCTTCTGCACTCAATCCGGCATGGTATGCCGCCGTTATATAATCTTCTTCTTCCAGCCATTCTGCTAAACTTTCGCTATCTTTCCTAGTACGAACATAGATTAATCCGGCTTGTGCTTTTCTGGCGTTAATAAACTTTAATAACTGTTGTCGCCTTCCTCTGGGTGTCCAAACTATTTGAACGCGCAAGTGTAGATTTTCCCGATAGGGATTTAGCAGAAATTTTTCTGGTTTTTGTAGTTGTAAAACCTTGTGAATTGTCTGCTGGGTTTGCGGATCGGCGGTAGCAGTAAAAGCTGCAACTGCAATTTTACTACCCGCTGGTTTAGATTTGAGCAAGGTAGAGCGTACAGTTCCCAAACGCTGATAAGCTGGTCTGAAAGTTTCGCCCCATTGTACTAAACAATGAGCTTCATCTAATATTAAACCATTGATTTGGATCTGCGGCTGACTGATAACTTCCCAGACTGGTTTGCTGAGTAATGTTTCTGGGGATAAATACAGTAACCTTAACTGATTTTGCTGTATTTGTTGCAATGTATTCTTTCGCTGTTGTGCAGGTAATTGACTGTGAATTAGTCCCGCAGGGAGCGAGCGATCGCGCAATTCTTGTACTTGATTTTCCATCAATGCTACTAGCGGCGATATTACTAATGTTAATCCAGTTTGTAACAAAGCTGGCAGTTGAAAACAAATAGATTTACCGCCCCCTGTAGGCATGATAATTAGGGCATCTTTTCCTAATAGTAGGCTGTGGACAATTTCACCTTGAGGTGGTCTAAAATCTGCGTAGCCCCAGATTTTTTGGAAGGAGGCGCGTGCCTGATTTAAAGATTCTTGTTCTGGATAATTTTTCACTTTGTTATCTTCGCTCGCAATGACATAGTTATCTTCAGAATAAGATAATTACGTTTAAGTTTAGCATTCTACTTAATTTGATTGACTGAACGGTAGCTTATGTGATATAATAGTAATCCTAAAATGATTTGTAAATCTTTTTTCTGCATTCTACTTAAAATTTTACAATAAATTGGAAAAAAAATGCGCCTAGAAATTCTGTGGAATCAGGTGCTTGAACGTCTCCAGGTACAACTAAGCCGACCTACCTTTGAGACGTGGATTAAAACTGCCACTCCTGAGCAACTGGAAAATAACTGTTTGATCATCCGCACACCGAATCCTTTTGCTAGAAATTGGTTGCAAAAATATTACATTAAAACAATTGCTCAAGTAGTCGAAGACATTCTAGGTCATTCCGTCGATATCTACCTCACAACCCTTAACGGAGATGATACTACTAACAATGGTTCAGAACTAATTTGGCCATCCCCCGATATTCCAGAAAACTATTCTCACCAACAGCCTAAACCTGCTAACTTAAATCCTAAGCATATATTTGCTCGTTTTGTTGTAGGTTCAAATAATCGCATGGCTCACGCCGCCTCCCTCGCAGTGGCGGAGTCTCCAGGGCGAGAATTCAACCCCCTATTTCTCTGCGGTGGCGTAGGTTTGGGCAAAACTCACCTGATGCAAGCTATCGGTCATTATCGCCTGGAAATTTACCCAGATGCAAAGATTTTTTATGTTTCAACTGAGAAATTTACTAACGATTTGATTGCAGCAATTCGTAAAGATAGTATGCAAAGTTTCCGCGATCATTACCGGGCGGCCGATGTTTTATTAGTAGATGATATTCAATTTATAGAAGGCAAGGAATACACCCAAGAAGAATTTTTTCACACCTTTAATACTTTACACGAAGCGGGCAAACAAATAGTATTAGCTTCCGATCGTCCGCCTAATCAAATTCCCCGCTTGCAAGAACGCCTATGTTCCCGGTTTTCAATGGGGTTAATTGCCGATATTCAATTGCCAGACTTGGAGACACGGATGGCGATTTTACAGAAAAAAGCTGAATATGAAAATATGCGGCTACCGCGAGATGTAATTGAATATATTGCTTCTAGTTATAAGTCAAATATTCGGGAATTAGAAGGAGCTTTAATTCGGGCTGTGGCTTATCTTTCGATTACGGGTTTACCGATGACTGTGGATAATTTAGCACCAATTTTGAATCCTCAAACTGAGAGATTGGAAGCATCACCGGATGTTATACTGACAGCAGTAGCAGATGTATTTGACCTTTCAGCAGAAGAATTAAAAGGCCATTCTAGACGCAGGGAAATTAGTCTTGCTCGTCAAGTAGGAATGTATTTGATGCGGCAGCATACAGATTTGAGTTTACCTAAAATTGGCGAGGTTTTTGGCGGTAAGGATCATACGACGGTACTTTACAGTTGCGATAAAATTGCTCAATTGCGGAATACTGACCCGAATTTGTCTCAAACCTTGCGTCAGTTAGGCGATCGCATTAATGCTGTCAGTAGATCGCAAAATTAACCTAAGTAATCTTAGGTTTTCAGCAATCTATCCTATCCTAACCACCTTGGCGGTTGCTATACCACCGAGACGGCGGCGCGACACTAGACAACTTTAACGATTTTTCCACAAGTTTTCCACAGGCAAGTCATCCTTAAAACATAAGTACAGAAACAATTCCGTAACCTTTTCCACATTTTCCACAAGAACTCAGTAGGTCAATACTGAGGACTGCAAGAATACTGAGAATAGTGATAAGATTCTTTCTGTGTCAGGGCGGGTTCTAAATCCCCATTGGACTTACCGGCTCCTCAAGATATTGTCAAACTCAACCGCACAAATACCAAGCCCTACATTTAGCATCGCAATGAAACTGATTTGTACACAAAGTGACCTCAATAGCAACCTTTCCCTAGTCAGTCGGGCGGTTCCCTCTCGCCCGACACATCCGGTACTTGCTAATGTTCTATTGGTAGCCGACGAAAAAACGCAGCGGGTGAGTTTAACAGGGTTCGATCTTAGCCTGGGAATTCGCACTAGCTTTGCAGCACAGGTGGATGAAGGCGGTAGTTTTACTTTACCTGCAAAGTTGCTCAATGATATTATTTCCAGGCTGCCAGATGGAGAGATTAGCTTAGATGATGATGCAGGGGAGGCGATCGCAACTGTCACATCCTCATCAGGCAAATATACAGTTAGGGGTATGGGGCCCGAAGAATTCCCAGAATTGCCAGAAATAGAAGGAGGAGAATTGATTAATTTGCCTCCAGAAGCCTTGATCGCAGGCTTAAAAGGAACTTTATTTGCTACTAGCCCCGACGAGACAAAACAAGTCTTGACTGGTGTACATTTAAAAGTGCAGCAAGATAGCCTAGAATTTGCTGCTACTGACGGCCACAGATTGGCGGTAGTAGAAACAGCTAAAGTGAGCGATCGCGAATATGACGAAACCTCATTACCAACTCAAGAATCCTCCGCTATATTTGAGATCACTGTACCAGCAAAAGCCCTGCGAGAAATAGAAAAAATGGTGGCTGCTGGTCAAAGTAGCGAACCTGTAGCCCTACATTTAGATCAAGGTCAAATTGTATTTGAATGGGCAGATCAACGGTTGACGACGCGGACTTTAGAGGGGCAATATCCCAATTATCGGCAGTTACTTCCGCGCTCCTTTGAACGGCTAATTACACTGGAAAGGCGATCGCTTTTAGCAGCAGTAGAAAGAATTGCTGTTCTTGCAGATCAAAAAAATAATATTCTCAAGTGTAGTATCGATGCTGAAAATCAGAAAGTAACCTTGTCTGTGGATGCCAAAGATGTTGGTACTGGTACGGAATCTATGTCTGCTCAAATCTCCGGGGAGAGTATAGATATTGCCTTTAATGTCAAGTATTTGATTGATATTTTGAAAACTGCTCCTTCTGCTGAAATTCAAATGCAGTTAAATGAGGCAACTGCTCCTGTAATTATTAGACCTTTGGGGGGAGTAAATGCCACATTCCTGGTGATGCCGGTGCAGTTGAGAGCTTGATTTTTGGAAATCAACTATTCTATTCCCTTCTTCCCCTAGCCCCTAGCCCCTAACCGACGAAAGCGGTTGCTATACAAACAAAGTCCGCACTTCGACAAGCTCAGTGAAGACCTATAGTGCGGGTTTTGTCTGTGTACACGCGGTTTTAACCGCCCACCTCACCTTAAACCAAGGGCAGCAAAATTTCAAATTCAGTTCCCGTACCCGGCGTAGAGTGCAAATTCAACTTACCATTATGTTTTTCAGTCACAATTTGATGAGTGATTGCCAACCCTAACCCCGTCCCTTTTCCCACAGGTTTAGTAGTAAAAAACATCTCAAAAATTCGCCGCTGAATTTCTGGAGGAATTCCCGGCCCATTGTCAGAAATTCTGATCGCTACTCCAGAGTAATTTTTAATATCTTCTTCCTTTTCTCCATCGCTAAACTCATGGTGATTGCTCACCAGTGATAAAGTCTTTTTCCCTTCTTTTCGCTCAATAGTATTATTTGGAATTAATTCAGAATTCCCACAGCCTCCCTCGAAACTTTCTATGAGTTCAGTTTCAATCTTAATAACACGCGAGTCTGTTCCTTCCCCCTCTAACTCTTCCAAAGCATCAATCGCATTGCCAATTAAGTTCATAAAAACTTGACTGAGCTGACCCGAATAACAACTAATTGGGGGCAAATCTCCATAGTTTTTAACCACTTTAATGCTGTGTTTAAGGCGGTTTTTGAGAATCAGAAGCGTACTGTCAATACATTCATGGATGTTAGCTTCTCTGCGGTTCGCCCCGTCCATGTGAGAAAAACTGCGGAGGCTAGTCACAAGTTCATTTAATCGCTCTGCTCCTACTTTCATACTTTGAAGAATTTCGGGCAAATCTTCTTGTAAAAATTGAAATTCTATGTCTTCTTTGATTTCCTCAATCTTTTGGCTGGAGTTTGCCATTTCTACATCGTAAGCCGACAGCAGCCGCATCAAGTCTTCAGAATAGTTTGTGAGGAAACCTAAATTTCCAAGAATGCAAGTAACGGGATTTCTAATTTCGTGGGCTACTCCAGCTACCATTTGCCCCAAACTCGCCAATTTTTCCGTTTGAATCATTTGAGCTTGGGTTTGTTGGCGTAGTAACTTAGTAGCGAGTTCGTGAATGTAAGATTGAGCGACAAGTAGTTCATGTACGTCCAACATTTTGTAAACTTCAGGCGGGTGTTGTACGACAATTGGTTCGTAAAGTAGTTCTTGCGATCGCTGTAATGAGCGACGAGCCGCATCTACAATTAATGTATCGCTGGGAAACATTAAAGTATCAGTCTGAGCAAATCGATATAAGGACTTTAGAGGTCGCTTTAAAAACAATTCTCGCCCAAAAGGGCGGCTGATATATTCTAGAAATCGCCGCCGAGAAATCATGCCAGCAAACTGATTTTGATCTGTCAAAACAACTCCTGGCAAGAGGGGGTAGGCTTCAAACATCTGAGCCACTTTCATCCCTATATCTGTAGGCTTAACCTGAAAATCGTAAAGGGGAAGCTCTTGAATAGTTGAGTCTAAACGGAGGTCTTGTCTGGAAACCTCTGGCATGGGTGTAACTAACTTTTCGACGCTAGAAGTATTTAGCATAAATTAATGGGAGTTAAAACTGAGGATGTATGGCAATATGACTGGGAGTAGGATAAAGATCCTAAGCACGTAAGTACCGAAGCACTTCGATGTGCTTTATTTTCACAAATTCTCCTTAATATTGCTGAAATAGGGGATAGCTTCGTCTAGGTATTATAGCCAAAATAGACGTTCCATGACAATTATCTTTAACTTTATTTTAAATCTGTTTCGAGTGGTTTGCACTGTTTTTATTTAATTAACAATTTCTTAAACTTTTAACCTGTTATTAATCTTTATCTCCTTGTAATCTGCTATATAATCAACTTACAAGCCTCTATCCTAGGAGTATCCGCTAGGTGCTTTATCCAATCAAGGTAATAGACATTGAGTTGAGCAGTCCCCTCGTTACTATTGAAAATTTGGACGGGTTTATGGGATTGCAAGCATTGGTACGCCTACATGGTAGACCAATTGGGTATATCAGTGCTCCGGTAACAGCAGGAAAAATTAGTGCCAAAACTCTCAGCAAACTTATCCTAGAACAGCACCATCAAAAAATTATTATTCATCTTTTAGAGAAAGGACTCTTCAAGACACCACCACCGACAGGATGGAAATTTGAGGATTTATTAGATTTACCTCCTCTCAAGTGGACGGGAGATTGGCCTTTAGTTACAGTAGCAGTTTGTACAAGAGATAGGACTGATGACTTAGAATTATGTCTCAATAGTTTAGTTAATCTTGACTATCCCCACCTCGATTTATTAGTCATAGATAACGCCCCCGCATCAGACGATACCGAGAAACTAACTAAAACTAAATATCCCCAAATTCGCTATGTTAAAGAACCACGACCGGGATTAGACTGGGCAAGAAACCGGGCAATTATTGAAGCAAAAGGTGACATTATTGCTTATACTGATGATGATGTAATTGTAGATTTAGGTTGGGTAAAAGCCCTAGCTAAAGTCTTTGCTGAAGAGCCAAAAGTAATGGCAGTAACAGGTTTAGTTGTTCCTTACGAATTGGAAACTGAAGCCCAAGTTCTATTTGAGGAAAACGGCGGTTTTGGCAGAGGTTTCGAGACAAAAAGATATCAAATTAGTCCCGATAAAAAGTTACCCTGGTCGTTTATATCAACTCCTTGGATAGCCGGTACAGGCGCAAATATGGCATTTCGGCGATCGTTGTTTGCCCAAATTGGTTACTTCGATCCGGCCTTAGATGTTGGGACTGTAACTAACGGTGGTGGGGATTTAGAAATATTTTTCCGCACTGTGAAAGAAGGACATCTGCTAGTTTATGAACCCAGTGCCTTAGTTAGACACTGCCATAGACGGGAATATGAAAAATTGAAATTACAAGTTAAAAATAATGGAGCTCTATTTGCTTGCTTTGTGCGTGAAGCTATTGCATATCCAAACGAACGTTTATCTTTATTGCGGGTAACGTTATGGCTAGTAATTTGGTGGCATTTACGCAATTTATTTGTGTCATTAATGAATGCAAGTAAATGGCCACGTGATTTGGTACTAGCTGAACTTCGGGGTTCCGCGATCGGTTTCACAACTTATCAAAAAGCCAGCAAAATTGCCTCTGATATTGAAGCCAATTTCGGCTCTTTACCTTCCCTAGAACTGCCAGAAAATGCAGCATTGCCTCAGAAACCTCAATATCCAGGAGGAACCGCAGTCCAAACCTTAGAACTGACAGAAGCTGTGACAAATCCCCTCACTGATGTGACAGATTATAGCTCAGTGAGGCTATTTGTCACCTGGAAGGGATCGGCGATCGCACACTTTGACATCCCCAACAATTACCAACCAATTAGCGCAACTCATTTGCGGCAACTATTAAGTGAAAAATTTGGGCTCAAATTGCTCAATCCAACGCGCAATATCAGCGACGAATTTCGCGCAGCAGAAGCGATCGCCTATTTGAGACGCTACTACAAACCAGCAGAAAAAACACAATTCCAAACTCCTCTAAGTTTACCAATAAATGTTTCCGTATCCGTAATTGTAGCAACTTACTCCCGGCCAGATGACTTGCATAATTGCCTCACTCAATTAACCGCCCAAAAGTCCCCCCGAAAAGTAGAAATCATCATCGTTGACAACAATCCAGATTCAGGATTAACACCCCCAATAGTTGCCAAATTTAAGAACGTTATCTTAATTACAGAACCCCGCCAAGGACTCGCCTATGCGCGGAATACTGGCATTGCCGCGAGCACTGGAGATATTGTAGTAACAACCGATGACGATGTAGGACTTCCCTCTGGTTGGTTAGAAAAACTATTAGTTCCCTTTAATAGACCAGATGTAATGGCAGTTACTAGCAACGTTTTACCTGTAGAATTAGAAACAGAAAGCCAGTGGTTATTTGAACAATACGGTGACGGTGGTTTAGGACGTGGTTTTAAACCTTTTGAGGGTACGGGGGATTGGTTTAGAAAGTCTTGGCGTTATGCTGTTCCCGCGTGGAAATTGGGGGCGACGGCTAATGCGGCCTTTCGATCTAGTATTTTCAGCTATCCTGAAATTGGTTTGATGGATGAAGCTTTAGGTGCGGGAATGCCCTCTGGTGTGGGAGAAGATACCTATTTGTTCTATAAAATTATGAAAGCTGGCTATACAGTAGCCTACGAACCGCAAGCCTTTATTTGGCATAGACACCGCCGGGATTTACCTGCTTTGCGCCGTCAATTGCACAATTATAGTAAAGGAATTGTGGCTTATCAACTGACAACTTTGCTAAAAGACGGCGACTTGCGATCGCTAATACTATTAGGAATTGATGTTCCTTTATGGCACGCCTCGCGCATTAAATCCCGATTGAAAGGTCAAACTGATTATCCTATAAACCTAGTGCTACATGAAGCATTAAGCCATCTACCTGGGCCTTGGTCGCTGTGGCAATCTCGCCTGCGTGTCCAGCAAGAAGGTTATAGTGAACCTTATATTCCTGTGTCAGAGCGATCGGTACATTAATTGCATTTTCCTCCTACTTTCTACATTACCATGAAATTTATTAATCCCAAAACCGACTACGCCTTTTGACAGTTAACAGTTGACAGTTGACAGTTGACAGTTAACAGTTGACAGTTGACAGTTGACAAATAACAGTTAACAAATAACAGTTGACAAATAACAGTTAACAAATAACAGTTGACAAATAACAGTTAACAAATAACAGTTGACAAATAACAGTTAACAAATTATGGAGAATAAATAAAATGTTAAATAAAATAAAGGTCACAGATATTGAATTAAGCCAGGGAATCGCTACTATTGAAGGTTTAGAAAACTATGACGAATTACAAGGCCTAGTGCGTCTTTTTGGCACTCCCATTGGATATGTCAAAGTTCCTGTAAAAGCGGGAAAAGTGACGGATCAAACCTTGAGTCAAATTATTCTGGAACAGCACAACAATCAAATTATTAGTCAGTTATTGCACAATGGTTTAGCGACACCTGCAACAAAATCATCAGGATGGCGATTTGAGGATTTATTAACATTATCGCCACCAGAGTATAAAGGGTCTTTACCTTTGGTGAGTGTGGCAATTTGTTTTAGCGATCGCATCTCCGATCTCACCATAACTCTCAATTCCCTAAAGCATCTCGACTATCCGTACCTCGACATTCTAGTAGTTGATAATACTCCCGATGGTAAGGCCGAAATTGTGGTAACAACTCAATACCCTCATCTACGCTATATCAGAGAACTATGTCCGGGGATAGACTGGGCAAGAAACCGAGCTATTTTAGAGGCAAAAGGCGACATCATTGCTTACACCAATAGCGGTGTATTAGTTGATTCTGAGTGGGTTAAAGCCTTAGTTAAGGTGTTTGCTGAAGATGCAAATGTGATGGCCGTAACTGGTTTAGTAACACCCGCAGAACTTGAAACTGAGTCACAAATCCTATTTGAAAAAAACGGCGGATTAAGTCGGGGTTTTGAGACTAAGCACTATCAAATCGCACCAGAGGGTAAAATGCCTCCTGCGTTTTTGTGTTCTCCTGAGATGTTTGGCACGGGGTTTAACATGGCTTTCCGCCGCTCAATTTTTACAGAGATTGGTTATTTTAATCCTGCCCTAGATGCCGATGCTGATGTCCAAGGTAACGGCGATTTAGAAATGTTTTTACGCCTCATTAAAGAAGGACATAGTTTAGTCTATGAACCGAGTGCATTAGTCCGCCATCAGGAGTGTCGTAGTTACAATGAAATGCGAGCGCACAGCAAAAATAACGCTGGTATTTGCTCCGCCCTTTTGTGTAGCGCCATCAATTATCCTGACGAAAGACTACCGATTTTCCGCATGGGATTAGTAAAAACAGTGGCGCATCTAGTCAATTTTTTACGCTCTCTATTTAAAGCAAATCCTTCATCGGTTGATTTAGTCCTTGCAGAAATAGAAGATTGGCTCATTAGTCCAATTAACTATCTAAAAGCGAGGGAAAAAACTGCTGAAATTTTGGTTGAGAAAGGCTTCTCATTGATTAAAACCCCAGAAAAAGCCGATCCACAGCCAACTAGGAAGCCAAAGGGCAGCCGTGCTGTGCGCGTACTTGAATTAAATCAACAAATAGAAGCGATCGCAGATGCCACAGACTACGCCAACACCCGTATTTTTGTAACTCGTAATGGTTCAGCGATCGGTTACATTGATATCGCTAATTATTACCAATCAATTAGTATTTCCAGACTACAGGCTGCACTGGTGGAAAAATTTGGTTTGACATTGTTAGAACCCGATGCTGACGCTAACATAGACTTTCTCAAAGCCGATGCCATAGCTGCTCTCATACAGCAATATGAAGGAAAAAGGAAAAAGGAAGAAGGGATAGAAACAGAAGGTTTACCAGCCAATATCTCAGTATCCGTTGTAGTTGGCACTTGCGATCGCCCCGAAGACTTGCGAAAATGCCTGCTTTCCTTAATGGCTCAAACATCCCGACAAATTAGACCTGTAGAAATCATTGTCGTTGACAATCGACCCGAAACCCGCAGCGCCTCCCGTGTACTTGTAGAATTTCCCGATGTGGAATTTATTAAAGAGGAGCGATCGGGAGCATCCTACGCTCGGAATGCTGGCATAGTTGTTAGTACCGGTGACATTGTGGTGACAACTGACGACGATACAATTATCCCCCCCGACTGGCTAGAAAAACTGATCGCCCCCTTTGCCCGTCCCGAAGTTATGGCCGTCACTGGTAACGTTTTACCCGCAGAATTGACAGCGCGATCGCAACGCCTATTTGAAGGCTACGGTGGCGGCGGTTTATCGCGTGGTTACAAACAGTTTGAAGGCAACAGAGAATGGTTTGACAGTTTCCGGTTACACTCAGTCCCAACGTGGCTATTTGGTGGCACAGCGAACTCCGCCTTCCGCGCTAATATTTTCTGTTACCCCGAAATTGGCCTGATGGACGAAGCCCTCGGCCCCGGTATGCCTTCTGGGGTAGGAGAGGATACTTATCTTTTCTACAAAATTATGAAAGCCGGTCATACCATAGTCTATGAACCGTCAGCCTTTGTTTGGCACACCCACCGCCGCGACATCGCCGATCTGGGTCGCCAATTACACAATTACAGTAAAGGAGGAGTATCCTATCACCTGACAACTTTGATTAACGACGGCGACCTGCGGGCAATATTCGGTATTCTGTTGGAAATGCCTAAGTGGTACGCTGGGCGAATTATTAAGCGGATATTAGGCTGGACTGACGATCCAATCCTGATAATATTAAAAGAAATAATCGGCTATCTAGCTGCGCCCTGGTCTTTATGGCAGTCTCGTTTGCGTGTCAATCGCGAAGGTTTTAGCTCTCCTTATATTCCAGTAGAACAACGCACTACTACCTCAAGTGAATTAAAATAACAGCCAACCACCATAATACCTTCCCTTCTTTCTTTGTGTCTTTGTCTTTGTGTCTTTGTGTTTACCTAAACAGGACTTACGCACGATTACGTAACGCCGCCATCCTGGCGGTTAAATAACCGCCTAGAAGGCGGCGTTACGGATAGTTTTGCGTAAGTCCTACTAAAAATAGGTAATAGTAGCAGGTTTGGCATAATACAACTAACAACTAACAGAAATGGTAACTAAGATCAACGCCCAAATAGCTCAACTTAAATGGCGACCGCAATATATTTACGACTTGCTAAGACAACTCGTATCTCGCGATATGAAGTTACTCTATAAGCGGTCAGTTTTGGGAATTGCCTGGACACTAATCGCCCCCCTGTTACAGTTGGCGGTTTTTACCTTTGTCTTTAACATCGTCATCCCGATGAACGTCCCCCAATATTCATCTTATGTTTTTATTGGGTTACTGGTTTGGAACTGGTTTTCTACCTCACTCTTCCAAGCCACAGGTTTAATTCTTCAGAACCGCGCCTTAATCAGATTGCCAAAATTTCCGTCAGCTATATTACCAGTAGTAACAGTAATGACTGGCATGATTCATTTTTTACTAGCCTTACCAGTGTTAACTTTATTTCTGTTAATTGATGGTGTACACTTTAAACCAGTAGTTTTATTTCTCCCTATCTTGATGTTACTCCAGTTTGCTCTGACGGTAGGCATTGCTTATCCTCTAGCGGCTTTTAACGTCACCTTCCATGACACACAACATACCCTTGGCGTGTTATTACAAATGCTTTTGTACCTCACACCAATTTTCTATCAAGTAAATTCTCTGCCACCCAAAATTGCCTTTTTTTACTACCTCAACCCAATGGTTTCTATCGTCCAATCCTATCGAGCCGTACTGATTTATGGGACACAACCAAATTTAGCCGCCTTGGGGATCATTGCATTAATTAGTGGTGGACTTATACTGATTGGTCATAGGATTTTTGACACAGCAAGCGATCGTTTTGTGGAGGAAATATAATTGAAAAATACTGGAATTATTGTCGAAGGACTGGGTAAACGCTTTAGTAAATTCAGTGCTAAAAGACCCAAAACAATTATGGAGGCCGCCCTCACAGGAATGCGACGGTTGAAGCCAGAAATGCGTTTCTGGGCCCTACGAGATGTTACTTTCAATGTCCCTCCGGGAAAAATGTTAGGAGTTATTGGTCGCAATGGAGCCGGGAAATCGACTCTTTTGTTACTGGTAGGAGGCATTGGTAAGCCAGACGAAGGTAACATTATTGTTCACCCTAGAATTGGGGGTTTATTGGATTTAGGCGCTGGTTTTCATCGAGATTTAACGGGGCGAGAAAATGTATTTGTGGGTGGAGTAGTAGCGGGTTTAACTCGTCAAGAAGTAGCGCGGCGCTTTGATGATATTGTTGAATTTGCAGAAATGGGTCAATTTATAGACAGTCCCATGCGAACTTATAGCACTGGGATGCAAATGCGTTTAGGTTTTTCAGTCGCCGTACATACCGATCCCAAAGTGTTACTAATTGATGAATTTATTTCCGTAGGAGATGTATCTTTTCAGGCGAAATGTTTGCAACGCATGGCTGAGATCAAATCTTCTGGTTGTGCAATTATGTTAGTTTCTCAAAATCCCAGACAAATTGAGGAACTTTGCGATGATGCTATCTGGCTAAAGGAAGGTAAAATATTAATGTATGGTGAGCCAAAAATGGTAGCAGCGCAGTATGCAGCGGATATGGGAGTAGATACCCAGCAACTCAGTCTGACACAATCTCCCCAAATAGCTCAAGTATTTTCTCCAATGGAAAGTAGTGAGAATAGAGTTGGTACAGGGGAAGTAGAAATTACCAGTGTAAGATTGTTACCTGTTGCAGAAATTCGGAGTGGCGATCGCCTGGATGTGGAAATTGAGTATCTCTGTCGAGAACCAATAGCATCTCCAATTTTTACTGTTAATATTAGTCGAGAAGATGGTAAAATCTGTTTTGATGTTAATACTGAAAAAATGCAGGTGATTATCCCTCAAATTCAAGGTAGGGGGAAAATTAAGCTGTGGATCGATCGCTTGGATCTTAGCGGTGGTGAGTATTTTGTAAATGTGGGAGTATATAAAGAAAAGTGGAGTTATCCTTATGATTTTCACTGGCAAGTTTATCCGCTGATCGTCCATGCGGCGATCGACTATCGAACTATTCTTTGGCCGCCTTGTCATTGGGAAATTGGCGGCGATCGGTAATAATAAAAAGCAAAAATATCCTGGCGATTGAAATCGCGGCTACACAAACTAAGTCCGCCGACGCGGACTAAAAGAGGTTTATAGACTTTTGCAAAAAGTCTCTTCTTCCTTCTTCCTTCTTCCTTCTTCCTTCTTCCTTCTTCCTTCTTCCTTCTTCCCTCTTCCTTCTTCCCTCTTCCTTCTTCCCTCTTCCTTCTTCCTTCTTCCTTCTGCTTATGAAACGGATCTTTTTAGTTGGTGCGCCTCGATCGGGAACTACTATTTTACAAAGTTTGTTGGCGGCCCATCCGTCGATAATATCTTTTCCAGAAACGAAGTTTTTTTACTATTTATTGCCGAAGTTTGAACCGCCTACTTCGGTTGAAGAGAGGTTAAAGATATTTTTTAATAAGGAAATTAACGAGCCCAAATTTTTAAGTTATTTTCAAGTCGAACAGTCGGAATTGGAAAAAGCTAATTGCTTTATAAAAGTGTTGGATACTTTGGCATTTGAACAAGAAAAATCTGTTTGGATAGAAAAAACACCAGAGCATATATACTTCATCGAATACCTAGAAAAATTATTGCCAGATGCTTTATTTATACATATTTTAAGAAATGGGATGGATGTCATTACATCAATGTTTGAAGCTAGTAGAAAGGCTCCCGATGATTGGGGTGGAAAATGGGAGTTGGATTATTGTATAACGCGCTGGCAAGAAGCAAGATCGATTAATTATTCATCTGTTGGTAAAAAGAATCATATTTTAGTAAAGTACGATGAACTTGTAGAAGATCCGAGAATAGCTGCATTAAATATTTGCAACTTTATTGGCATTGAATTTAATGATTTAATGCTAAGTCAGTACAAAGAAACCTCTCAGAAAATGAGTTTAGGTGCGGTTTGGCATCAAGGAATAGAAAGAAATATTGAAAAGAGTATTAATCATAAATATTACAGTATTTTTAAGCAAAAAGAAATTCAATATATTCTCAATAAAGTTAGACCGCTAAAAGATGAAATTTCCCATAAAGAAGGGGGAGAAATAACTGAGAAAATTATTGAAAATTTTACACCTTCGTCATTAGAATTAATCCAAACCTGGAAAGCTACAGAATTACCCAAATTGACTAATTCCATTGAAAATAAATCGGCACAAGTTATTGATGCACCAGAACCACTATTGCCAAAATCCCTAGCTTTAACTAACCCCGTTCCATCTGATTTACCTCAAGTCCAGAAAATTAAATCTAACAGTTTGCAAAAATTACTAAATAGTTTTCCTTTTACTAATTTTCCTGGCAGTTTTAAACTGTTACAGATTAATTTAAAAAGTCAGTTGGAACCTGTAATCAACAGAAAATCTGATCGGAAATCATCTCAATTTATTCCAACCAAAACAAATACTACTAATAGCAGTTTAACGGCGCAGGAAACTGCACAAATGCCAATTTTAAGGTATCGCCATATTTCCCCACAATTAGAAGGGGCAACAGTTGGCTACAATATTACTCCTGATAATTTTGAGAAACAGTTGCAGTATTTATCCGACCATAACTTTTATTCTGCTACTTGGGAAGATTGGGAAAAAGCTAAAAAAAATTGTTCCCGGCTACCGGGAAAACCGATATTAATTACTTTTGATGGTGGCTATCTCAACTTTTTTAACTATGCTTGGCCTTTGTTAAAACGTTACGGTTTTAAAGCGACAGTGTTTTTAGTAGCGGCAAGAATTGGCACTACAAATATCTGGGAAAGCGCTGACAGCCCAGAAGTTCCACTGTTAGGATGGTCAGAAATTTGTCAACTGAGAGATGAAGGAGTTGACTTTGGTTCTTTGGGTACAACCTATCAGCCTTTGAGTTTGCTTTCACCTAGAGAAATAGTACAGGAAGCCTTGCGATCCCAATTTATTCTCGAACAGAGATTAGGAATCCCAGTCAAAGCTTTTGCCTATCCCTACGGAGATTTTGATCCCATTGTTCAGGATTTAATTAGAGCCTGCGGTTACACTTATGGTTTATCATATTTATCAGGGATAAATGACTTAAATGATAGTCTATTGGCCTTAGGACGGATTGATATGATGCCGATTGATGGTTGGCAGGATTTAGTTGGCAATTTTATCGATCAATTACGAAGGATAAAAAAGCAATTTATCAGTCAATTTACTAATCGCTAACCATCTATTAACTAAAAAATAAAAACATGAAATTAATTCTATTATCAATTGTGATATTTGTTTATATTTTTTTATTAGTTGCACTTTTAAGACTCAACCCAAATAATATCTCAACCCGTTACAATTTTCTGTTAAGCACGATCGAAAAACTGGCAAAACATCGTTTTCTCATTAGTTTATTATTATTTATAATTGCCATTTGTTTGGTATTTTTGCTCAATTTAGGTGTCGCTCCCATTCAAATGTGGGATGAATCTCGGAGAGCGGTAAATGCCTTAGAAATGGCGATGAATGGCAACTTCATAGTTACCTATTTTGAAGGAAATCCCGATATGTGGGGGACTAAACCACCGCTGTTAATTTGGCTGATAGTCCTGTCTATGAAAATTTTTGGATATAATGAATTTGCGCTGAGGTTGCCATCAGCATTATGCGCGATGATGACAGCCATTATAATTTTTATCTTTGCTAGTAAATATTTGCAAGATATTAAAGTAGCTTTAATCGGTGGTTTGGTATTAATTACCAGTCATGGTTTTATTGGTTATCACACAGGAAGAACCGGGGATTATGATGCGCTACTGGTACTTTGGATTACTATTTATTCCCTATCATACTTTATTTATTTGCACTCAGATGAACCGAAACAGCAAAATTTTTATTGGTCAATCGCTACAGTGGCAATAATTTTAGCAGTTTTGACCAAAGGCATAGCGGGGATACTGCCTTTGCCAGGGATAATTCTATATACTGCCTATCAAAAGAAATTTGGAAAATTGCTATTTTCTTCACGATTTTATATTTCACTGTTGATTTTTATCGGAGCAATCTTTGGCTACTATTTTTTGAGGGAATATTATAATCCAGGATATATTAGTTCTGTCCTGAATAATGAAGTCGGTGGCAGATACTTGGAAACCAAAGAAAATAACACTCATCCATTTTTATTTTATATCAAAAACTTAATTAACTATAGATTTATCCCTTGGATTTATTTCTTACCTGTGGGTTTATTGGCAAGTATATTTAGTCAGAAAAAAAATCTCAAAAATCTAGGAATTTTTGGTTGTTTCTACTTAACTTGTTATTTACTGATAGTTTCTTGTGCGAAAACAAAGCTGCTTTGGTATGATAACCCTTTTTATCCGATAGCTGCTCTTGTTATTGGTATCGGCGGATCGGAAATTTTCTCTCAGCTTAGCAATTATTTTTCTCTTCAAGGTTGGAAGCGTCAGTTAATCGTGGCTTTAACTATAATATCTATTTTTTCTATCCCTTATTTTCATACTACATACAACTTAGTTTATCAGCAGGAATTTCTCAGGTTTGATAAAAATAGTCATCCAAATCGTATTATGTATCGAGATTACTTTCAAGAAATTTTTAAGGAGTTGCCCCAACTAAAAAAATTTACAGCAATCAGCAGTAAATATAATGCTCACCTCATCTTTTACTCAAAATTAGCAAATCTCACAAAATCCTATTCAATATCCTACGTAGTTCATTATAGTCAACAAAATAAAAATCATAAATTTAGCCCGCAGGAAGTGGTGGTAACTTGTGAGGAGGAAATGGTACAACAACTTAAACAGCAGTACAAATTAAAATTATTACACAATCACAATTTCTGCTCTACATTGACAATTGAAAAGAGATTGCCTTATGAATATTATTGAATCAATCTTACAACAAATGCCAGGGATTAGTCAACATCGCATTCAGCGGAGAGAGATTAAGGGAGAGCTCAAAGAATTTTTTTAAGTACAATAAAACAGCTCTCCCATTTCCTTACCTGGGAGTCAGCCAAATTAACTGTTTTGATACAAGCGATCGCACTCCCTCCACTTCTAAATCCACATCAGCCAAAATTTCCCCTACGCTTCGGGTTCCCTCGCAAGCTTGCAAAAATTCAAATTCTACTGTTGACAAATCGACCATTTCATAGTTATAATCCAAAACTTTATCACTCGGCCAGCCGAACATACAGGCACTCCGTTCGGGAATCGCGGCTAGTAAAATACCATCGTCAGACCAATCAGCCTTCGGTAAGGGCGATCGCCCTAAGAAAAACTCATAATGGCTCAATTCCGGGTCTAATAGCTCAATTAGCCGATAACGTTCGCGTTCTGTCAAATCTTGCGCCCTCTCCAGCAACCCTGGTTCTTTCCCTAACAGCCGTTCTAACTGCCAGTACCCCCTATTCGAGAAACCCAGAAAGTCTAACCCAGAGGCATCAATCAAGTCAAACAGCGTCTCGATATTGTAGTCAATCTCTTGGGGGTGGACGTACATATCAGCAAAGCACTCATCCCGCTGATTTTCCATCGCCCAACGTTGCTTTTCATACTTGACAAGACGGTTATTTTCTGGTAAAGATGCAAACAATTGACGACCGAGCTTGACACCATCGCGGTAATCTCCGCGTCGATCGCCTTGAAGCATAGCGATCGCCTTTTGCATCAATTGAATTTCCCAGCGCCCCAACTCCGAATAGACAAAAATGTGCATTAGGCCACCATTTCTTAACTTAGGAGCCAAAGCTTGAATGCCCCGGATCGGATCTGGTAAGTGGTGAAGCACTCCCACGCAATTAATCAGGTCAAACTCACCCTCTAACTGTCCAGCATCGTAGAGGCTAAGGTGATGAAAGGCTACTCGTTCCGCACCAGAGCGACGACAGCGCTCTTTTGCTACCTCCAAAGTACCGCTGCTGAGGTCAATTCCCACTACAGACGCTTCAGGGTTGAGATGAACTAAATATTCTGTACTGACACCACTGCCACACCCAGCATCTAAAATACGAATGTCTTGTCTTTCGGGTTTCTGACCCGTACAAAAGCTGTAAGCAGCAGGCCAAAACCAGCGCCAATTATACCCAGGCGGCGGTTCGTCTAGAAAAGGTTCTGGTGGGAATGGGTAAGTATCGTAAAGCCGCCCAACGGCAGCACTGATCTCAGGTGTTGTTTCCATAAAGCATTAGAGAATGTGGAGTGGGGGAGCGGGGGAGCAAGGGAGCAGGGGAGCAGGGGAGCGCGGGAGCGCGGGAGAAGTCCCAGTTAACAGTTAACCGTTAACAGTTAACCGTTAACCGTTAATAAAACTTATCATTATTTCTCAGATATGCCCTGTTAAATCTATAAAATAAGTTTCGACAGGCTTTTTTAAGAAATGAGGGAGATGATCCCGAAACATTTTAATCTGAGAAATAAGTGATTAGGCTAAAACCTCAAGCAAGGGGACAGAAAAAAGTAAAAGGCAAAAATACCTACTTTGACCTTCAACCTTCTTGAACCAGAAAATTAGTCTGGGTAAAAACTGTAACCACTCTCTAATGGAGCGAACTACATCAAATGACTGTTAAGGCAAGCGGTGGAAGCTCAGTTGCGCGTCCGCAACTATATCAAACTGTACCAGTCGCAACGATTTCGCAAGCAGAACAGCAAGACCGATTTCTAGGACTGGGAGAACTGAAGGAACTACAAAGCTATTTTAGTTCTGGTGCAAAGCGCATAGCGATCTCCGAGGCGCTGACGAAAAACTCCGAATTGATAGTGTCCCGTGCGGCAAACCGGATTTTTGTGGGGGGTTCCCCCTTGGCATTCTTGGAGAAGCCGGCAGAACAGGTAAAAGAACTGGCGGGAGTCGGTGCAGGCAGTAAAAGTGTCGGCGAAGGCATGAAGTTGGGAAATGTCACCTATGTCGAAAGCGGTGGTGGCAACGGATTGTTCGGGGGGTTGGGTTCGATATTTGCCGGTGGTGGCAGCGGCCCAATTCCATCAGGATTCCAGCCGATCAATGTATCGCGCTACGGCCCCGGCAACATGACAAAATCCCTGCGGGATTTATCGTGGTTCTTGCGGTACATCACCTACGCGATCGTTGCTGGCGACCCCAATATCATTGCGGTCAACGTGCGGGGACTGCGGGAAATTATCGAAAATGCCTGCTCAACGGCGGCCACGATTGTGGCAATGCAAGAAATGAAGGCAGCAGCCTTGGGGTATTTCAGCAAGGATCAGGAAGCGATCGCGATCGTTGGACAATACTTCGACGTAGCCATCACCGAATTTAAAGCCCCCACGCCTTCTAACAAAGTGCGTCAGCGCGAGAGCAATGACCAGCAAGGTCTGGAACTGCCCCAAATTTACTTCATTGCAGCCGAGCGGCGGCAGAAATTTGTAATGAAGACGGGCCTTTCGAGCTCAGAAAAGCAAGAAATAGTCAGAGCAGCTTACCGCCAAGTGTTCGAGCGCGACATCACCCGTGCTTACAGCCAAAGCGTTTCTGACCTCGAATCCAAGGTCAAAAACGGCGAAATCTCGATGAAAGAGTTTATTCGCCGCATCGGTAATTCTCCGCTGTACCGCAAGCAATTCTACGATCGCTTTGTCAATTCCCGCGCTGTAGAACTAGCCGCTCGCCACTTCCTCGGTCGGGGTCTGAGTTCCCGCGAAGAATTCAGCAAATACTTTGCGATCGTTACCAAAGGTGGCTTGCGAGCCCTAGTAGACGCGATGGTAGACTCCCAAGAATACTCCGACTACTTCGGCGAAGAAACCGTCCCTTACCTCAGAGGTTTGGGTCAAGAAGCGCAGGAATGTCGCAACTGGGGGCCCCAGATTGACCTGTTCAACTACAGCGCACCATTCCGCAAAGTTCCGCAATTCATCACCCTGTTTGCGGACTACAACCAACCGCTGCGCGACCAGCACGTTTACGGCGTAGGCAATGACCCGCTAGAAATTCAGTTCGGCGCGATTTTCCCCAAAGAAACTCGCAACCCCAAAAATCGGCCCGCTCCTTTTGGTAAGGACACCCGCCGCATCTTAATTCGTCAAGGCGCAGGCATTGACAACCAATTAAGCAACCCCGCAGCACGGGGCAAAGCTCCCGGAACCCTGGGGCCCAAGGTGTTCAAACTCGACCAAATTCCAGGGGGTTACATTGCTCCTAAGAAAGGTTTCCGCACGAGCACTGCTACGGCGAACCCAGGAGGAATCAGTGTTTCCTTTACCGAAAGTTCGACTCAAGCAGTGATTCGGGCAGCTTATTTACAGGTGTTCGGTCGCGATGTGTTCGATGGTCAACGCCAAAAAGTTGCTGAAATCAAGCTCGAAAATGGCGACATCACCATGCGGGAGTTTATTCGGATGTTGGCTAAATCCGATGTCTTCCGTAAAATGTACTGGACTTCGCTTTATGTTTGTAAGGCGATCGAGTATATTCACCGTAGACTTTTGGGCCGTCCTACCTACGGTCGCTCCGAGATGAATGCTTACTTTGATATCTGTTCCAAGAAAGGTTTTTATGCTCTGGTTGATGCAATTATCGACAGTTTGGAGTATAACGAATCCTTCGGGGAAGATACAGTGCCTTATGAGCGTTATCTGACTCCGGCTGGTTTGTCTCAACGGACAATGAGAGTTGGCTCGATTGCAGACAAGAATCTCAAAGTCGAGGTTGAAGAAACGCCGCGCTTTGTGGAACTTGGAACTGTATCGATGGCGCGAGGCGAAGTTGAACTTCAGTCTCGGATTTCCCAAGGGGTGAACAAGCGACGCGAGCAAACTAAGGTGTTCAAGCTGACCACTGTTTCTGACAAGGTGGCTTTGAATACTTTAATTCAAGCAGCTTACCGTCAAATTTTCGAGCGCGATTTGAATCCCTACATTGTGAAGAATGAATTCACAGCGCTGGAAAGCAAATTGGGGAACAATGAAATCAACCTTAAGGAGTTTATTGAGGCTTTAGGTTGCTCGAATCTGTATATCAAGCAGTTTTACGCGCCTTATCCCAATACGAAGGTGATTGAGTTAGGTACGAAGCACTTCTTAGGTCGTGCTCCTCGCAATCAGGCAGAAATTCGGGTTTACAACCAAATTCTCGCTAGCCAAGGTATTAAGGGCTTTATCGGCGCAATGGTGAACGGTCTGGAGTATGCAGAAGTGTTTGGGGAGGATACGGTTCCTTACCGCCGCTTTCCGACACTACCTGCTGCTAACTTCCCGAATACGGAACGGCTCTATAACCAGTTGACTAAGCAGAATGATGATTTGGTGGTGCCGAGTTTTGAGCCTGTGGCTTTGATTGACAGAAGCTAAAGGTCATTTGAGGTTTTAGATTGGATTCAATTTAGAATCTTAAATTGGTAAGGGCAGGTAGAATTACCTGCCCTTTTTTATTTCCGTAACGCCGCCTTCTAGGCGGTAAGAATACCGCCAGGATGGCGGCGTTACAATTGTGCGTAAGTCCTGATTGTTTAAACCTCTTTAATGTCCAGCAGTACATGAGAGGGATAAACCTGCCTAAAAGCCGACACTTTTTAATTTCGGCTATCCGCACTCAAATCACCCGCCCGATCCGAGAACATTGCCGCTACTCCTCCGTCATCTATCTTAGGGGTTGGGGATTGTCACGGGTACAGATAATACAATTTAGATGCGTAACAGCTTAGTGATATCAGTGTTACCTTGAGAGTAATATCAAAGTCCTCTAAATTAAACATTGAACACGGTAGGGGTAAAGACACAGCATTGCTGTATCCCTACAAATTTTATGTGCAATCAAAGAGATTTGATACAATATCTCGCTCTGTCATACTTTGCTAATGCTAGCTTTTGAGGGGTATAACCCCACATCCTATAGCTAATATTTTGTGATAAACAATTTACGGTCAGCAAGCACTTTAAGGGTGACTAAGAACAGTTGATAGTAAAGGCCTGAGTGCCAAGAACCGGAGTTTTGGGGTGCAGATTAAGATTGTACATCAACTGAGCGATCCGAGCATCAATTTCCCGATTTTTTCTGTTCAGTACCATAACTGAATGAATAAAGTATCAGAGCATAATCTTTTTTCTGAGTTAACAGGAATGGAACTAGATTTACAGAGATTTTATAGAGCGTGCAACCCCAGCTATACGCTCCAGATAGCAAAAGCCGAGGATCGACAATATTACATCGATTTCTCCTCGGTACGTGGTGGCAAAATTATCGAAGAATTGGAGAGAACCATCGTCCGTCTCTCTCCCGATGAGGCAACTTGCCAACTATTTACTGGACATATAGGCTGTGGTAAATCCACTGAATTGCTGCGATTGCAAGCAGAATTAGAACATCAGGGATTTCACGTAGTTTACTTTGAGTCTAGCAAAGATTTAGACATGGCCGATGTCGATATCACCGACATTTTATTGAGCGTTGCTCGTCAGGTGAGCGAAAGCATCGAAAAGATGAAAATTAAGCTGCAACCTACTGGTTTTAAAAATTTGCTCAAAGGTGTAGCAGATGTTTTTCAAACTCAGATAGATATAAAAGCAGAAGCTAACTTGCCGGGAATTGGTCAAATGACGGCCGGCACGGATGGCGAATTTTCTCTAGCATTAGGAATTGGTAAAATTACGGCCAAAGCTAAAGATGCTCCCAATCTTCGCTCTGAGTTAAGGCAATACTTAGAACCGCGAACTAATGTAATTTTAGAAGCACTGAATAAGGAGTTACTAGAGCCGGCTTCTAAGCAACTCAAAGAACAAGGAAAGAAAGGACTTGTTGTAATTATTGATAACCTCGACCGCATACATCTATCGCCAAAACCAAGCGGACGACTTCAGCCAGAATATCTGTTTGTAGACCGAGGGGAACAGTTAAAAAGATTGAATTGCCATGTGGTTTATACAATTCCCTTGGTGTTAATTTTTTCTAATGATTTGTTGCAGTTAACAAATCGATTTGGAGTAGACCCGAAGGTATTGCCGATGGTACCGGTGCAATTACGCGATGGTAGCCAATGCGAAGAAGGTGTCGAATTGCTACGGCAAATGGTGCTCGCTCGTGCTTTTCCTAATGTGGAATCTCAGCAGCGGTCTGCTTTAATTCCCAAGATTTTTGAGAGTCCTGAAACTCTAGATAGACTGTGCCGTGTTAGTGGGGGTCACGTTCGTAATTTGCTTCAGTTGCTATACAGTTGTCTTCAGAGAGAAGAGCCGCCTATCTCGCGGAGGACTTTAGAAAATGTGATTATCCAACGTCGCCATCAGTTAACTTTGGCAATTGAGGCTGATGAGTGGGAATTGCTGCGGCAAGTAGCGGCTATCAAAATCGTGACTGGTGAAACAAAGTACCAAACCCTATTACGCAGTCTGTGGGTGTTTGAATATCGTTATGAGGAGGATTATTGGTTTGAGATTAACCCCATCTTGGCTGATGCGAAAGAATTTAAAGTTTAGGGTTTGGCTAATGGCTAATGGCTAATTGCTAATTGCTAATTGCTAATGGCTAATTGCTAAGAGTTTACCGAACGCTCTAACAAACCATAATCATGTCCGATACTCTTTTGGCTTGAACTGTTGCAGCGGAACATTGTCCGCTGCAAGTTCTCTAATTACTTTTAACAGCATTTAGTTAGAACAATATACTTACTATATTATGATGAACCAGATCCATAAGTCAATAGGTTTACAAAAGTTTTTATAAAAAATCTTGTTAAATTTAGACTCTAAAAACTTGTACAATGATCGGCAAGAAGTAATGGTTATTTTTCTACATTCCTCCTGAAAAAAATGATTAAAGGTACAACTAAGCTACTAGGAGTAATAGGTCATCCTATTGAACACTCACTGTCCCCAGTGATGCACAATGCTGCTCTTTCCCATCTAGGATTGGATATCGTTTACCTGGCTTTTCCTGTGAAACCAGAAGATTTAAACGTTGCCATTTCAGGATTTGCGGCGGTTGGCCTTTTGGGATTTAACATCACGATTCCTCACAAACAAGGGATTTTACCTTTGCTTTCTGAAGTTTCGCCAGTAGCGATCGCAGTTGGTGCGGTGAATACTGTCTACCGTACTGCAAATGGTTGGGGTGGTACAAATACTGACGTTCAAGGGTTTCTCGCGCCACTGCGATCGCTATCCTTAAATACTGACATCAAACATGATTGGAGTCAAAAAGTAGCCGTAATTTTAGGTAGCGGGGGCGCTGCGAGAGCCGTTGTGGCTGGGTGCGCTGAGTTAGGGTGTGCGGAGATTCATGTTGTTGGTCGTAACCAACAGAAATTAACCGAATTCCAGCAAAGTTGGGTAAATTCGCCGCTGGCTATAAATTTGCTGACTCATAGCTGGGAATATCTGCCAATGCTAATCTCAAAAGCAGATTTGCTAGTAAATGCGACACCTATCGGGATGTATCCGCATGGAAATGAGTCACCTGTCGATGTAAGTGCGATGGATAAATTGCCAGAAGGTGCGATCGCCTATGACTTGATTTATACTCCCAATCCTACCCTGTTTCTCAAACAAGCACAGGAAAGAGGTGCGATCGCCATTGACGGTTTAGAAATGTTAGTACAACAGGGAGCCGCAGCGTTAGAAATCTGGTTAAAGCAACCGATTCCAGTAGATGTAATGCGCCAGTCTTTGCGACATCATTTAGGTTTATAGGAATTGTTAACTGTTAACTGTTAACTGTTAACTGTTAATAGTTAATTGGTCATCTGATTGGTAATTGGTAATATCATACTTGGTTACAATTTATATTGTATAAGGGTATAAGGTGTCATTGCGAACGAAGTGAAGCAATCTCAATGGATTGATTGAGATTGCTTCACTTCGTTCGCAATGACAAGACTGATGCTATCGGTTGTTATTAACTAAATTTTTCTTTCTCTTCTTCCTTCTTCCTTCTTCTTAAACATTTAAGATTGCTGATACAAACCATACCAATGCCGAACAGCTAACCAAACAACAGATAACAAAGCTGCCAAACTTAGAGTGATACCACTATAAGGCACTAACAAACCTAAGACGGGCAAAATTCCTCCAGCAATAGTTGCAATCACCGCCGCGAATCTTGCGTGATTAATCTTGCCCAAACCCCAAACCATTGCTAATAAAATCAGCGAAATTGCACTCCAAGCAAGTTTAGCATCTATAACCCGGCTCAGATATGTTAAAGAGAGGATACAAGCAAAGAAAATACCAGCAGATATCGCCACATCTCTTAAACTCATGGGTACAGACAAATAAAGCAATCCCAACCACCACAAAAATAGTGCAGGTGCTAATAACAACAATCGAGGTAAAATCCCAGTATTCCGAATCGGGCCAACAGAGGTAAAAACCCCAAAAGGATTGAGAACAGAAACATTATCATCAAATTTCCACGTAAACCGAGTTCCTCTACCCTCAACTTTACTTTCAGTAGGAACAATCCCGCTCGCAAAATCAGCATTCGGAAAATCTGCTAGAGCACTCAAGCGAAAATTAGAAAGCAATTGTCCATTAGCATTATAAACCCAGCGCGGCCCACCTTGAGCTTGATAAGTAACTTTAAATTTGGTTTCTTCCCCCGCAGTAAGTCGCAGGGGAAAACCATAATCACCAGGATTTATAGGTATTAAACGATTGCCATCTCTCTCAACTTTTAAATTTTGCAACAACTTGTAGCCATAAGGCGGCTGTACTTCAAAGAAAAAATCTTGAGCCTCGCCCAACTTATTGACAACTTGGTAGTCAGCAGTAAAATTTGCCTGATAAATCGATCTTTCCGTTGAGGGGTCAGTTGTTTGATTTAAGTTGACATTAATTTGGGAACCAGATAGAGTCAGGAAGCGATTAACTTTTCGTGTGGCTTGCACTCTAACTATTTTACCCTCAACTTGGGTATCATAACTATAGGGTTCTTCGATTACGTAACGAATTTGAGGTGCAGATTGTTCTAAGCGATCGCCAGCCACGCTATCTGCAACTTTTGTTACTCTTGCTTGTTCCCAATGGTGATAACGGTTGCTGAGGGTAGCAGAAAGAAAAAATCCACCGAAGACTAGAATCAAGATTAAGATCAAATGTTGCAAACCTCGTAACAAAACTGAGTAGCGGATAACCCACTCGCCGACGAAGTTTGTGAAATCGGGTTCTTTGCTACGAAGGGCAAAACTCATAAGTGCGATCGCAATCCCTAACGCACCTAATAGCAGGCCTAACTTAAATGATAACTTGAGAATTTGGTTGCCAAATTCTATCAGCTCATTAGGATGAGTGAGATCCGGTAGATTGGGAATACCTTGGGCTATTAACCACATAAAGATAAAGTTGAAAGACAACAGGATATCTTACAGTT
>NZ_JARFTR010000210.1 GCF_029167235.1 Kamptonema sp. UHCC 0994 | reverse complement strand
AGCCTTGTTAATACGATTATAACCATAATTACCAAAATATTACAACCCGCCTGACGAGACTGAATAATAACAGTCGAAACTTTCTCATGCTTATGGAAAAGTCGCGGGAACCTAAGTGGCGCTTTAAGATAGAAATTAGCTTAATTGCTATAATTATCAACAGAATGCGCCAGGAGTTAGCTTGGCAGTGCCCGGAGATTGCTTTGGTGCAATCGGCAAAGCTGCAAGACGATTTACCACCACTGTTATGGGGTTGGTTGGCTGAATTAAGAAAGTCGAAGAAGTACGATCGTATCGCAGCGGTAAGAGAGGATTCTGGGCAGAAAAAGAAGGGTAAACAGTCAGGTAGCGCATTGTGTCGGAAAGCTCTGTGGCAGTGGTTGTTTACCCGGATTGAGACTACAAAAAATAATCCGCCGCTGGTGTTTCAATATGGAGAGGAACGGATGTCACCGTCTGAAAACTTGCGACGACGGAAGAAGGGGGGGACTCCTGTTAAGTTGGCCCGTCAGCGAGTGATTGCGCGTTGTGTCCGGGAACTGTTTAAAGAGCTGTGTGCCATCGTGCAAAACTAAATGTGCGATCGCCTCCCACAAATAATGACCCGCAGGATTGGTGTGACTGCGGGTCATTAATTTAATGGTAAATTCTCTACAGTGAAACTTAACTTAAAGGTAGAGAATTGAAAGCGCTATAGCTCATTATTTACAATTTTAGTGTGATTGTCGTCACTTGCATAATTTTTCTCACATACTAAAGTCAGTCTGTAAACCCTAAAGTAGCAGGAGATAATTAAATGTAAAACACCAATGACTGAAAATCATGCTACCTCATTCTTTTCTGTAGTGAATTCTACTAATTCCCTCTGCCTTCTACTTATAGGGGCAGTAGATTATGGAGTAGGCAATACCATGAAGACATTAACTGTAGAGGCATTTATCCTTTTATTATTTTTCCTATGGTCTGTTTTTTGGATGTTTCAGTTCTTGAAGAAAATTATTAATCTCATACTCCATCCTCAACCCTTTGTTATTGTAAGAGGTAGAGGCATTGGTGGAGATTCTGGGGTTGGAGATTGCGGTGATTCGGGTTGGAGTGATTCAGGTTGGGGTGATTCAGGTTGGGGTGATGGTGATTGTAGTGACGGGGGTGGTGATGATGGGGGTGGTGGTTGTGATTGATAATAACTAAATTTTTTGAACAGCAACCTTGATATATCATTACAGCGAAATAATTGCTCTAGTTCGGTTTGCTTTTGGGTGGCTACAGACCTTAGTATGATTTAGTCACGACTTGCTGCGTAATGACTGAATGGCGATCGCAATTGACTTTGGCACTAGCAACACCGTAATCGCTCGCTGGAATCAAGCCTCCCAGCAGCCAGAAACCTTGAAATTGCCGGGATTATCGCTGATATCCGCGCAAAATCCACCCCTAATTCCCAGTTTGCTATACGTTGAGGACGCGGCTCAGGGTAAAGTGGTACTGGGTCAACAAGTGCGCGATCGCGGCCTTGACCTAAACGCCGACCCCCGATTTTTCCGTAACTTCAAACGCGGGATTGGTACTCCTATCCAGGGTTTTTTGCCAGAATTAGACGGTCAAATAGTCACTTTTGAACAAGTTGGTCAATGGTTTCTTAACCGCATTATCGGCTCAATTCGCGAATTGCCATTACCTGTAGATTCCTTAACTTTTACTGTCCCAGTAGATAGTTTTGAAGCTTACCGCAACTGGCTAGGTAAAGTAAGTCAATCTTTAGAAGTAGAACAAGTGCGGATGTTAGATGAACCCACCGCCGCCGCTTTGGGTTACGGTTTGGCCGATCGGGAAATTCTGCTAGTAATAGATTTCGGCGGCGGAACTCTCGACCTTTCTTTAGTTAGATTAGATAATTCTGAAGGCAAAAAACCTCTAGGTTTTATTCTGAAATGGGGCGAAAAACTCCTCGCTGAATCTTCAGGACAAAAAGCAAAAACTGCCCGTGTATTAGCTAAATCTGGGCAAAACTTAGGCGGTTCTGATATTGACAACTGGCTGGTAGATTATTTTTCCCAGTCCCAAGGATTAGCGAAATCTCCTTTAACAACTCGTTTAGCAGAACGATTAAAAATTCAGTTGTCTTTGCAAAATAAGGCTACTGAAGTTTATTTTGATGACGAAACTTTTGATAGTTACGAACTAGAATTAGATCGCGATCGCTTCGAGGATATCCTTGCCGAACATCAGTTTTTTGATAACCTCGACGAGTGCATGAATCAAGTATTACAGCAAGCTCGTCGTCAAGGCATAGAAACTGCTGACATTAATGCAGTTTTATTAGTTGGCGGGACAGTGCAAATTCCAGCAGTTCAAACTTGGGTACAGAAATATTTTGACTCAGCAAAAATTCGGTGTGAGAAACCCTTTGAAGCGATCGCACAAGGTGCTTTGCAACTAAGTCAAGGCGTAGAAGTCAAAGACTTTCTTTATCACAGTTACGGCATTCGTTACTGGAACCGCCGCGATAATTGTCATAGTTGGCATCCTTTAATTAAATCCGGTCAGGCTTATCCGATGAGCGAACCAGTAGAATTAGTATTAGGCGCATCTATCGAAAGTCAGCCCAGTATTGAATTAATTGTAGGGGAATTGGGGGCGGAAACTGGCGGGACTGAGGTTTATTTTGATGGCGATCGTTTGGTGACTCATCAGTTATCTGGGAGGACATCTGTGCAAGCACTTAACGATCGGGATGGCGCACGCAGTATTGCTCAGCTAACTCCCCCTGGTTATCCGGGAAGCGATCGCATTAAAGTCCTATTTCGAGTTGACAATCAGCGATTTTTACGAATGACAGTAGAAGATTTATTGACAACTCAAACTCTATTAGAGGATAAACCTGTTGTACAGCTAAGTTAGGCTAATTGTTAATTGCTAATTGCTAATTGCTAATTGCTAATTGCTAATTGTTGATAGTTGATAGTTGATAGTTGATAGTTAAGTAGTCGGACATAAATAAACGTAGCTATGTCATTGCGAGCCCAGCGAAGCAATTCGCAAGGCTTTGAGATTGCTTCGCTGGACTCGCAATGACATTCTTTATTTTTGTCCAGCTACTTAACAGTTAACAGTTAACAGTTAACAGTTAACAATTAGCTATTCTTTCTGTCAAATTTCAGACTTATGCACTACCACAGGCGTACCTACCTCAGCCCAATCAAACAGCCACTTAGCATGATTAACTGCTACATTTGTGCAGCCGTGAGTGACAGGATTGCCAAATAAATTATGCCAGCCAGCTCCGTGAATTGCATTGCCACCGTCGTAATACATGGTATAAGGAACATTGGGCAAATCATAGTCTTCCCCAGTCATTCGGGTACTGAGGTACTTAGTTTGAATAGCAAAAGTCCCAACGCGGGTAGGAGTCGATGCCTTGCCTGTGGAAACAATGACTGCATAAACCGCTTTATTGCCTTCCCAAGCTACCAACCGCTGCCTCGATAAATCAATTTCAATCCATCGCTGATTGGATTGTTGCAACTGCATAATTCTATAAGCAATTTTGTTGTGCTCATTGTTTGCCGTTGCGGGAGTTGACGCGCTACACAAAGTGGAAATGCTTAAAGCACTACAAGCACACAAAGTTACAGCACGACGCAACCAAATTGAGCTAATAATGTTTTTCATTGTTCACACCTCTGAGGTTTTAGGAGCTAGATAAGTTCAGGGTTTCCCATTTACATAATATAACTAAAGATTTCATATAAATCACAGGCAACTTATCTATTATAGCATTCTTGCCTAACCTTCACCGTTCAGGTTAAGTTTTTTACAAGATTATGAGCCAACTGTGCGATCGCGTCCCAATCTCCACTTTCCACTAGCTGTTTAGGAAACAAATCCCCTGCCAAACCCACCGCGATCGCGCCTGCTTCGATAAAGATTTTGGCATTTTCCAGAGTAACACCCCCAGTAGGAATTAGAGGAATCTCACCCAGTGGGCCTTGTAAACTTTTAATATAGCTAGCACCTCCTGTTGCTGAGATGGGAAACACCTTAACGCAGCTAGCGCCAGCTTGCCATGCAGCAACAATTTCCGTAGGGGAAAAAGCACCAGGAATTATCGGTACACCTGCGTTAACTGCTGCTTTTATCATAGCTAAATCGGTGTGAGGAGTAAAGAGAAATTGAGCGCCACACTCAATAGCTTGGTATAGCTGATCTAAGTTTAAGAGAGTACCAGTACCAATTGTAAAATCCGGCAATTCCGAGCGCAATTGGGAAATTAACTCAGGTGCGCGATCGCTGTTCCAGGTAATTTCAATTAAATGAATTCCTCCCTTTGCTATAGCTTTAGCCATCAGCGCTCCGAGCTCCATTTTTGAGGAACGGATGACCGCGATCGCGCGGTGCTTTTGCAGTAGTTTTAACCAAAATCGATCGTTCATGCTAATTTATTATAATATACATATTCAATGTTTGCAAACACCGAGATGAAAAACTATACCATGCGTGGAGTTCAATTTTTAACGGACAACCAAGGCAAGAAAACCGCTGCAATTGTTGACCTCAAAGAACACAGTCAATTTTGGGTAGATGTTTTAGCAGAATTGGGAGAATCAACTGATTTTCAGTTTTTAATTAATGACAAAGGTGAAAATATTGCCGTACTTCTAGAATTTGATAAACACGGCGAACTCTGGGAAGATGTCTATGACGGCATAATTGCTGACGAGCGTGAGAATGAACCTACTGTGCCTTGGGGAGAAGTTAAACTTAAACTGATGGAGAAGGGTAAGCTGAGTGTCTGACTACCTAATTGTTTTTGCACGAACGGCTGAAAAAGAACTAGATTCTCTCCCACTTGATATCAGCAGCCGAATTTCTCCCAAAATTCAGGCTTTAACCAGTGACCCGCGTCCGCCTGGTTGTGTCAAGTTAAAGGGTGAAGAAAACCGATGGCGAATTCGGGTTGGCGATTATCGGGTAATCTACAATATTGATGATGAAAATTTCACTATCAAAATTGTGGAAGTTGGTCATCGCCGGGAAATTTACGAAAGATGAATGAGTCCGAATGATTCTAGTATCAATTTTACTTCGTCTCCATCCAATTTTGCCCCGCATGAATATCAACTACTAGCGGCACAGTTAATTCTACAGCATTTTCCATTGTATTCTTAATTTTATGCTGCAATTCTTCCCACTCATCCGGCGGCACTTCTAACACTAATTCATCATGTACTTGTAACAGTAACCGCGCCTGATAATTCTGCAATATATCATGCAGTTTGACCATTGCAACTTTGATAATATCAGCACTAGAACCTTGAATTGGCGCATTAGCAGCGGCTCTTAAAAGTTGCGCGTCCTTCCACCCTATATTTTTGAGAGTCGCAAGGTTAATATCTTGAACATCAAAGTCTTTCATCAGTTTACGGATACTTTCGCTCTCGAATTTGAAATAGCGGCGGCGACCTAAAATTGTTGAGACATAACCTTGCGCGATCGCATCCTTCTTTACCCTATTCAAATACTCAAAAACCTTAGAATAGCGCTCCTCAAATCGCTCAATAAACTTCTTACCTTCCTCCTCACTCACTCCCACAGACCGCGCAAACTTCTCCGCCCCCATTCCGTAAATCACGCTAAAATTAATCGTCTTGCCCAACCTGCGCTCATCCGGTGTTACTGTTTCCTTTTCAAACAACAGCTTAGCAGTCACAGTATGCACATCCTCATTATTTTTGTAAGCCTCAACTAAGACAGGTTCTTGACTCAAATGAGCTAAAATCCTCAACTCAATTTGAGAGTAGTCAGCCGACACCATAAACCAGCCTTCTTTAGGCAAAAATGCTTTGCGAATTTGCCGCGAAAATTCCGTGCGTATAGGAATATTCTGCAAATTCGGATTAGAAGAAGACAGCCGCCCCGTCGCCGTAGCAGCCTGATTAAAATCTGTATGCACCCGCCCCGTATCGACACGCACCAACTGCGGCAGCGCATCCACATAAGTTGACTTCAACTTTGATAAAGTGCGGTGTTCCAATATAGCGTCAACTACAGGATGATCCCCTTGCATCCTTTCTAAAACAGCAGCGTCAGTGGAATAGCCACTTTGAATTTTTCGTGATTTTTCGATATCTAGTTGCAGCGTTTCAAACAACAGCTTGCTCAACTGCTTGGGCGAACTTAAACTAAATTCCTCACCAGCGGCTTTGTAGGCTGCCCGCTCAATTACTTCTAACTTCTTTTCTAGCTTTTGTGATAGTTCTTCGAGATAAGCTGTGTCAATGCGAATGCCCCTGTATTCCATCTGAGCCAAAACAGGCTCTAGAGGCTGTTCTACTTCTAATAACAACTTTGTGAGAGACTTTTCTGCATCAACTTCATCTAATTTTTCGCGGATTTTTGCTACGATCAGGAAAGTTGTATAAACATCCATTCCGCAGTATTTAGCAACATTCGGAATGGCTAAATCAGCAATTGTTTGACCTTTAGGCACTAAATCTTTATAACTTTGGGCAGTTAAGTTCCGATCTTCCAAGTATTTGTTACACAGAGCAGCAAGGTTGTGACTGCCTTCGGGATCTATAACATAACTAGCTAACATAGTGTCGAATACGACACCTGCTAATTTAATTCCCTGACAGCGCAGAATTAAACGATCGAATTTGGCATTCTGTAAAGCTTTGGGATAATTATCACTTTCTAAAATCGGGCGCAACGCTTCTAAAACTATTGCTTTGTCCAAGTTATCACCCGTTTTGTGTCCGAGAGGAATGTAAGCTAAATCTTGTTCGCCTGTTCCCCAACAGCAGCCCATTCCTACTAATTCCGCGTCTCGCGGTTCTAAGGCTGTAGTTTCAGTATCCCACGCAACAGGTGTGGCTGAATTGGTGAAAGTTTGCAACAGTTGCACTAATTCAGTTAACTGTTCGAGAGTCTGAATAATGCGAGGTTTAATTCGCGGAACCTTTAGAGTATCAGCAAAACTCCAAAACCAGATTTCATCATCTTCATTGTTTGATAAAGAGCGTCGGCTAGAAACCTCTTCCCCAATTTGTTCTACACCACCAAACCGCTTCTGAAGCTGCTTGACTTTATTTAAAAACGTCTTAAACTCTAATTTTTCCAAAATAGGTATTAAAGCCGCCTCGTCAAAACCAGTTAGCTTACATTCTTCTAGCTCTATTTCTAAGGGTACATCGCACACAATTGTAGCAAGATTTTGAGAATGGTATGCCTCTGCTTTCCCGTCTTCCAGCTTTTTCTTAACTGCTCCTTTAATCTCATCTATAGAAGCATAAATATTGTCGAGAGAGTTGTAAGTTGTCAGCAATTGTACAGCGGTTTTTGCGCCAATCCCTTTAACTCCGGGAATGTTATCAGACGCATCGCCGCAAAGAGCTTTATAATCAACTACTTGATCGGGTCTAATTCCCAGTTTTTCTATTACTTGTTCTGGGCCATATTCTTGACCCCTTCCATTACCACCACGCCCGAAGGAGTCTCTACCGAGACGCAAAACACTAATATTTGCTGCTGTATTAACTAGCTGAAATAAATCTTGGTCGCCTGTAAGAATTTTCACGCGAAAACCTGCGTTACTAGCTCTTTGAGCTAAGGTTCCCAAGACATCATCGGCTTCATAACCAGGGGCGGTTACTATTGATAAATGGAAATAACTTAATAGTTCTTGAAGATTTTTGAGGTCAATAATAAAATCTTCGGGAGTTTCAGTTCTGTCTGCTTTGTAGGTATCGTCAGCTTCATGGCGAAAGGTAGGTAAACCGAGGTCAAATGCGATCGCCATATACTGGGGTTCCTCAGCCGCCATTACCTCTAGCAGCGACTTGAGGAAGCCAAAACACGCACTTGTGGGAATACCCGTAGAAGTTCGCAATCCCCCATCCCTACTTTTAGCAAAGGCGTAGTAGGAGCGAAAAGCCAGAGAGTGACCGTCAACTAGGACGAAAGTAGGAATTTGATTTGCCAACACAGAAACAGATACCAATAGCGCGAGACAATAGTTCTATTCTAGCGACTTATCAGCGAAAGAATTTAGTTATCTTGTAGGATCGGCAAACATTGCCCTTTTCTTAGCAATTCTTCAAATTCTTTATTGGTCACGGCTTTACTAAAAAAATAGCCTTGAATTTCATCACATTCGTACTGATAAAGAAAATCCAGTTCTGACTGAGTTTCCACGCCCTCAGCAATCACTTTCATATTTAAACTGTGCGCCATTTGAATAATCGCTTTTGTAATCGCGGCATTTTTGGGATCGTTTGTGATATTGAAGATAAAACTGCGATCGATCTTAATAATATCAAAAGGAAATCGTTTAGGATAGCTTAAAGAGGAATATCCCGTGCCAAAATCATCAACTGCTATTTTAATTTCAAGGGTACGCCATTCAGTCATAGCCTTAGTAGCAGCCGATTCATTTTGAATAACTAGACTTTCTGTAACTTCCAGCTCTAAATACTTAGGATCTAGTCCTGTTTCTTTTAATATCTGTCTTACTTTTTCAGCAAGATTTTTCTGGTTGAACTGACGACCGGACAAATTGACTGCTACCCGCAAGGGAAAAAAACCAGCTTCTTGCCAGATTTTAGTTTGCTTACAAGCAGTTTTAAGCACCCATTCACCCAAGGGAATAATCAAACCCATTTCTTCAGCAAGAGTGATAAATTCAGCAGGGTAAACTAAACCACGTTCTGGATGATTCCAGCGCACTAGGGCTTCTGAACCAATAATTTTACCTGTTCTGAGTTCGACTTTGGGCTGATAGTAAACCTCAAACTCTGAGCGTTTAAGAGCATTCCGAAGGCTGGTTTCCTCAACAATTTGATTGATAGATACCATTGATAATTTAGAAGTATAAAATTGACAACTATTCCCGCCCTGCTGCTGAGTATAATACATGGCTGCATAAGCATTTTTTAACAATTCGTCTCCCTCGGTTCCGTCACAAGGATAGAAAGCTATACCAATACTAGCAGTAACATAAACTTCATAACCATCGATAATTATGGGATCGGATATAATATCTAAAATAGTTTGAGCGACATTCACAGCATCTTGTTTTTGCTCAACTAGCGGCATAATAATAGCAAATTCAGCGGATTCTAAACGAGCAACCATATTAAAATTAGGATTGCTGTTAGTCAGCCTTTGGCTAATGATGCGGAGTACAGAATCACCGATAGGATGCCCTAATGTGCCATTAATTTTGTTAATCCGATCCACGCTTAAAGATACAATTGGAATAAGAGCCTGAAAAGCCTTTTGTTTTTCTAATATCTGATTGAGCCGCTCTCGCAATAAGGAGCGATTCGGCAAATTTGTCAAACAGTCATACTGATGCCGATGGAGAGCGATTTGAATAGCTGAATGCAAGTTTTTTTCTTCAAATGGTTTGACGACGTAGCCGAAGGGTTTTGTAGCATTAACGCGCTGCAAAGTGTTGTCATCGGCGTAAGCTGTTAAATAAACTACTGGTATTTGGAAGCGCGATCTAATTTCTTCGGCTGCTGTTATACCGTCCATTTTTCCTTGCAGATGAATATCCATCAGGACTAAATCAGGCTGCATATCGCCTGCTAATTGAATCGCTTCTTCTCCAGAAAATACTATAGCACTAATGCTATATCCCAGAGTTTTTAAACTATCTGCAATATCCTCGGCAATGATGCTTTCATCTTCAACTATGAGGATTTTAGCTCTTGACATTAGTTTCACTCCCATGCTGTAAGTTTTGCATTGTAAATGTAATTGCGATTGTAGTTCCTTTACTATTATTTAGTTCAATAGTGCCTCTTAGCTGATTTACTAAAGAACATACTAATCGCAGCCCTAATGAGCCTGAGTTTCTGAAATCTAAGTTGGCGGGAAATCCAACACCATTGTCCCTAACTCTCAGCATAAATTGCTGATTTTCGACTAAGCATTCTATATAAACTTCTCCTTTTGACTGATTAACAAAAGCGTACTTCAGAGAATTTGAAACCAATTCATTGATGATTAATCCACAATGAACTGCTGTGTCAATATTCAGATAAATTGAATCAACATTCATGCTCAAATTAACACCATTTTGATTGACTTCATAAGCCTGAAATAAATTAGTAGCTAGGTGGCGGATGTATTCAGCAAAGTCAATCCTCGACAAGTCTTTGGATTGATATAATTGCTCGTGAACTAGGGCCATCGACCTAACGCGATTCTGGCTTTCTTTTAACATTTCAATCGTGCGCCGATCCTGAATATATCGCGACTGAAGTCTGAGCAGACTAGAAATAACCTGAAGATTGTTTTTAACGCGATGGTGAATTTCTTTAAGCAGGACTTCCTTCTCTGCTAAAGAGGCTTTAATTTCCTCTTCGCCTCGCTTTCGCTCGGTAATGTCGCGCACTACTGCTTGCAGCATTTTTTTGCCGTCGATTTCCATCGCAGAAAGCAATACTTCTGCGGGAAATTCTGAACCGTCAATGCGTTGATGCAGCCAATCAAATCGATTACTACCTGTCTCCATTGCGATCGTAATGTGTTGTTTTACTAAACTTTCTGAATCTTGTCCTCCTGGCTGTAATGGGGTAGAAAATTCGCTCGGTTGCTTCCCACAAAAGTCCTCCTTAACCTGACAGCCAAATATTTTTAGGGTAGCTAGGTTGCAGTCAAAGAAACCTTGTTCGTCGAGCAGCATTACTGCATCGCTGGTGGCTTCGTATAGACTACGAAATTTGCGTTCTGACTCTTGGAGAGAGGCAATTAATTGCGTTTTTTGCGCTTCTGCACGTTTACGTAAGCGAAGCTCACCGTAGGCATCGCTAATATCTATAGCAGTGCCAGTAATCCCTAAAACGTTGCCGTTATCACCTTTATAAACAATACTACTGATTCTAAGGTAAACGGGAGTGCCGTCACGCCGTAAATGCACTGTTTCATAAGGAGAATACGGGCGAGTTTGCCCTTCAATGCTAGCCTCAGCTAATAGTTGTTCGAGTATTTCAATATACTGCTGTTGTTGCTCAGACGGCAGAAAATCTGTAAAAGGGCGACCGATAATTTCTGCTGGTTCGTAACCGTAAATCCGCTTAGCAGCCGAGTTAACAAAAGTAAATTTTCCTTCCAGATCTACTGACCAAATTAAGTCTTGACAGGTTTCAACGAGATTGCGGTACTTTTTTTCGCTTTCTTTTAAAGCTTCTTCTACTCGTTTACGCTCTAGGGCATTGACAAACATTTCACCAACTATTCGCAGTAAGGCAATGATATCTTCCGACCAAGTTTTTTCTACTTGCACAGAATCTAAGCCCAGGAATCCAACTAGAGAGCCACGATGAGCCATAGGCACGACAATCAGGGATTGGATAGACTGCGATCGCAAAATGGCTTTCGTAGTGCGTTGCGATCGCGGTAATTTAGCAACACTGGGAATATAAATAGTTTCAAGCTGGTGGATTTGCTCTTGCCACCAGTGTAAAGCTTCAACTGATATACCTTGGCGTTGACAAATTTGTGGCGCAATGCCAGGGGCGCACCATTCGTGAGTATTATTGAGATCGATACCCTTGTCATCAAGCAAAAAGACGTAACTGCGATCGACTCGACTAAAAGTTGCAATTGTTTCCAGTGCTCGCTTAATTCCGCTGTCAAATCCTTCTGGTCTTAAATTGATAAAATGGGTAGAAAGAGTTGCGATTAGTTGCTCAAATTCAACTCGATATCGTAGCGCTTTCTCTGCTTGCAGATGTTCCACAATCTCTACTACCAACTGATCGTTGGACTCCTTTAAAGCCGCTGTCCGCTCATCAACTCTAAACTCTAACTCAACCTTCGCTTTTTGCAGGGCGGTTTCTGATTTATGCCGCAGCGTAATATCAGTAGAAACACCGAGGAGTCCAACAACTTTACCATTTTTATCTCCGATCGGAGTTGCTTGACTTTCGTAGACTAAATCCCCAATTTCTGCAATCCAAGTGTGTTCGTTGCCTGCAAGTACAAAGGTAATACTTTCCAAAATGTTTGGATGGTTGCAGTATAAATTAAAAATTGACTGGCCGACGAGTTGACCAGGCTGAAGACCTGAATTTTCTAGCCCTTTGCCATCAAAAAAAGTGAATGTACCCTCGCAATCTAATGTCCAGAGGACGATTGGCGCTTTGGAAATGACTGTATGCAGGCGTGCTTGGCTTTCCTGGAGAGCATCATTGGTCTTTTTTAGCTGCTCCATCTTGTGCTGTAGTTGCTGGCGAGTGCTGTTTAATTCGGCAGTTAGTTGGTCTACCTCCGGCTGCAAGGTGGCAGCGATACCAGATATTTCTGTGGGAGCAAGGGTGCGACAAAAAGATTGGTTGGGGTGTAACATGGTTAATTTACGATGCACTTTTAGTATGAGTACAGCCTATATTTTAAAGATAAGCTTTGTAAGTAAAGTATTAAAGTTATCTGCGACACTTATCTTGACAAAAAAAACTGTCTCTCGGAGCAAAGGCCGATGATTGTCAAGACTTGATTTATGTAAATACACTTACGTATAAAAACGGAGACAGCTTTGGCAAGTTTCAGCTTTAATGCTATTCGCACTCGTATTTCCACAGATCCCACTTACCCAATCCTTTAACCATTGGACTTTTTGTTTTATTTTTTTAGGATAAATTATGATAATATTAAATGTATAAAAATTTGCGGTTATGGAAAACAAAACCTGAGATGATGGTAGAGTGTGAGTGCTAATAGAGGAATTACCAATTACCAATTACTAATTATCAATTACCAATTACCAATTACCAATTACCAAAATGAATTTTTGCAGTGACAATGTAACCGGAGTTTCGCCAGAAATAATGGCAGCGATCGTAGCTGCCAATGACGGGGCCGCCATGTCTTACGGAAATGATGAATACACCCAGAATTTGCAAGCTAAATTTTCCGAACTATTCGAGACACCGGTAACAGTTTTTCCAGTGGCAACTGGTTCCGCCGCCAATGCCCTCGCTCTCTCCGTTATTGCCCCTCCTTACGGAGCAATTTATTGTCATGCCGAATCTCATATCAACGTCGATGAATGCGGCGCACCAGAATTTTATACTGGTGGTGCAAAGCTAGTAACACTAACAGGAAATTATGGAAAAATTGATGCTAAAAAGTTAGCTGAAATCCTCAATCGTGCCGGCGCAGGATTTGTTCATCATGTACAACCTGCTGGTGTCAGTATTACTCAGGTAACAGAAGCCGGAACTATTTATCATGCTGATGAAATTTCCCAAATTGCCGAAGTAACTCACGCTCACAATTTACAATTACATATGGATGGAGCGCGGTTTGCAAATGCTGTCGCCAGTCTTGGTTGTTCTCCTGCCGATATCACTTGGCGTAGTGGCGTTGATGTGCTTTCATTTGGAGCCACTAAAAATGGTGCAATGGCCGCAGAAGCAGTAGTATTTTTCAATCAAAATTTGGTGCAAGATTTCCAATATCGCCGCAAGCGCAGCGGTCATCTTTTTTCAAAAATGCGGTTTTTATCAGCGCAACTAGAAGCATATATTAAAGATAATTTGTGGATAATAAATGCAACTAAAGCTAACGAAATGGCTGCCAAATTAGTACAAGGGGTGGCGGGAGTTCCAGGGGTGAAGCTTTCCTATCCAGTAGAAGCAAATGAAATTTTCATAGAGCTTCCAGAACCAGTAATTAAAGCGCTTTTATCCGAAGGATTTGAGTTTTATCGTTGGGATAGTGAATCTGGGAGCCTTGTTAGACTTGTCACCGCTTTTAATACGCAGGAAAAAGATGTTATTGCTTTCATAGAAACTGTTAAAAACTTTGCTCAATAACCACGTGGAAGCAACTGGCTGGACATTGGGGCCTGATGGAAACGTTATCCTTACTACTAACGATCTGAACTCCGAATACAGTCCTGGATTGATAAATCCTGGTTGTCATCCATCCGTCCCTGAACTTAACAACTAACAATTAATAATTAACAACTAACAATTAACAATTAACAATTAACAACTAACAACTACATAGATGAAAAACTTGCCTATTTTTAGTGTTTACTTTTTGTTTTTAGCTTGCGGTTTCCAAGCGCAGAAAGCACTAGCAATTACTCCTGAACTATTTGCTAAAGCCGAACTCAGGCAAACGCCACCTTCAAATCCAGTAGCAACCTTAGAACAAGAGGCACAGCAACTTTACGAAACGGGACATTTTACCGATGCGATCGCCGTATTACAGCACTTAGTTGTTGATTATGCCGCCCAAGGCAATAAATTGGCTCAGGCAAGAGCTTTGAGAAATCTGGCACTGGTTTATCATCAGGCTGGAGAAAGGTCTAAAGCAGCGTTAGCAATTACAGATAGTTTTAACCAACTAAACCAAATAGAAAATACCGCTGAAAAGACAAAAATTTTTGCTCAAATTCTTGAAGTAAAAGGACAATTAGAATTATCCGCTGGCAATTCCGAACAATCCCTAGAAACCTGGAAACAAGCCGTCGAAAAATACAGGCAAATTGGGGATATTACAGGAGTAACCAGAAACCAGATTAACCAAGCGCAATCCCTGCAAGTATTAGGTTTATACAATCAAGCTATTAAAAATTTAAAGCTCGTAAAAGAAAGTTTACAATATCAACCCGATACGCTATTAAAAGCCAGAGGATTTCAGAGCTTAGGCGATGCGTTGCGGGTAGTGGGAGATTTGAATCAATCTCAGGAAGTTTTGCAGCAAAGTTTAGCAATAGCTGAAAAATTGAAATCTCCCGAAGCCTTGACAGCCGCTATGATTAGCTTGGGTAATACATTTAGAGTACAGCAAAAACCGGAAGTAGCTTTAGATTTTTATCAGCGGGCGGTGAAAGCATCTCCTACACCTTTACATACAATTGAAGCGCAATTAAACCAACTCAGCCTTTTATTAGACCAAAAACAATGGTCAGAAGCTAAATTTTTATCACCAAAAATCCAGTTATTGCTTAATGATTTACCTGCTAGTAGAACAGCAATTTATGCTAGAATTAATTTGGCTCATAGCTTAATTAAGATTGGGCAAAAAGATGGAGAAGAACGGCAACTAACCAATTATCAAGTTCCGGCTCAATTATTAGCAATAGCAGTAAAACTAGCTCAAAGCCTAAAAGATAAAAGAGCAGAAGCTTATGCTATAGGCAATTTGGGCAAACTTTACGAACAGAATCAACAATGGACTGAGGCGAGAAGGCTAACTGATAGAGCATTACTTTTAGCACAAGCCTTGAATGCTGCGGATATTGCCTATCAGTGGCAGTGGCAATTAGGAAGAATCATGCAAGTCCAAGGAGAAAGAGAAGGTGCAATCGCGGCTTATTTCTCCGCAGTAAAAACGCTCCAGTCTCTTCGTACAGATTTAGTTACTATTAGCTCAGATGTACAATTTTCATTTCGAGAAAGTGTCGAACCAGTCTATCGAGAGCTAGTAAGTTTGCTCTTACAACCGCCTCTAAATTATTCGCAAAACCAGGGAGTTATAGAGCAATCAGCATTGATTCAAGCAAGGCAAATAATAGAAGCATTACAAGTAGCTGAACTTGACAATTTTTTTCGGGATGCTTGTTTAGATTTCCAGCCAGTTCAAATCGACCAAATCGATCCCAAAGCAGCTATTTTTTATCCGATTATTTTGCGCGATCGCCTTGAAGTAATTGTTAAACTTCCAAACAAACCTCTTCGCCACTACACCACCTTTGTAACCGAAGATCGAGTAGAAGAAACACTTATCAAACTGCGGGAAGGACTGACAAGAACCTTGATGCGGGGTGTCTTAAAAATCTTATTAGAACCCTCGCAACAAACTTATGACTGGTTAATTCGTCCCATCGAAACTGACTTAGCCGCAAGTGGCGTGCAAACTTTAGTCTTTGTCTTAGATGGTTCTCTGCGGAATATTCCGATGGCTGCTCTTTACGATGGCAACCAATATTTAGCTCAAAAATATAGTATTGCAATAGCTCCGGGTTTACAACTTGTAGATGCCAAACCTTTAGCAAGAAATAGCCTTAAAATTCTTACTGGTGGTCTGAGTGAAGCCCGCCAAGGATTTGATGCACTTCCTGGTGTTGAGACTGAATTGCAGCGCATCGGAGCAGAAGTTCCGACTACAGAGTTGCTAAATCAATCTTTCACCGAAGCCAACTTAAAAGCAAACATTAATTCCTTTCCTTACCCAGTAGTTCACTTAGCAACTCACGGTGAATTTAGTTCTAAAGCCGAAAATACATTTATTCTTGCTTGGGACGAGCGAATTAATGCTAGGGAATTAGATAGTTTGCTACGGGGAAATACAAGGAATGCTCGCCCTATTGAATTGCTAGTTCTCAGTGCTTGTAGAACTGCTGTCGGAGATAAGCGGGCAGCTTTGGGATTAGCGGGGGTAGCTGTGCGGGCAGGAGCGCGGAGTACGATGGCATCTTTGTGGTATGTTAGTGATGAAGCTACTGCTTTACTGATGACTAAATTTTATGAAGAATTAGCTAAAAAAGAAGTAACAAAAGCTGAAGCTCTTCGCCGCGCTCAACAGGCAGTTTTGCAGGATAAAAGATTTTCTCATCCTTATTTCTGGGCAGCTTTTGTTTTAGTAGGAAATTGGTTGTGATTTGTTGGTTGTTGATTGTTAGTTGTAATTTGTTAGTTGTAATTTGTTAGTTGTTAGTTGTTAGTTGTTAGAGCTTACTTAGGGATGACTTGTCATTGCGAGCGTAGCGAAGCAATCCCAAAGCCTTGCGATTGCTTCGCTACGCTCGCAATGACATATTTTTGTCAAAATTAATTGTTTTGATTGAGATATAGCAACCGCCAAGGCAGTTAAGTAGTTGGACAAAAATAAATAATGTCATTGTTCGCTGTGCGAAGCAATCCCAAAACCCTGCGTTGGCGTAGCCTGCCCGAAGGGCTTATGCTTCACTTCACTTCGTGACCTTCGCAATGACATGGCTGCGTTTATTTATGTCCGACTACTTAGGACACTCGCTCATGGCCCAAACCGTTCGGCTGAGCGCTCACGGCGAAGCCATTAACTCTCTTCCCCTCTTCCCCTCTTCCCCTCTTCCCCTTCTTTCCCTAGCCCCTAGCCCCTAGCCCCTAGCCCCTAACCGCCCTGGCGGTTGCTATACTTAACACCCCATTCGTGCATAGCATCGATGATTGGTTTAAGACTTTCTCCTAAAGGTGTGAGCGAATATTCGACTTTGGGAGGAACCTGTAAGTATATTTCCCGATGGACAATACCATGTGACTCCATCTCCCGTAGTTGTTGCGTGAGCATTTTTTGAGTAATACCTTTTAAGGCGCGTTGCAGCTCATTAAAACGCTTCACCCCTTGAAATAACTCGCGGAGGATTAAAACCTTCCAGCGCCCGCCAATCACATCTAAGGTTCTTTCCACGATACAACTGGCTCTTTCAGTATCTGTGTTGATTTGCATAGTATCTTTTTGGGTACTACCTTACTTTAAAGTGCATACTTCCCATTATTGCTTTACTTAGTTTAAAGTATAAATATGCAAAAAGCACAGAGATAAAAAATCTGTTGCCGTTCCTGAGAGGAGAATCCAATGAGTACACCTGTTATCTTTGATAAAAAGCCTGTTGTTCTTGAGCTAGAGCCTGGTACTTACTACTGGTGCAAGTGCGGTCAATCTAAAAACCAGCCTTATTGTGATGGTGGCCACAAGGGTACAGAATTTGCGCCGCTAGCTTTTGAAATTACTGAGAAAAAAACGGTAGCACTTTGCAACTGCAAACACACCGCAAACTCCCCATTTTGCGATGGTACTCACGCTAAACTTTAAGTTTTCAACCACCAATTCTATCTAAGTTGACACTTTCCATTCAAAGTTGAAAAATGAGGAATTAGAAAATGATCGTCATCAGAAAGAGTGAAGATAGAGGTCATGCTAATCATGGTTGGCTGGATAGTTACCACTCATTTTCGTTTGCCAATTATTATGACCCAAATCAAATGGGTTTTCGGGCCTTACGGGTAATTAATGAGGATATTGTTAACCCCGGTGGTGGTTTCGGGACGCACGGTCATCAAGACATGGAAATCATTACTTATGTCTTGGAAGGAGCCCTCGAACACAAAGATAGTATCGGCAATGGCGAAGTGATTAAGCCTGGTGAAGTACAGCGAATGAGTGCAGGTACGGGTATCCGGCATAGCGAGTTTAATCAATCGAAAAAAGACCCAGTTCATTTACTACAAATTTGGCTGCTTCCCGATACAAAGGGATTGCAACCAAGTTACGAACAGCGTGATTTTGATGTGGCAAATAATCCTGGTAAGTTGCGTTTAGTTGCCGCTAGAGATGCACGGGATGGTGCTGTTAAGGTGCATCAGGATGTAGATTTATATGCGGCTGTTTTGGAAAAAAACGATCGCGTTTCTCATTCCTTACAACCTAAGCGCCATGCTTGGGTGCAAGTTGCTCGTGGTGCAATTGTTCTCAATGGTTTGCCGTTGAAAAATGGAGATGGCGCGGCAATTAGTGATGAATCGAATATCGAGATCGAAGCGGCAGACAAGGCTGAGTTTCTCCTATTTGATTTAGCTTAAACTGCTAAATCTTGAATTCTGAAATCCATTTCATTATCCCCCCTGAATTTGGGGGGATAATCTAAAAATACTATGATTCCTGTCACCAGAAAGTAAAGATGGCGATTTAAACATCCTCATTAACTTGAATACTGCTGGTGATCGGTATCACAGCTTTCCTGATGCCGAATCACTATACAGCACTAAAATCATCACAAAGACAGGGAAATTTGCATCACTGAGCTGCGGAGGGAAAACCCTGATACTGATTATGTAAAGCAAAAGCAGGTTTTCCCATGATTCCCATTCGCGAAATTGCCCAACAAGCTCTGACAACTGGCCACCTCACAGTAGAAGCCGAAAAGCTCATAGGTCAGTTGTTGCTCTCAGCTAGTTACAGCTTGGAAGATTTGAATGCTTATATGAGTTTGCAGTTGGCAGCGATGGCGGGCAGAGTGAAGCAGGAATCGCTGGAATTGGTGCAGGCTAACTACATGAGTTTCCAAGTCAGTTAAAAGTTGCTGCTAAGTATTTAGACTTAGCTTTGGTTTGAGGGAGTTGCGATCGCGCAGTCTAATCTCAAGAAAGGATCGGCCCCAAGCAGAAGTTATTTCGCAAGATGGAGAGAGCTTCAGTCTGGAGAGCGAGAACTTTATATAAAGCATTTAGATATTCTAGATTTTACCGAGATCGGTTCAGTCGGCGTTGGAGATACAAATAATAAATTTTTGGAGTTAAGCCATGAACACTAATAAAATCAATCTATTTAAGCAATTTTTACTCGAAGAGTTAGCCCTGCCTCTTTCTGCGATCGCGCTCGCGGAGCGCCGCAGCGAAGATAGCCCTAGTCTCTTTGGGATGGTTCTATGGCAGTATGGACTGGTGACAACACAACAGCTAGAGCGAATTTGGGATTGGATGGCAACTGCTTAATTCAATGGCAAGGACTTTCCAGTAATCTAAAAGTGTTTAGAGATTTTCAGAGAGATATATTGGCGATCGCAAAATTTTGATAAATTTTTCCTGCCCACAGGAAATATTACTCCTTAATAACTAAATAGTTTTACAGTTTTATTACAGCCCTCAACCCTTTTTCCAATTAAAAGATCGCACTCAACCCTTGATTTCCCATGATTTACAGGAAAATCAAGGGGTTTTAAGTATATTTGACCCGTGCGTAAGCCTTGACTGAAATACTCAAATTAAGGATTAGACATAAAACTATAGACCACCATATAATAATAAGAACTCAATTCGACTGATAGAGGACACTATGCCATCTCAGGACTTTTTATCTTCTGCAAACACGAAAGAGTCAAAAGTTCTGCCATCATCAATAGTAAATAATACCTTATCAGAAGGTTATCAAAATCAACAATTAGTTCAATCAAATAATCTAGAATTAAATATTCACACTGCTCAAGAGATTCTCTACAAATTTTTTATTGACAGTGTAAAACTCTATACTCCCGCCGCAGTTTTCCAAGAATTTAAAAATTTATTTATTGCCCTAATTCTTCCAGTAAACTCTGAAGTAATTCAAGCCGTACATACAATAGTTTTAGTCAAAGATGAATTAGAGTACAAAAACTTATTTAAGCGTTGCTGCTACATTTTACTCAATAACTGGATGTCTCAGAAACAGCACCAACTGTCTCTTGAATTAGTCCAAGTTCTTGCTAAAGAACAGTCAAGCCAGCCCCCTTTAGACAACCCTCTGAGAATACTCAAGGTTTGGCTGATTAACTTTGTACAAAGCAAAGACTACGAAGAAATCAAGCTATTTGTATCTAAATATGATGTTGCCCAAACTCACTGGACTAGCCGCTACACACCTTTTTTACTAGCTACTCAATATGCAGACCCCTCAAATTCAGAAGAACAGCGTCAAGCTGCAAGAATTTTATCACAACAGATCAAAGAGCAGTACAAGTTTGAACTCGCAATGTACACATCTCGCTGTCAATCACCTGCATTTAAACACATAATTTACCACAATCCCACACTTTTAGGCGATGAAGCTCTAAATTTAATTAAAATGATTTTGGTAAGCAGAGGTGCTTTGAGTTATCCAAGATTAGCTAATATTTTCATAACTCAAAGCCAAAACATTAACTACAAGCAGTTTAAAGAATCTTTACTTCAGTATTTATTCTATTTGTCAGAAAAAACTGTTTTAGTGAAAATCATTCAAGGCAAATTAACTCATAGACTTAATCTTATTTCCCCCGAAAACGATGGAGAAACTTTTAACAAAAATCTACTGCTCAGAACTTCCAATTATTTAATCAAATACTTAACAATTCAAAATTCAGGTAAACCCTCTGCAATTTTTAGAATCTTCGCTTCTCAAGGCAATCCTTTAAATTTGGGAATTTTATTGTTGAAATTGGTTTTAATTTCTCCGCATTCGCGCCTGCATTTAGAAGTTTGTCTTGCTCGATTAATTCAGTATTATGAAGATGAAAAGCAGGATGATTGTCAGTGGTTTATTAATTTCCTAGAAATTTGTCAGATTTCTTTAACAATTTATGGGGAAAATGTTCACTATAACTTAGTAAGTATGTCAAATACTCAGCAAATCTCTCAAGAGAATTCTGATATAAATAATTGCCGCATATTTTCTCAGCAGAAGATTTCTAAAAAGTCTAAAAAGAGTATAAAAGATGGTGAAGAGTCTTGACAGCTTATTTATAACTTGCTAAAATAATGATATTAGTTTACCAAAATGACAACTAAAAAAATGACTCTTGGTATACAAACTAATAGTAAATATATAGACTTGCTTAAAAGCTTTCCTCCTCGCCCGATTATTTCTGAAGAGGAATTGAATGCTACCCAAAAAGTAATCGATTCACTCGTAGATAAGGGCGAGCTAACACCAGAGGAACAAGACTACATTAATGTTCTAGGAAGTCTAGTCTACGAGCATCAACTACTTTACCAGAAGCCGATACCTAAGCTTCAGGGAATAAAATTAATTAAGGCTCTCTTAGAAGAACACAATCTAGAAAAAAAAGACTTAGTACCTATTTTTAAATCAGAGTCTACTTTCTCTGAAGTATTGAGCGGTAAGCGAAAACTCACAGCCAAGCAAATTCGCCAACTTGCTGATTTTTTCCAAATGTCTCCTGCTGATTTTTTTGAATCAGAGGAATAAATACAGTTTTCAGATAAACGCAGATATTTTTATTAATCTGCGTTCATCTGCATTCATCTGCGGTTTAACTCCACCCTTTCCCCATAACGCAACAGCATTTCCAAACTCGCTAAACGATTCTGCCAAGTTTGAACCTGATAACCATTCTCCATAGAATGCAGCCGCATCGAATTTTGAAACTGAGATTCAAAAGCCTCTAACAACCTCCTTGCATTCCCTAACTTATCCGCAGAAGGATTAGCAGCTAATGCACTCAAAGCCTGCGCTAACTCATCCGATTGAGAGCGTAAACCATTAAGCTCAGAATTAGAAATTCGCAGTTGATTAGTAGCCAAAAGCAAACTCCATTCCTGCTTCAAAGCAGTATAGCGAACAGCAGCAGCCTCGAAAGGTTGACGATAAGGAATAGGCCCATTTGCAGACTGAGAACGCACAGGAGTTTGCCCTTGAGTGCGACTAAAAAAGCTTTGTAAATTATTACTAATCGTCTCAACAGCAAAAATGGAATAACCCCCCGTTGGCAAATCCCGTAAAGCTTGAATTTGGTCAATTGCTACAATTTCAGGTAACTGCAACAACTTCACCGCTGGAGCAATTAAAGTCGTGCCTAAATTCTGTTCCCTCGCTAGGGGTTGTGCAATCCGTTGGAGTCTATTAGTATCCAAAGCATAAGTCATCGGCACAATTAAATCGACATCTCCCCGACGTGCCCAAACTTCCCAATTTTGCTGGATTTTATAAATCCGTTGACTTTCTGGGTGCGGAAACACCGCCACTGAGATAATCGTGCGAGGATAATTTTGTCGCAAAAACTGGGAAACTTCTGCAACAAAACTATTGATTTGTTCAGTCTTAAACTCCGTCCATTTACGCCATAAATCCCCACTATCTGGGGAAAGTTTAACCGGATCTACACCATAACTTTGCTGGAATTGTTCGCGGGCGGCTTTTCCATAGCCATAACTAAAACCCAAATTTGGGTCTTGAAAAGGATAGCGAATGTAATCCAGTTGCAACCCATCAACTTTGTATTTACTGGAAATTTCCCCAATTATTTGTAATAAATAACTGCGGGCTTCTTTATTAGCGGGATCGAGATAAAATTTGCCATCATTAACGTGCTGGCGGCGGCCTTGATTATCTATATTTGCCCAATCAGGATGAGCGGAAAGTACCGGCCCTGGATAATCCCCAGAGAGTCCCAGCAAAGTATTATGCCGCTTATTTCCAGTAGCAAAAGTCCAAATCCAAGCGTGTAATTCCATCCCCCGCTCGTGGGCTAATTTTACAGCAGCTTCCATTGGGTCCCACCCAACTGTTAACGGATTTTGCTGCGGTGCTACTTGAGAGGGATAAATAGGATAGCCGGCATTTAAAGTTTCAAAGAAAACTGTATTAATGCCGGCTTGGGCGAGACGGTCAAAAATTGCGGCTAATCCTTGCTCAGAACCAGCCTTAACAATGCTGCCTCTATCCAGCCAAACGGCTCGAATTTCAGCCCCAACTCGTTGTCCTTCCGTTGGGTAATTTCGCCAAAGTTGTTGTCGCGCTTGCAGCCATTGTTGTCTAGCAGCGCTGTAGTTTTGGGCTGCAATCAGCCGATCAAACTCTTGTAGAACTTGCTTCGCCTGTGCGATCGCACCCGCAGCGGCCCCTTGTATGACGGGAGGCCTAGTAGCAACCCCGCCACCGATGTTGTTAGTCGCCGCTACCAGTTGCGGCGCAAAGCTTGCAGCATTGAGGTTGATAGCTACATTTGCAGAATTAGCCGCGATCAGAGAGCTTTCAAACCTACCCAAAAGATTTGTAAGTTCTTGGCGCATCAAGTACGCTTCTATGGTGCTGATGGGCTTATTAGCACTCGCTTCCACATCTAAACCAGCGGGTGCTGACTGTTCCGACGGATCGGTAAAATTCTCTGGAACTGGGCCAGACGGAGAAGATGGGAAAGATGGGGGGGATGGGGGAGATGGGGGAAGTAGGGTAGATGGCGGAGAGGGATTAACTGGTGTAGAGCGAGAAATTCTCCCCTGCTCTGGGGCGGGGACGGGGGCACCGCCCCTACTGTCCCCGCTTCCCTGTCCCGATCTTGCCACATCGGGCGCGGGGCCAACAGTACCGCCCCATCTTGTTAAGGATGCTTGCATCCAAATTCGATCCAACTCTGGAGATCCGTCTGTACCCCAGCGCCAACCTAGATAGGTAGCGCGATCGCTAGCAACTACTGCTGAGGAACCGTCACTCTGTTTCCAGATCGCAGCGGTTTGACTGTTCATATCGGCCGGAATTAAGACACCACCTTTGACTGTGGCGTTTGCTTGCTCAGGAGGAACCCAATTAGTAGAAACTTTACAAGCAATATCTCGACAGCGAATCCTCGGTTCCGGTGTTGTGGCTTGAGTTAAGGGAAAAGCCCAATAAGCACCTAAGAGCGATCGCAGTGATTGTCTTACTAAAGCTGGAGAACTTCGCCCCACTGGGCCTGTGGCAATTAACCGCCCTCCCTGTTTCATCCACTCTTCAATGGCTTTAACTTGGACTGCACTAAGAGTTTCAATGTTAGGCAAAAATAGTACAGAAACGCCTGCTAAATCCGTTGCACTTTTGATATCTTCGAGATTAATTGGCTTATAACGGCCAATTCCACTTTCCCAAAGCCGTGTTGTAATTTTAATCCAATCAGCAGAATTATCTGAGCTCCGAACTACGCCCAAGACTGATTCTGTTAGCCCTGGAGAGGGAAGTAGCACGAGTAAATTAACTAGGCTACTGGCTAGAGTTCCTACTAGCACAGAGACGAGCAGTCGCGTTTTTCTAGCCTGAAGGCGAATATCAGGCATTATGTGAGGCTTCTTAAGCTGCATTGTTATCAAAACTCATCAACACACCACTTGGACTAATTGTTAACTGTTAGCTGTTAACTGTTAACTGTTAACTGTTAACTGTTAACTGTTAACTGTTAACTGTTAGTTGTAAAAAATAAATGAACTAACAATATCGCTCTCCATCAATTTTGTAATATTAAGACTTCTGCATATTTTACGTAACGCCGCCTTCTAGGCGGTAACTTCACCGCCTAGAAGGCGGCGTTACGGATGATTTTGCGTAAGTCTTGTAATTGTCAAATATTAACAACTAACAACCAACAACTAACAACCAACCACTAACAACCAACCACTAACCACTAACAACTAACTACTAACTATTATTCAATCAACCCCTTCATTAACAGGAAAACGGTCAATTAACTGCATAGCGCGATAGGCATTGCTTCGTAAAGACTCGGATATATAAGGTACGTGAGGCACTTGAGATAAGAAATCCAAAGTCCGGCGCAAAATCCGCACCACATCGCCTTCATCTAAACTCGTGTTGGCCACAATGTCAAGCCATTCTACACCTAAAGCCCATTGTTCTACCAAAGTAACGATCTCACGCTCTAGCCAGATGGGGATTGCTACGTCGTGGCGATGCTGTACTTGGAATACTCGCCGCCGCAGACCTCGCTGTAAATTGTCTAAAGCTTCTAAAACTTCCGGGGAAAGAGTGTAGCGAGTCCAACTGTCGGGTCTGGAAACTTCGGTTACTAAGCCGGCACAAGCAGCAGCCAAGTGGTGGGGATCGAGTTCGTTAAATTCGCCGGACATCAGGGATAAACCTAGCCACAATTCATTATCGCCGCGAATGGCAGCGCAAGCTTTGCCCAAAATTGTTGGCATTAAGCCATCTAAGCAGCCAAAACTTTGTAAGATAGCGATTAAATTGAGAAATTCTTCCCAGTAGTGGGCGCGTTTCTTTTCTAGCTGCTGTTGGCGATCGCTAATTTCTTTCACCAGTCCCCCACGTCTACGCTGCCTTTTGAGTAAGCTAGCGGGGTTTCCCCATTCGTGGAGGGGGTGATTTTCTAGCTGTTGTTCGAGTGCGGCTATTCGCTGTTGCTGTGCGATCGCTTCTGGGGCCGGTGTGGGTGTGGGCATTTCTGGAATTAAACGTGCGATCGCGGCTGTATCTTCACTTCCAATCCGACACTGGCCCAATCTCATCGCCATCTCAGGGGGAACGCCTAAACCATCCACCACTATCAAGCGCGGAATTTCGGCATACAAGCCCGCTACATCGCTAATTGCCACCACATACCAGCGATTATCTCTACCCAAACATACCAAGTAAGGAGCTTGACCAGGCCCCGGTATTTTGGCAACTAACACGGCTGGTAAAGCTGGTGCTTGGGGTCGTTTAGCTGTCGGGACGTGCTTACCTTTGAGACTAACCACTGTGCCAACTACAGCAAAAGCAACGGCAACGGACATATCTTTAAGCCGTATTTCTTCTGCCTGTTGTTCTAAAGTTTTTAAGATCCGCTTTTCTTCTTTAACTCGCCCTTGCAATTTCTCATAATTGGCGAGCAATTTCTCTAAAGAGGTGATGTTTTTGCCGCTGGAGTCTAATTGTGCCTCGATCGCGGCTAATTCCCTTTTGAGGATGTCAATTTCTGCTTGTTGGGGCTGCAAGTGCAGAGTAGAAATATACTGCCCAAAACTGCGCTCTACAAGCTCTTTAGCTTCTTCCAGAGTGTGAGTTTGCAGCAAGTTCAATACCATACCATAGCTAGGAGTAAACTGGCTGGAAAGGGCATCGGCTCCCGCTGTAGCTAAGTAAGCGGCTTCTTTTGCCCCTTCAAAGGGCGTTTGCACGGTAACAACGTATCCCACCTCGTCCATCCCCCGTCTGCCAGCTCTACCCGCCATTTGCAGGAATTCGGAAGCATTTAACAGGCGGTGTCCCCTGTCTGTGCGTTTGGAAAGGGTAGAAATTACTGTGGTACGGGCGGGCATATTGATCCCGGCGGCGAGGGTTTCGGTGGCAAATACGACTTTAATTAAACCCATGCCGAAAAGTTCTTCAACTAATCCTTTCCAAGCGGGCAAAATGCCTGCGTGGTGGGCTGCTACGCCTTGGTAAAGGGGTTCTACTTGTCCGGCGCGACGGGCTTCTGGGTTGCGCTCTAAAAAGTCGTCCACAATCCGGCGCAGTGAGGCAGATTCTTTCTCTGTTACTAGGGACAAATTGCCCATTTCCCCAACGGCGCGATCGCATCCTTTGCGACTGAAGATAAAGTAAATTGCTGGCAGCATATCCCTTTGCTGCAAGCCAGAAAGAATTTCTGGCAAATTGGGGACGGGGATATTGCCTCTAGTTTCTTTTTGCTGCTTTTTTTTGGGTACGAGGCGGGCGTTAACCTTTTTTGTACCTGCTTCGAGGAGAGGAAAAAGACCTTTTTGATTGGCAAAGTGAAATTGCAGAGGGACGGGGCGGAAATCAGAGTAAATTAAATCTGTCGGGCCGTGTACTCTGCCAATCCAGTCTGTAAGTTGGTCGCTGTTGGCGACTGTGGCGGAGAGGGCGACGAGTTGAACTTCGGCGGGACAGTAAATTATCGATTCTTCCCAGACTGTACCCCGCTGTCTATCGTTCATGTAGTGACATTCATCTAAGACTACGGCTTCCACGCCCGTGAGAGATGTGCCAACTTCGCCGATGGGGGTTCCGTAGAGCATATTACGGAAGATTTCTGTGGTCATTACCAGGATTGGTGCTTCCCGGTTGAAGGACATATCGCCTGTGAGTAGCCCTACCATGTCTTGGCCGAATTCGTGGCGAAAATCCCGTAGTTTTTGGTTGGAGAGGGCTTTGAGGGGAGTGGTGTAAAACACGCGCTTGCCGCGACTGAGGGCGCGGTAGATGGCATATTCGCCGATGAGGGTTTTCCCGGAGCCTGTGGGGGCGCAGACGACGACGGATTTGCCAGCTTGAAGGGCTGCGATCGCCTCTTGCTGGAAATCGTCTAGTTCAAAGGGAAATAATGTCTTCAGATCCAGCTCTTGGCTGTTCTGGGGGGGGTACGGCACGTTTGATGTGGTTGCAGGGTGAGTGTGCTTGAGTCTTGCTGGCAGCAAGGTAGCACAGGACTGTTTTTATTGTAAGCCTTTGCAACCAATTAGGAGCTAGGGGCTAGGGGCTAGGGGCTAGGGGCTAGGGGAAGAGAGGGGGAGATGGGGAGATGAGGAAGATTTTTCCCAGTTAGCAATTACCAGTTAGCAATTACCAATTACCAGTTAGCAATTACCAGTTAGCAATTACCAATTACCAATTAGCAATTACCAATTAC